>CALYAA010000001.1 GCA_944393385.1 uncultured Clostridia bacterium
CTTTGGATAACTCTAAATTTGTTTCAGAGCAGTAAAGAATGCAACCAGTCCAATGCAATGTCAATAAATATAAAAAATGTAATATGGTTATTTTGTAAATATATTCCAAAAAAAAAATGGAAAATTTCAATTTCTATATAGTCAAATATTAAAATTTGTGCTATAATACCTTAGAGTAAATTGAATAGTCGCTGGTAAAATTCGAAAGGATTTACGAGAGGAAAGTCCGGGCTCCATAGAGCAATGATGCTAGATAACGTCTAGTGAGGGAAACCTTAAGGAAAGTGCAACAGAAAATAACCGCCTCAATTTTGTGTAGTTTTAACTACTTTATATATTAGGATTAAATCCTTAAATATTAGTGAGGTAAGGGTGAAAAGGCGAGGTAAGAGCTCACCGCCAGTATGGTGACATAATGGGTCAGTGTAAACCCCATCTGGAGCAACACCTAAGTAGAAGATTAAGTCTGCTCGGCGTCTTCTGAAATGCGTGGCTTGAAACATATAGCAATATATGTTCTAGATAAATGACTATTTTAAATGACAGAACCCGGCTTACAGATTTACTTAAATTAATAATAAAAATTCCATAAAAGGCTTATAATATAATATAAGTCTTTTTTATTTTTGGGAGTAAACAACAATTATGGAAAAAATATATTCTTTTGCAAAAAAAATAATTGCAAATCTTTCAAAAGACAATGTTAGTGAATATTCTGCACAATGTGCATATTACACAATACTATCATTTATTCCATTTATAATATTATTATTAACAATGATACAATATACTGGAATAAACCAAAAAACACTATTTGAAGTTATATCTAGAATAATCCCATCAAACATGGAAGAACTAGTTTTAAACATAGTTCAAGAAGTCTATTCAAAATCAATAGGAACAATTTCAATATCAATAATATTTACATTATGGTCTGCAGGAAAAGGACTATATGCATTTACAAAAGGATTACAAAAAATTTATGGAGTAAAAAATAAAGTTCAAACAAATTATTTCTATCTAAGATTTAAATCAATAATACAAACCATATTTTTCATAATATTAATAGTAATGGCATTAATAGTCCTTGTTTTTGGAAAAACATTAATATCTCTTTTAAAAGAACAATTTGGAATTTTATTTAATTTAGGAATTATAGAAAAAATTTTTATAGAATTTGGATTAATAACTATTACATTTATTATAATCCTAATACTATACAAATATATGGTAAAATCAAACAAAAAAATAAAAAGCCTAGTACTAGGAGCATTATTTTCAGCAGTAGTTATAAAATTAGTATCATTTGTATTTTCAATATATTTAGATATATTTAAAGGATTTTCTATAACATATGGAAGTCTAACAACATTAATGCTTATAATGATGTGGACATATGTATGTTTTTACATTGTATTTTTAGGAGCTGAAATAGTTGTCAATGGGGACGGAGATTTTGACAACCCCTTGGCATCTAATAAAATGTAAATTTTTTGTGAAACATTTATAATTTATCTTGATAAAATGCCTCAAAAGTAATAAAATACAATATGCGCAAAATTTTACAATAAAAGAAGGGAGAAGAATATGTTAAAACTATTTAAAAACTTTACAAAAAAAGACTGGTTATTTATTCTTATATCTCTAGCACTTATATTTACACAAGTATGGCTAGAATTAAAAATGCCAGACTATATGTCAGAAATAACACAACTCGTACAAACAGAAGGAAGTGAGATGAAAGATATATTAATTAATGGAGGATATATGCTTGCATGTGCATTTGGAAGCTTAGTTGCAGCAATAGTAACAGGATATATAACTTCAAAAATATCTTCAAATTTTTCAAAAAACATCAGAAAGAAAATCTTTACTAAAGTAGAAAATTTAGCAATGCAAGAAGTAAAACAATTCTCTACGAACAGTTTAATAACAAGAACAACAAATGATGTAACACAAATAGAAATGTTAATAGCAATGGGAATGCAATTATTAATTAAAGCACCAATTACAGCAATATGGGCTGTAACAAAAATCTTGAACAAAAGTTGGCAATGGAGTACAATAACAGGAATAGCAGTTGTAGTATTAATGTCAGTTATAGCAATATTAATGGTAATAGTATTGCCAAGATTTAGAAGAGTACAAAAATTAATAGATAAATTAAATGGTGTAACACGTGAAAACCTAACAGGAATAAGAGTTGTTAGAGCATTTAATGCAGAACAATATCAAGAAGATAAATTCAATGTAGCAAATAATAATTTAACAAATCAACAATTATTTAACCAAAGTTTATTTTCTATAATGCAACCACTAATGTATTTAATTATGAATTCAGTAACACTTGCAATATACTTTGTAGGAGCAACACTAATAAAAGAAGCAGGAATTGCTGACAAAGTAGTATTATTTGGTAATATGGTAGTATTTAGTTCATATGCTATGCAAGTAATAATGGCATTTTTAATGCTTGCATTTATATTTATGATGTTACCAAGAGCACAAGTATCTGCAAACCGTATAAATGAAGTATTAGATACACAAATTAGTATAAAAGATGGAAAAATTGATAAACCAACGACAAAAGAAGTTGGAACAGTTGAATTTAAAAATGTATCATTCAAATATCCTGATGCAGATGAATACCTATTAAAAGATATTTCATTTAAAGCCAATAAAGGAGATACAGTAGCATTTATTGGCTCAACAGGAAGTGGAAAATCTACATTAATTAATTTAGTACCAAGATTTTATGATGCAACAGAAGGAGAAGTTCTTGTTGATGGAGTAAATGTAAAAGACTATACACAAGAATATTTACACAATAAAATAGGATATGTACCACAAAAAGCTGTTATGTTCAATGGAACAGTAAGTTCAAATATTGCCTATGGAGATAATGGTAAAGAAAAAGCAACAGAAGAACAAATAAAAAAGGCAATAGAAGTAGCACAAGGAAAAGACTTTGTAGAAAAAATGGATGACAAATATGAAAGTCATATAGCACAAGGAGGTACAAATGTATCTGGAGGTCAAAAACAAAGATTAGCAATAGCAAGAGCAATAGCAAGAGATCCAGAAATATACATTTTTGATGACAGTTTTTCTGCACTAGATTATAAAACAGACAGTGTATTAAGAAAAGAACTAAAAAAATATACAGCAGATGCAACAAGTTTAATTGTAGCACAAAGAATAGGAACAATAATGAATGCAGACCAAATTATTGTACTAGATAATGGTGTAGTAGTTGGAAAAGGAACACATAAAGAATTATTAAAAAACTGTGAAGTATATAAACAAATAGCATTATCTCAATTATCTGAAAAAGAATTGGGAGCTTAAAAATATAGACCAAGAAAGGGATGAAAAAAGATGAGTAGCAATGGAGCAGGAACTCCAAGGAGAGGACCCATGGGACGAGGAATGGCAGCTGGTGAAAAAGCAAAAGATTTTAAAGAAGCTGTTAGAAGACTTATAAAAGAATTAGGAAAATTTAAAATTTTAATAATTATATCTTTAATCTTAGCAATAATTGGAGCAATTTTATCAATATCAGCACCAGACCAATTATCAAAAATGACAGATGAAATACAAAAAGGTTTAATGGCAGAAATGGATATGAATGCAATTAAATCGATAACAATATTTTTAATCTGTATATATGGATGTAGTGCAATATTTACATTTATACAAGGTTTATGTATGACAAATGTTGCCAATAATTTTGCAAGAAGTTTAAGAAAAAGAATATCAATAAAAATAAACAAATTACCATTAAGCTATTTTGATCAACACCAAGCAGGAGATACACTTTCAAGAGTTACAAACGATGTTGACATGATAGCCCAAACAATGAACCAATCTTTAGGAAGCTTAGTAACCAATATAACATTATTTTTAGGTTCAATTATAATGATGTTTATTACAAACTGGATAATGGCATTAACTGCAATAGGAGCAAGTCTATTTGGATTTTTAGGAATGTTCTTCATTCTAGGAAAATCTCAAAAATACTTTGTTCAAAGACAAGAAGAATTAGGAAATTTAAATGGACATATAGAGGAAATCTATTCAGGATTGAATGTAGTAAAAGCATATAATGGAGAAAAAGAATCAGATGAAAAATTTGATGAATATAATAGAAAAGTTTCTATAGCTAATCAAAAGAGTCAATTTTTATCAGGAATTATGCAACCTATTATGGCATTTATAGGAAATTTTGGATATGTTGCAGTTTGTATAGTTGGTGCATTACTTACAATGAATAATATTATATCTTTTGGAGTAATTGTAGCATTTATTACATATGTAAGATTATTCACAAATCCATTATCACAAATTGCGCAAAGTATGACATCACTACAATCAACAGCAGCTGCTAGTGAAAGAGTATTTGAATTTTTAGACGAAAAAGAAATGCCAGAACAAACAGAAAACAAAAAATATTTAGACAAAAATAAAGTAAAAGGAAAAATTGAATTTGATCATATTGTATTCCAATATGATAATAATGATAAACCTACAATAAATGGATTTACAGCAACAGCATTGCCAGGACAAAAAATTGCCATAGTAGGGCCTACTGGAGCCGGAAAAACCACAATGGTAAATTTATTAATGAAATTTTATGATATTAATTCTGGAGATATTCGAATTGATGGAGTTTCTACAAAAGATTTAACAAGAGAAAATATACATGATTTATTTACAATGGTATTACAAGATACTTGGTTATTTGAAGGTACTGTAAAAGAAAACATAATTTATAACCAAGAAAATGTAAGTGATGAAAGAGTAATAGAAGTATGTAAAGAAGTAGGATTAGACCATTTTATTAGAACATTACCAAATGGATATAATTCATATTTATCAGAAAATGATACAGTATCTGCAGGACAAAAACAATTATTAACAATTGCAAGAGGAATGATACAAGATTCACCATTCTTAATATTAGATGAAGCAACTTCAAATGTAGATACAAGAACAGAAGAGTTAGTTCAACAAGCAATGGATAAACTTACAGAAGGAAGAACTTCATTTATTATTGCTCATAGATTATCAACTATAAAAAATGCAGACCTAATTTTAGTTATGAAAAATGGTAATATTATTGAACAAGGAAATCATGATCAATTAATGGCTAAAAATGGGGCATATGCAGAATTATATAATTCTCAATTTGAACTATAATATCAATTTGAACTTATAATATTAATGGCTGGTTTCAAAATTTCTGCTGGCAACTGACAAAGAAAATAGAGCATGTGATAAAACTTATTATCATATGCTTTATTGTAATAAATTATTTTTATACTTCTAATTTCTTAAATTTGAAAACTGTTATTTTTAATAGTAAAACAAAATAAACAAAATATACAACAATTGAATGCCATAAGTTTATTCCATTGATACTTGAAATATTTCCAAATAAATATGTACTAAAATTCCAATTATTTGTTATGAAATATCTTGTAATTTTAGAAAGAGCATCCACTTTAGACCATTCTGCTAAAGCAGTATTAGCAAAGATACATATCATTAATGTTAAAATCATAGACATAGCTATATTTTTATTAAAAATTCCAATAAAAATACAAAACAAACTAATTATTATGTATTCAGGAAGTTTAGTAATTCCACTAATTATAAGATAACTTAATAAGTTCATATTAAATAATATATTATTATTAATATCATATCCTACATAACCATTAGCATAACTATCAAATCCGAAAGTTAAGCCTCCAACAAAAAATTGAACTATACCTATAAAAATCATTGAAATAATGATAGTTATCATACAAGCAAATACTTTAGACATTATAATTGTTAATCTTTTATGAGGTTTTGTTAATAGGTTTTTAATTGTTTTTTTAGATATTTCTTCAGTTATTATAGTTGATGAAATATATATTGTTATTATAATTAGTATTAAATTAAAATTGTCAAAAGTCCTAATAAAAGAAATTCTTGCATCAATTTTATTATTTAAAATGAGATTTTTCTCAGCTGACATATCATAATTTATATTATTTTCAATGGCATATTTGTACAATTCTAATTTTGCTTTGTAGTCATTTAATTCACTAATATCAGCTTGAGATTTTACATCTATTAAAGATTCTCTATAAACAATCAGATAATAAATACCTTTATATTCTGACAAATATTGATTAATAATATTATCATCATAATTAATATTATTATTTAATCTTAAATAATACCAATCTATTTCAAAATTTATTTCTTCAATTTCTTCTGGTAGAAGAGTTTGAGTGTTTTTTCTTTCTTCTAAATTTTTAATTTTTAAATTAACAAAATTTTTCCAATCATTTGACTTTAATGCTTCTACATATTCATTATATTTAGTTTTTGATGTTTCATATATTTCATTTGTTATTTGAGTATTTGGATTATATTCATAATCTTTAATATTAATTAAATAATTCATAATATCTTGATTATATTCTGTGAAAATATTTTTAAAAGAATATCCACCTCTTTCTTCATTTAAAGCATATCTTTGCCACGAATTTTCTTCAAAATTATCATTATATAATTTAGCCAATTCATTATATGCTAGTGAAGAAATGTAGCTTTCTGGATTGTTTTTATCACTTTCTAAAGAAGTATCACTAATTATATGCATATTCTTACTTCCTTCACTAGATATTTCATTTTGGTCAGGATTTTTATAATTGTAAATAATTATTGCTATTACTGATAAAATGAACAAGAAGTATATACTTTTTCTTTTAAAAATTTTTATTAATTCATTTTTTATTAAACTTAACATATAAATTTTTTCCTTTTTTTGATAATTATATATAATTACATATTATATTTCAAGAATTATTATTAAAAAAGAATATAATTATGAAAGAAATCTTTTAAAATAAAAAAGTTTACAAATTTAGGAATTTGTTGTATAATAGAAGAAGCAGTTTTTGCTGAAAAAACTAAGACTTTTAATAGACCTACTTAGGAGGAAAAAACAATGAAAAGAAAAATGCGGAGTTCGAATCCCAACATCTTCCACTTGATGGAAGTTTTCATGGCATCTAATGCCATGAAGATGAAGGTCTGTATGAACGGACCGGAAATTATCAACGTGAAGCGGAGATATCCGCAAGTTTCTATCCAAAAGAGTGCTCAAACTGCAGACAAAAGGTTTGTTTGCATGGTAGAAAAGTCAAATTAAGTTTTAGACCGGCTGGAGGTTCCAGCCGGTCATTTTCATGTAAATTTGGTCAATTTGGTACCGGTTCTTTTTTGTCCCTTTTTTGTTGTTATGGTCAATTTGGTACCAGTTCTCTTTTGTTCTCTTTTGTCCTTTTTGGGCAATTTGGTGCCGGTTCTTTTTTGTCCCTTTCTTGTTGTTATAATAATTTTTCTAATTCTTTAATTTTATCTCTTAATTCTGCAGCTTGTTCAAATTCCATACGACTTGCATGTTCTAGCATTTCATCAGTAAGTTTTGAAATTGTATCTTTAATATCATCTTCTTTTTCAAACTTATATTCGACACCAATATTTTCAACCTGAATAGCTTTAATAGAATCTCTAATAGATTTATTAATAGTTTTTGGAACAATATTGTGTTCTTTATTATAAGCCTCTTGAATAGCACGTCTTCTGTTTGTCTCAGTAATAGCTTTTTCCATAGAATCTGTAAGTTCATCAGCATACATAATAACTGTACCATTAGTATTTCTTGCAGCACGCCCTATTGTTTGAATTAAAGAACGTTCAGAACGTAAGAAGCCTTCTTTATCAGCATCTAATATGGCTACTAAAGAAACCTCTGGAATATCAAGACCTTCTCTTAAAAGGTTAATTCCAACTAAAACATCAAATTCACCTAAACGTAAATTACGAATAATTTCCATTCTTTCCAAAGCTTTAATATCTGAATGCATATAATTTACTTTAATATCTAGACTTTTTAAATATGCTGTTAAATCTTCAGCCATCTTTTTTGTCAAAGTAGTAACTAAAACTCTTTCATTACGCTCAACTCTAATTCTTATTTGTTCAATCAAATCATCAATTTGGTTAGAAACAGGTTTTACTTCAATTTTTGGATCCAATAATCCTGTAGGTCTAATAATTTGTTCTACAACATTATCTTTAGAATGTTCTTTTTCATATTCTGCTGGTGTAGCACTAACAAAAATAACTTGATTAATTCTTTCCTCAAATTCTTTAAAAGTCAAAGGTCTGTTGTCATAAGCAGAAGGTAGTCTAAAACCATATTTTACAAGAGAATCTTTACGAGCTCTATCTCCATTATACATTGCTCTAACTTGAGGGATAGTTGCATGAGATTCGTCAATTAAAAGCAAGAAATCTTTTGGAAAATAATCAAATAGGGTAAAAGGTGCACTTCCAGGTTCTCTACCACTAATATGTCTTGAATAATTTTCTATTCCTTGGCAAAAACCAGTTTCTTTCATCATTTCCATATCAAAATTTGTTCTTTCTTGAATTCTTTGAGCTTCAATTAACTTATTTTGACTTTTAAAATATTCAACTCTTTCTTCTAATTCTTGTTCTATTGTTTTTAGTGCTCTTTCCATCTTTTCTTTTGATGTAACATAGTGAGAGTTAGGAAAGACCATAACATGACTACGTGTTCCAATAGATTTACCAGTTACAGGATTTATTTCAGAAATTTTTTCTATTTCATCACCCCAAAATTCAACTCTTATTGCAGATTCGCTTTTATCAGAAGGGTAGATTTCTAAAATATCACCTTTGGCTCTAAAAGTTCCTCTTTTAAAATCAATTTCATTTCTAGAATATTGCATATTAATAAGTTTTTTCATAATCTTTTCTCTAGAAACTTCCATTCCAGGTCTTAAAGAAACAATCATGTTTTCATAATCTATAGGGTCACCTAATCCATATATACAAGAAACAGAAGCTACAATTATAACATCTCGTGTTTCAAATAAAGATGCTGTAGCTGAATGACGTAATTTATCAATTTCATCATTAATTGAGGCATCTTTTTCTATATATGTATCACTTTGGGCTATATAACTTTCTGGTTGGTAATAATCGTAATAACTTACAAAATATTCTACATGATTTTCTGGGAAAAATTCTTTAAATTCTGAATATAGCTGTCCTGCAAGTGTTTTATTATGTGCTAAAACTAATGTTGGTTTTTGCACATTTTGTATTATATTTGCCATTGTAAAAGTTTTTCCAGAACCAGTAACACCAAGCAAAGTTTGATATTTTTTGCCTTCTTTTACACCATTACTTAAATATTCTATTGCTTGTGGCTGGTCGCCTGTTGGTTTGTATTCTGAATGTAATTTAAACATAAAAAATTCATTCCCTTCTTGCTTTAATCTAAAGGTACACATAGTAATAAAAGTTAATTCATTTCAAATAATTTCCTATATGTAACATATTATTTATACCATATTTTACTCAAAAGTACAAGATAGTACCTTGAGCAAGTTCGTCTTTTCTTTACTTTAATTAAAATTATTGCTATAATATATTTGTTAAATTAATAAATTTATTAGAATAAGTAAAGATTTATTTATATTATCTAATAGAAAAATATGGAGAGAAAAAATATGGAGATAGAAAAAGAGATAAGATTTAAAATAGAAAGTGACTCAAAAATTAAGGAAATTGAGTTAGAAACAGAAGAAATACAAGAAAAAAGTGAAACCATAGACTTAGTGTTAGGGTGGAAAGGATTTGAATCCTTGGATAAGTATGGTTTTATTTGCCGAGTAAGAAAGAAGAATGATGAAATATATTTAGAATGTAAAAAGAAGATAAAAGATAACATTTGGAATGAATCTAAAATTAAACTTAAAGAATTTAGAGAAGGAGTAAATTTTTTAAGTCTAATAGGAATGAAACCATATTTATATATAAACAGGAAAAGACAAATTAGGAAATTTAAAGATTTAAAAATATACATAGATGAAGTAGATATGCTAGGAAATTTTATTGAAATAGAATTTCAAGAAGCTTCAAACGAAGAAAAGCAAATACAAGAAATTTTAAGCCATTTTAATATCAAAAACATAGAACAAAAATTATATGGAGATATATTTAAAGAAAAAATAGAAACAGACATAAATTTTAAAGCAGAATTTGAAAAGAAAATGAAATATTTTATTGATAATGATATTATATGATGAATAGGATAAATTATTAGAAATTTTTTTAAGAAAAAATTAGCCAATTTTGTTAGTTTTGATTTAGATAGAGCATATTGAATATTAAGTTAATATCATAATATGCTCTATTCTTAAGAGAGATAAGCACAAGCTATCCATTATTATTTTGAAAGATTCCATCCAGTAAAATATCAACTTTTTTTGTTTGTTCTTCTTGAATATTAATATTATGTATGTTATTAATTTGCAAATTATATTTATACTCATTTTCATCATTATCTATTTCAAATATTTCATAATTATCCATAATTCCTCCTATACTATTGGCAAATCATTTTTTTCAAACTCTATGGTTACTTTTTCATTTTGTTTATGTAGTGTTTCAATATATTTTTCTTTATTTGGAACATTAGATCCACTTAAAGATATAAATTTTAAATTTTGCATTTTGAATATATCAATATCATAAGGTATTTCTATATGGTTTAGATATAATTGCTCCAAATTTTCTAATAAAGCAATACTTGGTATACTAATCACATTACAATGTGCAACTTTTAAATATTTAAGCTTTTTAAAATTTTTGATATTACTAATATCTACCAGTCCAGAATGAATTAGTTGTAATTCTTCTAAGTTTATAGTTTGTTTTAAAATATTTATATTAAAATCTTGGCAATTATATATAATTATTGATTGTATTTTTTCTGATAGTTCTTTTTTATTTTTAAATATGCACATATCAAATTCAATATTTTTAATATTCCTTCATTATTTCCTTTAAATTGTTTTGCTATATAATTAAATGTTTTACTTTTTGTTTTATCATCACCCAAGCCATTTAATGCCATTGCAATTCCTTGTGTTGATTTTATTTTTCCTATAAATTTGTATTTTTCATTGATTGGAATACTTTCTAATAAGTTCATTTGTATATTATAATCTTGTATTTTGGAAAAATATTGTAGTTTTTCTTGAGTAGAATCAGCTTGATTAAAAAGTTCTGTTAGTTTTTCATCTGGAATCTTCTCAATTTGTTTATCTTTTTTCATGATAATTACTCCTTTTTATGGTATTACTTTTTTATTTATATCATATTTTAGCTAAAAATACTACTATAAAAATATAAAAACAACTGTTTTATATATTGTAAAGTCGACTAAAATGTGATAAAATAATGCGGAACAATTAAAAGAGTAAAAAAGGAATGGGGAAAATGAACGATAAAATAATAATAAAAGGAGCAAAAGAACATAATTTAAAAAATATAAATTTAGAAATTCCAAGAAACAAATTAGTTGTAATAACAGGGCTATCAGGGTCAGGAAAATCATCACTAGCATTTGATACACTATATGCAGAAGGACAAAGAAGATATGTAGAAAGTTTATCATCATATGCAAGACAATTTTTAGGACTAATGGAAAAGCCAGAAGTAGAATCAATAGAAGGACTATCACCAGCAATTTCAATAGACCAAAAAACAACCTCAAAAAATCCACGTTCAACAGTAGGAACAGTAACAGAAATATATGATTATATACGTTTACTATATGCAAGAATAGGAACACCATATTGTCCTAATTGTGGTAAAAAAATAGAAAAACAATCAATAGACCAAATTGTAGACAATGTAATGAAATTAGAAGAAGGAACAAGGATACAAGTTTTAGCACCAGTTGTTAGAGGAAGAAAAGGAGAATATACAAAACTGTTTGAAGACCTACAAAAAGATGGATTTGCAAGAGTTAGAGTAGATGGAGAAATATATGACTTATCAGATGAAATTAAACTAGAAAAAAATAAAAAACATGAAATAGAAATTGTAGTAGACAGATTAGTCATAAAAGAAGATATTGTAGGAAGACTTACAGAATCAATAGAAGTAGCATTAAAACATGCAGAAAACTTAGTATTAATTGATGTAGTAGGGAAAAAGCCAGTACTATATAGCTGTAACTATGCATGTCCAGACTGTGGATTCAGTTTTCCAGAATTAACACCAAGAATGTTCTCATTTAATAATCCATATGGAGCATGTCCAAAATGTTCAGGAATAGGTTATTTAATGAAAATGGATGAAGACCTAATAATTCCAGACAAAAACAAAACATTATATGATGGAGTAAAAGCATTTGGCTCAAGCACTATGAAAAAAGGCGACACAATGGCAAAAATGTATTTTGAAAGTGTAGGAAGACATTATAGAATAGATATAAGAAATAAAAAAATCAAAGATTTACCAAGAGAATTTTTGGATAAAATCCTATATGGAACAGGAAATGAAGAAATAGATTTTGAATATGAATCATCAATAGGAAAAAGACAATTTACTGCTCCATTTGAAGGAGTAATTCCAACACTTGAAAGACGCCACAACGAAACAAAATCTCAAGGAATGAGAGATTTTTATGAATTATATATGAGTGAATTACCATGTGATGAATGTCATGGCACAAGACTAAAAAAAGAAATATTATCAATAAAAGTTGGTGGAATCAACATAAATGAAATGACAGACCTATCAGTAAAACATTTAAAAGAATTTCTTTCAAACTTAGAACTTACAAGTTCACAAAAAATGATTGCAGAACTAATTTTAAAAGAAATAAATTCAAGACTTCAATTTTTAATAGATGTAGGACTAGAATATTTAACATTATCAAGAAGTGCAGGAACACTATCAGGAGGAGAAGCACAACGTATACGTTTAGCAACACAAATAGGTTCAGGACTAACAGGTGTATTATATATACTAGATGAGCCAAGTATAGGTTTGCATCAAAGAGATAATGACAAACTAATTGCAACATTAAAGAAATTAAGAGATTTAGGAAACACACTAATAGTAGTAGAACATGATGAAGACACAATGTATGCAGCAGACCAAATAATTGACATTGGACCAGGAGCTGGAGTGCATGGTGGTAAAGTAATGGCACAAGGAACTGCTGAAGAAATAAAAAATGTAGAAAATTCAATTACAGGAGCATATTTAAGTGGAAGAAAACAAATTACAGTACCTAAAAAAAGAAGAACAGGAAATAAAAAAAGTATAGAAATAATAGGTGCTACAGAAAATAACTTAAAAAATATAAGTGTAAAATTTCCACTTGGAAAATTCATATGTGTTACTGGTGTATCAGGTTCAGGAAAAAGTACATTAATAAATGAAGTATTATACAAAAATATTGCACAAAAATTAAATGGAGCAACAGAAAAAGCAGGAAAATGCAAACAAATTAAAGGACTAGATAATATAGACAAAATCATAAATATAGACCAATCTCCAATTGGACGTACACCACGTTCAAATCCTGCAACATATACTGGAGCATTTGACTTAATAAGAGACATTTTTGCAGAAACAAATGAAGCAAAAATGAGAGGATATGAAAAAGGAAGATTTAGTTTTAATGTACCAGGAGGAAGATGTGAAAGCTGTTCAGGAGATGGAGTTCACAGAATTGAAATGCACTTCTTACCAGATGTATTTGTACCATGTGAAGTATGTAAGGGAAAAAGATATAACAGAGAAACATTAGAAGTTAAATATAAAGGAAAAAATATAGCAGATGTTTTAGACATGACAGTTGAAGAAGCATTAGAATTCTTCGAAAATATACCAAAAATCAAAAACAAAATTCAAACACTATATGATGTTGGATTAGGATATATCAAATTAGGACAACCATCAACAACACTATCAGGAGGAGAAGCACAACGTGTTAAACTTGCAACAGAATTATCTAAAAAAGCAACAGGAAAGACATTATATATTTTAGATGAACCAACAACAGGACTTCATATAGCAGATGTTCACAGATTAGTAGACATTTTACAAAGACTAGTTGACACAGGAAATACAATAATTGTAATAGAACACAATTTAGACTTAATAAAAACCTCAGACTATATAATAGACTTAGGACCAGAAGGTGGAGACGGTGGAGGAGAAATAATTGCTGTTGGAACTCCTGAACAAATTTGCAAAAACGAAAGAAGCTATACAGGAAAATTCTTAAAAAAATATCTTGGGTAATTTAGTGCCGGTTCTCTTTTTTCCCTTTGGGTAATTTGGTGCCGGTTCTTTTTTTTCCCTTTTTTTTTAATCAAAACCATAAAAATAGTTGACGTAAAGTTGAAAATATGGTAAAATATAGGTTAAAGTCAAAAGGTTTGGCTGATAATGTGTGCTGTTAGTTTGTTAACAGGAAGAAAGGAAAGACTTATGAAAAAGAAAATAGCAGCTCTGGCAGTTGTCATGATGATGATGGCGACTTTTTCAATTTCATCATTGGCCATTCAGAATGGTCAGCAGGATGTGGCAGAAAACGAAAACTGTTTGGAATTTTTCTCTGATTTGTTTGAAAGCATTGAGCAGAAAATCCGGAAAATTTTGGGTTTAGAGGAAGATGAATCAGAAGAATCTGATTCATGTCCTGGGTGCACTTTTGAAGTAGAGTCAGCTGATACGAAAGTATGGTTGGCCTACATTGGTAACGAATATTTTCAGTTTGAAGTTACTCCTGTAGAAGGAGGAATGAAGAATTTGAAAATAAAGAAATTAGACAACCTGGATAAGGTTGTTTATCAGATGCCTAATGTAAAGTTCGTTGAGATTTATGGTGATGTCATATACATCATAAGTGCAAATGACAAGCTAATGTCGATTGATGTATCGACAAACAAGATTAAGATTGTTTCAGATAATGCCACTCAGTTTGAATGGGTAAGCATGAATGGAAATAATCGTCTTGCTGTTATTGATAATGAAGGCAAGACAATACTTATCTAACAATCACACAAATACAGCACACAGCCCCACTTCTATAGGAGTGGGGTTTCATTAATTCTTAAATTTGAAAAAAGTGGATACAAAATATGTAGATAGTTATTAGAATATAAAAAGGAAAGGAGGTCGCTATTACAGCGACCTCCTGCTGGGTTATAGTTCAAATTTTAGGTGTTACCAATGGTTTGTTGTGCTTCTTTTATAAGAGCACAACTCCTTCCGTTCCCTTTATGGAAGCCGGTTACATGATTATACTCATTAAAAGTATAATCTTCGAACTTTTTGGTACTCCCAGTTTTCTGAATAGAAAACTGAACATCGGATTCAGAAATAAATTTCCGAATCTCAATATCTGTAGCTTTAGCGTAACACCAGCTTGCAATCAGACTCCGGCGAATGTGAACAACACAATCGTCGTCAGCAGTGCAGTACTGATCCAATCTTCCATGAATAGAACCATGAACATTTCTGTAAACTTTCAACTGAGGGATTATAGCCACCTCAGTTGAATCAACATTGGTAACCTTGCCAATTTTATAAATTGGCTCGGCAAATCCCATTAATTCAAACTTGATAATGGAATTAAAATTAAAATTCAAATTCATAAAATCTTACCTCGGATTGATTCCTATTAAAATGTGGTAGTTTGGACTTGTATAGCCTTTCTCCTATACACTTGTACCCAGCCTACGGGTATATAAAAATATACGATGTTTATATTATAACACAAATTTACATAATATGCAAATTTCGACATTTACAAATTGTGCATTTAATTTTATTTAACTATGTAAAAGTTTATTTAACAGTTAATTAGTAGTGAGAACTTTTTTGTTTAATAGGAAAAATCAAGTTTTTTAGTTGATTCCTTAGTTTAGCAATATTGTTTTTTTAATTTATTAGAAAATTTTTACATATAGACAGAAATATCTAATAACATAAAAATACTTATAATGATAGAAATTATAATGTAGAAAATATATAAAAAGAATCTTTAGTCCAAACCTAGAAATAGCGATGGATATTGGTCGAGAACAACGACCATTAAAGAAAAGGGTTGCCTAGAAATAGGTGGAAACTTAAAAACAACATCTTTATAAAAAGCACTAATATTAAACTAGTGCTATGAGTGAACGAAGTTCACTTTTGTTCTAATTAATTCACACAATATTCATAAAAAAAATGTATAATAAAAAAGTATTATACAAAAAGCGACAAAAAGTAACAAATCATAGACAGTCAATGGAGCAAAGAAAAAGGAACAAAAAAGGGACAAAAAAGAACCGGCACCAAATTGCCCAAAAGAAAAAAAGAGAACCGACCCCAGACGATTTGGGAACCGACCCCAAATTTTACTTGAAAAATCTCAAGCTTTATGTTATAGTACAATTGAATTGAAAAAATATTTAGAGGAAAAAGGTTGAAAAAAGTCGAAAATTTTTTTAACCAGATTTTTTGCCTCAAGGAGGATAGAGGCTAATTATGAATAAATTAGTACATATAGGAATGGACGTAGGTTCAACAACAGTCAAAATAGCTGTAATGAACGAAAAATTAGAAGAAATATACACATCATATGAAAGACATTATTCTGATACAAAAAACACAGTATGTAAAGTATTAGAAGAATTAGCAGAAAAATATAGAGATTATAAATTTACAATAGCATTAACAGGATCTGGAGCAATGAGTACAGCCAGATTTTTAGATGTACCATTTATCCAAGAAGTAGTTGCATGTAAAAGAGCTGTAGAAAAATACATACCACAAACAGATGTTGTAATAGAACTTGGAGGAGAAGATGCCAAAATAATTTATTTTGGAAAATCAATAGAACAACGTATGAATGGAACATGTGCAGGAGGAACAGGAGCATTTCTAGACCAAATGGCATCATTACTAAACACAGATACAGCTGGTTTAAATGAACTTGCAAAAGGATATCAAACAATATATCCAATAGCCTCAAGATGTGGTGTATTTGCAAAAACAGATGTACAACCATTATTAAATGAAGGAGCAGCAAAAGAAGATATTGCTGTTTCAATTTTGCAAGCAGTTGTAAACCAAACAATTTCAGGCTTAGCTTGTGGAAGACCAATTAGAGGAAATGTAGCATTTTTAGGAGGACCACTTACATATCTTCCAGAACTAAGAAAAAGATTTGTAGAAACATTACATTTAACACCAGAACAGACTGTAGTTCCAGAAGAAGCACATTTATTAGTTGCAAAAGGAGCATGTTTAGATGCAATAGAAAATGAGCCAATAAGTGTAGAAAAATTAAAAAGCAAAATTCAAGTATTAAGACAATCTCATGATACAACATCAGAGCCACTACAACCACTATTCAAAACCAATATTGAATATGAGGAATTCAAAAAAAGACATGATAAGGACGTAGTTCCAAAAAAACCACTTTCAGAACACAAAGGAGACTGTTTTATTGGAATTGATGCAGGCTCAACAACTTCTAAACTTGTAGTAACAGATAGAGATGGAACACTATTATATTCAGCATATCAAAGCAATGAAGGAAAACCACTAGACAGTGTTATAGAAATGTTAAAAAAATTATATGAAGTTTTACCAGAAAAAGCAGTTATACGTTATAGTGGAGTTACAGGATATGGAGAAAAACTAATACAAACAGCATTAAATGTAGATTTAAACGAAATAGAAACAATAGCTCATTACACAGCAGCCAAAAAATTCGAACCAAAAGTAACAAGTATTGTTGATATTGGTGGACAAGACATGAAATATATCAAATTAAAAAATAACACAATAGATAATATCATGTTAAATGAAGCTTGTTCATCAGGATGTGGTTCATTTATAGAAACATTTGCAAAAAGCTTAAACTTAAGTATAGAAAAATTTGTTGAAGAAGCTCTAGAAGCAAAACATCCTGTAGACTTGGGCTCAAGATGTACAGTATTTATGAATTCTAAAATAAAACAAGCTCAAAAAGAAGGATATTCTGTAGGAGATATATCTGCAGGTCTATCATATTCAGTAATTAAAAATGCAATACAAAAAGTAATGAAAATAAGAGATGTAAAAAAACTTGGAAGCCATATAGTTGTACAAGGTGGAACATTTTATAATGAAGCAGTTTTAAGAGCATTTGAACTAATTGTTGGAAGAAATGTAATAAGACCAGATATATCAGGCCTTATGGGAGCATATGGAATGGCATTACTTGCTTGTGAACAATATGAAGCAAATATGGACATGGAATATAAATCAACAATTGCTACATTAGAAGATATAGATAAATTAGACATAAAAATAACTCATACAAGATGTAATGGATGTGAAAACCACTGTCAATTAACAATTAACAAATTTAGTAATGGTAAGAGTCACATATCTGGAAACAGATGTGAAAAAGGAGAAGGAATAGTAAATTCGCATAAAGACTTACCAAATTTAGTAAAATACAAATATGAAAGAATTTTTGATTATACACCATTAGAAGAAAAAGACGCACCAAGAGGAACAATTGGAATACCAAGAGTATTAAATATGTATGAAGATTATCCTTTTTGGTTTACACTATTTACCAATTTAGGATTTAGAGTAATTATATCAGAAAAAAGTACTAGAAAGATATATGAAAAAGGGATAGAATCAATGCCATCAGAATCAGTATGTTATCCGGCAAAACTATCTCATGGACATGTAATCAGTTTAATACAAAAAGGAATAAAAACAATATTTTATCCATGTATTCCATATTCAAGAAAAGAATATAAAGACTCAAATAATAGATATAATTGTCCAATTGTAATATCATATTCAGAAGTACTAAAAAATAATGTAGAAGAACTAAAAAATGTAAAATTCATAAATCCATTTTTACCATTTGAATCAGAAGCATTATTAAAAAGAATGATGGAATTAGATGAATTCAAGGAATATAATTTTACGAAAAAAGAACTAAAAGTTGCAATAGAAAAAGCTCAGCAAGAATATAAAAAATGCAGAGAAGACATACATAATAAGGGAAAAGAAACATTAGAATATATAGAAAAAAATAACTTAAAGGGAATAGTACTTGCTGGTAGACCATATCATATAGACCCAGAGATTAACCATGGAATAGATACATTAATAACAAGTTTAGGAATGTGTGTATTAACAGAAGACAGTGTTGCAGATAAATCAATACCAGAAAGACCATTACGTGTTGTAGACCAATGGATGTTCCATTCAAGATTATATGCAGCAGCTGACTTTGTTGGTAGACATGATAACTTAGAGTTAGTTCAAATAAATTCATTTGGTTGTGGAGTTGATGCTATTACAACAGATGAAGTTGAAGAAATTTTAACAAGCTTTGGCAAGATGTATACACTAATAAAAATAGATGAAGTAAATAATTTAGGTGCTGTAAGAATTCGTTTACGTTCATTACTTGCAAGTATAAATAAAAGACTAAATGCCAAAAAGGATACAAGTAAAGCAACAGGTGATTATTATTTAAAGAAAAATCCATTTACAAAAGAAATGAAAAAGGAATTTGTAATATTAATACCACAAATGGCACCAATTCACTTTGATTTTCTTGAGCCAATATTGCAAAGTGAAGGATATAAAGCAAAACTTTTAAGAGAATGTACACCAAAAACAATTGAAACAGGATTAAAATATGTTAATAATGATGCATGTTATCCATCAATAATAACAACAGGACAAATGATTGAAGCATTAGAGTCTGGCGAATATGATTTAAATAAAGTAGCATTAATTATGTCACAAACAGGTGGAGGATGTAGAGCAACAAATTATATTGGTTTTATACGTAAAGCACTAAAAGATGCAGGCTTTCCACAAGTTCCAGTAATCTCATTTAATGTTGTAGGTATGGAAAAAAATCCAGGATTTAAATTTACATTCAGTATGGTAGAGAAATTATTAAAAAGTATGGAATATGGAGATCTTTTGCAAAAAATGTTATACAAAAATAGACCATATGAAAAAAATAAAGGAGAAACAGAAAAATTATTTAATGAATGGATGGAAAAAGCAAAAAAACTTGCCATAAATAGTAGTTTAAAAGAATTTTCCAAAAGTATTTATGATATAGTTGATGACTTTGAAAAAATAGAATGGGTAAAATCTCAAGAAAAGCCAAAAGTTGGTATAGTAGGAGAAATACTTATAAAATATCATCCATTTGGAAATAATCATGTTACAGATTTGTTAGAAAAAGAAGGAGCTGAAGTTGTACTTCCTGATTTTATGGGATTTGTTAAATATGTGGCAGCAAATAGTGTAATTTCACATAAATTATTAAAAGATAAACCACTAAAATCTGCATTATTTGGAACTGCTATAAAATTAATTAATTCTTTTGAAAAAGATACCAGAAAAGCTTTAGCAAAATCAAAAAAAGGTTATTTGCCAACTTGTGATATTTGGCATTTGGCAGATAATGTAAAAGAAGTATTGTCAACCGGAAATCAAACAGGTGAAGGATGGTTTTTAACAGCAGAGATGCTTGAATATATGGAAAATGATATAAAAAATATTATTTGTGTACAACCATTTGCTTGTTTACCAAATCATGTAGTAGGAAAAGGTGTTATAAAAACAATAAGAGACAAGTTTCCTGATGCAAATATTGTTCCAGTTGATTATGATCCAGGAGCAAGTGAGGCAAATCAAACAAACAGAATAAAACTTCTTATGACAGTCGCAAAAGATAATTTAAAATTACAAGAAAAAGAAAACAAAAATGCTATAAAAAAGGAAATAAAAAATAAAAAGAAAGTAAAAACTGTATAAATATAATACTTATAGAAATTTTAATAATTGAATGAAATATTAATTATATAGGAAAGGAAATAAAAATTGATAACACAAATTGAAACATATTTATCATTATTTTACATTTACTCTTTTGCTGGATGGCTAATGGAAACAGTCGGAATCTCTCTTAGAGAGAAAAAGCTTGTAGATAGAGGTTTTTTAATTGGACCATACTGTCCAATTTATGGAACAGGGGTAGTATTAATTACATTATTATTAAAAAAATATAGTGATGATGTTTTAGCTACTTTTGTAATGTCTATAATAATATGTGGAATTTTGGAATATTTAACAAGCTATTTTATGGAAAAAATATTTAAAGCAAGATGGTGGGATTATTCAGATAGAAAATTTAATATTAATGGAAGAGTTTGTCTACAAAATTTAATTTTATTTGGAATATTAGGTACAACAATTGTATTTCTAGTAAACCCGTTTTTTATAAAGTATATAAGTAAGATACCTGAATTAGCACTTCATATAATACTAGTTTTTATAACAATTCTATTTTTAGCAGATACAATAATTTCATATAAGGTAATTTTTGACTTAAAAGATATGTCAAAAGAATTTAGAGATAATACAGAGGAGATATCTGAAAAAGTACAAAAAAGAATTAGAAGCTGGAAAATTAGGTTATATAGAAGATTGGTAAAAGCATTCCCTGAAATTAAAGAATATGTAAAATATAATACATGGGAAGAAATAAAGAAAAAAATTGAAGAATCAAGAAATGATATTAAAGTAAAAATAGAAAATTCAAAGAAAGAATTTAATGAAAAAATAAAAGATTCAAAAAGAGAATTTAGTGAAAAAATTCAAGACACAAAAAAAGAAGTAAAGAAAAAAATTAATAAATCAAAAAAGAAAAACAAAAAAATTTAAAAATTATAAAATATGTTTAAGTTTACAATTGTAAGGAGAAAATATCAATAGAAAAGCACGACATATTAGAATTCAAAAAGTTTGATTTCTATATATGTCGTGCTCTTCTATTTAATTTACCTTTTGTTAAATATTAAAGAGAATTTATATATAACAAAATTTAATAATTAGATAATAATACATTTCCAAATCTTTGCGTTATTAACCACAAAAAAGTTTCTTTATCATTAATTGTAGCGAAAAGTATGGTAAAGCTCAATCTTCTTTCGTTAGAGAAAGTAGATGACAAGTAAATGTTTTCAACAGTTCCCCTTTCCTTTTGAATAGAACGAAATGTATAGATTGCATTAGAACACAGTTTGAATTTGTTGGAATATCTAGGAAACTTTTTCGAAATTTTTGCGAAAAAATTAATCCATGATGCTAAAGGGTGTCCCTCTTTCAACAAATCCGAATCTACTTGAATATCAGACATCGGGATGCTGACATCCAAAACCATAGAGCCTACATTGACAAAGTATGGATATGTACTCATAAATCCAAAACCTCCTAATGAAAAAATTTTTTTACATCAGAGGTTTTGAAGCCTCCGATGTTTTTTCGAAAGCATTCAAAATTACATACTTTTTATTTTACTACAATTAATTTTTTTAGTCAATCAATTTATAAAAAATTGATGAAAAATTTGAAAGAAATGTGATAATGTCTTAAGTAATAAACAAAGAAAATGTCCTAAATAAAAAAGTATAAGCCGATTATTAAAAGTAGAAAAGAATATTTACCTTTAAAATAATTAATAATCAAGTAATAATATTATATGATTATTCATAATATTAGGTAGGAGAGGTGATTACAATAAAAACTTACTATATAGAAAAAATGGATAAGCACAAAATTTTTGGAAAGAAAGTAGAAATCCAAAATGATGAAATAAAAGTTTATTATAAAATAGAAAAAGAAAAAAACTTAAATAAAATAATCAAAAAGTTTTTAAAACTTGAAATAAACAATGTTATTCTAGATAAGACTTTATGGAAAAGTGAAAAACTAATCAATTTATTATATGCAAATAATATTAATTTAATTGATGGAAAATGGTTGAAAAAATATATGACCATAGACATATTAAATTTTGTAATTACACAAAAAAACATACGAAAAGAAGAAACTGAAATTGCAATTACTGTAAATGAAATAACAGAATTATCAATCGAAATAATAAAAATTCTTTCAAAACAATATAAAAAATTAGTAGTTATTACAAATCATATTGAAAAATTAAGAAAAATAGAAAAAGAAATATTCGAAAAAGAAGGAATTTTAATTGTGGTATCAAATAATAAAAATAAAAGTTTATTAAAGTCGCAAATTATAATAAATATTGATTTTAATAAAGAACTTATAAATCAATATCAAATATATGATGAAGCAATTATTATAAATATAGAAGAAAAGATAAAAATTGATTCTATACGTTTTAATGGAATAATTATAAATGATTTTGATGTTGAAACAGGAAGAATTGAAACAATTTGGAGAACAAATTATGAAAAATATAGAGTAAATGATTTATTAGAAGCTAATTTATATGTAAGAGATACATACAAGAATATAAGAAAAAAAATACAAAAATGTAATATTAGTATAAAAAATTTATATGGATTAAATGGAATTATAAAATTATAAAAAAGTTTATTTTTAACACAGAATAACTATTTTTTTGTATCTAGCATATTTCTGTTTGCTAAAATAGTAGCTATAGAATCACCTAATTGAGTAAAAACTGCAGATAAAACTCCCAAACAATCATCATCTAAACTATTTGACATTAAACAAGCAAGAGATGTGATAAAGCTTAATAATTCACAAGAATTCATATATCATTCCATCCTTTTCTAAGGTATACTTAGTTCTAAACTAATAATACTTTAAAATATATAATTATTATATGATTATTATATAAAATTGATATATTATTAATAAATTAATATAAAAATAAATTGAATTTTTTAAACCTAAAGTTAAGATAATTATTAAAAAATATTTTTAAATAATAGTAAAAATACTTGACAATGAAAATAACAATGTGGTAAAATTATTATTGTAGAATAATCAAAACATAATATATCAATATGCGGATGTGGCGGAACTGGCAGACGCGCTGGTCTTAGGAACCAGTGCCAACGGCGTGGGGGTTCGAGTCCCTTCATCCGCACCAAAAAAGACTTACAAATTTATAAATTTTGTAAGTTTTTTTTATTCAAAATATTTGAGTTAAGTAAAATAAGTCTTTATCGTATTTTTTATATTTTCTTGATTTCACATAAAAAAATGTGATATACTAATAACGCAGAAAACTAATAAAATAAATAATAAAGAGGGAAAACATATGAGAAAAAGAAAAAAAACAACAGTTAAAATCATTGGAGTAATAATTACAGCAATACTATTATTTTTTGGATTCAATTTTGAAAACATTGAAAATGATTTACAAAATATTGAAAACACAATAGCTCAACAAACAAATATTAATTCAGAAACTTCTTACAATCTACAAGACATTCCACCATACACCAATAGCCCTTATGTAGAAATAAATAATAACATTCCTAACTTTTCAGAAAGTGATTATACAACTGAAAGTTTTGAAAAATATTCAGAACTTGATGCTTTAGGAAGATGTGGTGTTGCATTTGCAAACATATGCAAAGAAACAATGCCAAAAGAACGGAGAAGAAAGAGAAGAAATTAATAGTGTTACACCAACAGGATGGAAACAAAAGAAATATGATGGAACATATTTGTATAACAGATGCCATTTAATAGGATATCAATTATCTGCAGAGAACGCAAATGAAAAAAATCTTATTACAGGAACAAGATATTTTAATGTAGAAGGAATGTTGCCATTTGAAAACCAAGTAGCAGAATATCTAAAAAATCAAAATGAAAATGAAGATAAACATGTATTATATAGAGTTACACCAATTTATGATGGAAATAACTTAGTTGCAAGTCGGAGTCCAAATGGAAGCATATTCAGTAGAAGATAAAGGAAAAGGAATATGTTTTAATGTTTTTATTTACAATGTACAACCAGGAATAACTATAAATTACGAAACAGGTGAAAGCTTACAAGCTCAATAAAAAGAAAGGAGTAATTTATTGAATTTAGACATATTAGATAATTTAATAAAAAATTTAAAAGATAATGAACTAATAAAAAAATTTGGTGAAGAACTAAACGATTATTTAGACCAAAAACTAGACAAAACAAATAATCAACAAGAATCAATTTTAGAAAAAATACAAAATGAAAATAAGATTAGTACAGAATATAGAGATAAAATGTTAATTACAAGAAGTACAATATTACAAGAATATGCCCAAAAAACAGCTGATAAAGGAACAATGTACTATATATATGATCAAACAGGTGATAATTATTTATTAACAATTTGCGAAAAAGAAAAAAGTAATCAAGTAATAAAAATGTCAAAACAAGAATTACCAGAAGAAGCAAAAATTGATAGTGTTTTAAGAATAAAAAACGGAAAATATGAGTTAGACAAAGAAGCAACAGAAATAATAAAAGATAAAATGACCGAAGAATTTAGCAAATTAATAGAAAAACAAAATAAAATAATGGAAGAACGTAGAATAGAAGGTCATATTTATGAATTTGTAGAAAGAACAGATGACAGAATTTGGTTAATTGATAACACAAAAAATGATGGAAATGTATTTGAAGAATTTAAGTTTTCAGAAGAGACATTCAAAGATGCAAAAGAAGGAGACTTGTTTGAATACACAAACGGAAAATTTAATAAATTAAAATAATGGTTATAGGTAATCCAATATAAAAACCTAAATATACTAGGAGAATTCAAATAATAAATAAATGAACATACAAAAAAATCAAGAATATATAGTAGAAATAGTAGACAATGGTTTTGAAGGAGAAGGAATAGCAAAAATAGACAATTTTACAATTTTTATACCTGGAGCAATAAAAGGAGAAAAAGTAAAAATATTAATAGTAAAAGTACTATCTTCACATGCATTTGGAAAAATATTAGAAATAATAAAAAAATCTGAATACAGACAAGATGTAGACTGCTCAACATATAAAAGATGTGGAGGATGCAACTTAAGACATGTAAAATATAAAGAAACATTAAAAATGAAACAAAATGCAGTCCAAAGTTTAGTAAATAAAACACTAAAAAATAAAATACAAGTACAAGCAACAATTGGAATGGAAAACCCATTTCACTATAGAAACAAAGCCCAATATCCAATAGGAATAAACAAAGAAGGACAACCAATAATAGGAGTGTTTGCAAATAGAACACATGAAGTAATTCCAATAGAAAAATGTTATATACAAAATCCAAAATCAGAAGAAATAGCAAAATTTATTTTAAACTTTATAAAAGAGCACAATATAAGCATTTATAATGAATCAACAAGACAAGGACTGTTTAGACATATTGTTATAAAAATTGGAATAAAAACAAATGAAATAATGTGTATATTAGTCATTAATGGGAAAACAATACCAAAAGAAAAAGAATTAATTGAAGAAATTTTAAAAAAATTTTCAAATGTAAAAACAATTGTAAAAAATATAAACACAAAAAATACAAATGTTATTTTAGGACAAGAAAACATAAATATTTATGGAAATGGATATATACAAGATATTTTAGGAGAATATACATTTAAAATATCACCATTATCATTTTATCAAGTAAATCCTATACAAGCAGAAAAACTATATGAATTAGGAGTAAAAATGGCTCAAATAACAAAAAATGATATTGTATTTGACTTATATTGTGGAATAGGCACAATATCAATTTTTATGGCAAAATATGCAAAAAAAGTTTATGGTGTAGAAATAGTAGAAGAAGCAGTAAAAGATGCTAAAGAAAATGCCAAAATTAATAATGTTACAAATTCAGAATTTTATGCAGGAGATGTAGAAAAAGTTTTAGATGATTTAATAAATCAAAAAGGAATTATTCCAGATATAGTTATGTTTGATCCTCCACGAAAAGGCCTTGATAAAACTAGTATTAGCAATATTTTGAAAATTAAGCCTAAAAAAGTTGTGTATATTAGTTGTAACCCAGCTACATTGATTAGAGATTTGGCCGATTTTGAAGAGTATTATGATGTTAATACTATTATTCCTGTGGATATGTTTCCTTATACGAGCCATGTGGAAGTCTGTGCGTTGCTAGAGTTAAAGAGTTGCCAATAATACTTGAATTTACTAGCTTTCAAGATACAATAATGTTTCATAAAAGAGGTAGATTTGGACTAGAAAAAGTACAAAATTCTAAAATTAATGTTAAGGTTGTTTTATATATGGAATGTGGAAACATATAAAATGAAATTTGAAAATTGATATAATAGTTGCTGTGAGTGGATTGCAGAGATTATATATCTATGCTGGGTACTCCATATGATATGGTTGTATGTTGATGAACATATGAATTTATTAAAATTTTAAAGTTAAAGAGAATCCTAAGTAAAGTGCCTGTAAAGGTGCTTTATTTTTTGCTCAAAAATCTCATATATTTAATGCGAATTTTGCTAATTTTGTTGAGGAAAATATAAAATTGTGATATAGTTTAGAAATAAAATTAAAATAATTAGGAGAAAAAAATGCTAAAAGATTTATGTTTTGAAATAATACAAACATGTCCTAATAATTGTAAGTTTTGCTCTTCAAATTCATCACAAGACAAACAAACAATAATTACATTTGAACAATTTAAAAAGACAGTAATTTATTTTTTAAATCAAGGAGGAATAGAAGAATTATCAATTTCTGGAGGAGAACCATTTTTGCATCCAGATTTATTTGAAATGGCCCAGTTTTGTAAAAACAATGGAATTAGAACAGTAATATTTACTAGTGGAATAAAAAGAGCATCTGCAATGCCAACAGAAATGATAAAATATATAAAAAATAAATATAAACAAGACTTACAGAAAATAGAAGTACATGAACCATGGAATGAAAGATTAAAAAGAAATGTAAAAGCATATTATGATAGATGGTTAGAACCAAAAAAATTTGATGGGATAACAAGACAAGAGTGTGAAAAATTAAAAGAAATAGGATTAGACAAGATTGTGTTTGACTGGCAGGCATTTGAAGAAATAACTGATAATGAATTAATGGGAAGAAAAGGTTTGATAACAAGCTTGATGGATTCGTTAATAAGAGCTAGAACAGCAGGACTAAATGTTGATGTGCACTTTATTCCAATGAAGCCAAATTATAAACAGTTACCAGATATTATGGATTGCTTAGAAATAGCAGGAGTAAGAAATATTAGTATTCTAAATTTTGTGCCACAAGGAAGAGGAAAAGAGAATAAAGAGGAATTAATGTTAAATGACGAGGAATTAAAAGAATTTTCTACCATATTGAATAATGCAAGAAAACAATTTACTGGAAATGTCAGAATTGGAATTCCACTAAATGGAAAAATATCTCATCTATGTACAGCTGGTACAGAAAAACTGGATATTAAATATGACGGAACAATATTACCATGTCCTGCATTTAAAGAGATAAGTACAGAAACAATGGAGAAATATGGAATAAAATTTCATAGTATTTATGAAGATTTGGAAAGGGTAGTAGTACCAGGTGGAAAAAGAGAAAAGCCATTGTGTAAGCAGATTTATGGTTTTCATGGAGATTTAACAAATGGTGATGAAATGATTAGATAACAGAAAAAGATTATGTTTATTACAGCCATGGTAATATATCTAATGCAAATGAGATAGAAAGTACTACAGTAACAGAAACATTACCAAAAACAAGATTAAAAACTATTATTTTAATAATATCAATTGTGATAGCTATTTTGGTAGTAGTGTTTTACTTAAAAGTGAGAAAAAAACATAGTAAGGAGATGTAAAATAAATGAAAATACTAATCGGAACAAAAAATCCAGGAAAAATAGAAGGAGCAAGGGAAGCCTTTGAAAAATATTTTGATAATGTTGAAATAGAAGGAATATCTGTAAATTCAGAGGTCGGAGACCAACCAATAAATAAGGAAATACTTCAAGGAGCTAAAAATAGAGTTAAAAATTTAAAAAAATATGCAAAAGAAAATCAAATAAAAGCAGATTTTTATATTTCAAGTGAAGCAGGAATTACAAATTTGTTAGGAGAATGGATTGATATAAATGCAGTAGTAATAGAAGATTCAAAAGGATTACAAAGTATAGGAACAAGCCAAGGCTTTCCAATTCCAGATAAATATATAGAAGAAATAAAAAAAACAGAACTTGGAAAAGTTATGGATAAAATATTTAGTGGAAAAGAACTAGGCAAAGGTAAAGGTGGAATTAGCTTTTTAACAAAAAATGAAGTAACAAGAATTGACTTAACAAGAAATGCATTTATTATGGCATTAACCAAATATATAAATGATGACTTATGGAAGTAAAAAAATAATACATAAGAGTTAATTTAAAAATTAAGTTTTTGTTCTAAAATCAAAAAAAATATTGAAAAAAGTCCTAAAAAAGTGTATTATATAAGCATGAGAAAATAAATAAGGAGGAATAAAAATGGAAGAAAACAAAAATGAAAATGTGGATCAAGAACCAAATACTACAACAGAGCAAACAAACCAAGCAGAACAAGACAATACATCAACACAAACAAGCCAAACAGAAGAAAATAAAGAACAAACAAAAAGTGATGGAGAACTAAAAAAGGAAGCGGCAGAAACATTCAAACAAACAAAAGAGCAAATAAAAAACATGAACATCAAAGAAGAGGCTCAAAAAGGAAAAGGACTTTTAGGAAAATTATTTAAAGAACCAATTGAAACAATAAAAGAAATTGTAGATGATGATAAAAATCAATTTTACAAAACAGCAATATTTATTGTAGGTGTTTGGGTAGCAATAATACTTATAAGACAAATTTTAAATGTATTAATGTATGAATATCATACATTTAGTTTGCTAGGAACAATAAAATCTATAATATCACCAATATTAAAAGTACTTGTAATGGCAATTATTATACATTTATTAAATAAGGAAAATAAACAACAATTAACTAAATCAATAACAGTTGTTGCAGTTGCAAAAATACCACTTGTAATTTCAACATTTTTAGGACTTTTAACATTTATAAGTAGTAGAATGACATTAATAATAAATCCTATTTCTTCATTACTAAGTGTAATATCAACAATATTAATGTATTTTGTAATAAAAGAAATGTTTAAAGAAAAAGAAGATTCAATAAAAGCATTTATAAAAGTTGAAGCCATATATTATATTGTAGCATTTGTATTTAGCTTTTTAGGAATATCATTATAAATTAATAAATATGCGAATGTTAGATTTTCTTGTGTGACTTTGTCACTTAATAGAATCTTGCATCCGCTTTTTTTATATAGTTTGTTTGCGTAAAATTAAAGTGCGAACAATGATTTGGGCTTCAAAAAAATTTTGGAATGTAGAGGAATTTCATATTAGACATGCTTTAACAGTTGCAAACGTTATGAAATATTTTGCAAAAGAAGAAGGATATGATGAAGAATTTTGGGGAGAAGTAGGACTTTTACATGACATTGATTTTGAAAAATATCCAGATGAACATTGTAAAAAAGCACCAGAATTATTAAAAGAAATTAATGCTAGTGAAGATATGGTACATGCTATTTGCAGTCATGGGTATGGAGTTTGTTCAGACATAAAACCAGAACATGAGATGGAGAAAATCTTGTTTGCAGTAGATGAATTAACAGGAATAATTTGGGCAGCTGCAAAAATGAGACCATCAAAAAGTACAAAAGATATGGAAATTTCAAGTTTAAAAAAGAAATTTAAAGATAAAAAGTTTGCAGCAGGATGTTCAAGAGAAATAATAAAAAAAGGTGCAGAACAATTAGGTTGGGAACTAGATACATTATTAGATAAAACATTACAAGCAATGAAAGAATGTGAAGATAAAATCGAAAGAAATATGTTGACATATTATGGTAATCAATGTATAATAAAAGTATAATATTTGCTTGAAAGTATTGAAATAAAGGGGGATATAGATATTTAAACAAAATAAATATCTATGAATTAATTATGGAAAAAAATAAAATTATTTATCGCATAATACTTATCATTATACTAATTACTATAATAGGAATATTAATTGTAAAAGGATTAAATTTTAATTCGAATTTAGATATTAGTGAATGGGATGAAGAAAAACTTGTAAATATTCCAAAACTTTCAGAAGGCATGGAACCAATAATATTTAATGAAACAGGAGAGGTCATTAAAGTTGAAAATAATCAGGAATGGTATGATTATAAAAAACAGGCAAATACAACAGAAAATGGCGGAGATAGCATGTGGGCAAATGCTCAAACAAAAGATGGTAGTCTATGGGTATGGATACCTAGATTTGCATATAAAATAAATTATAATGATAATGAACACAAAGAAAATGGTGGAAATATAGAAATAAAATTCTTAAAAGGAAATACAAATTTAGATGAAAACAATAATGATGTAACAGAACAAGGATATAAAGTACATCCAGCATTTAGAAATGGAGAAATAAATGGATATGCAAATGGAGAATGGGATAAAGAAATAACAGGAATATGGGTTTCTAAATTTGAAGCTGGATTTGCGGGAATAGAAAATACATCAACTAGTAATATACAAGCACAAGATACAGAAGTTTATTATGAAACAGCAAGTAGCCAAAATATATATGGAAAAATAGAAGCTGGAAAAACAAAAATGAAATATCCTATATTTATTGGAGGAGCTTTTTCTTATACAGGAATTGACATTGGAGAAATGTACAAACTTTGTAGAAATTTAAATGCAGAAAATAATCCATATGGAGTAAATAAAGAACATGAAGATATACACTTAATGAAAAATAGTGAATGGGGAGCAGTAGCATATTTAGCATATAGTGCATATGGAAGAAATGGAACACAAATAGCCATAAATAATATAGAAATAGAAAATGTTGAAAAAGTAAAAACAATAACAGGATATTCTAGCAAAAATGAAGATTACATGGTAAATAATATTAGTTACAATGGAAATATTGAAAATTATAATGATAAATCATTTATTTGGTATACAGAAGAAGGAGGATTAGCAAGTACAACTGGAAATAAATATGGAATTTTTGATTTAGCAGGAGGAACTACAGAATATATAGCAGGATATTTAGAAAATATGGAGATTCAAAATGAGGCATATTTGAAAGATTTTGATAAAATAGAACAAAGCAATAAATATTTTACGATTTTTAAATATGAAGAAAATAAATCTACTTATGAAAGTAATAAAGATACATATGGAGATGCTACAATAGAAATATCATCAGGTAATGGATCATATGAAAGCTGGGATAAAGAAACATCATATTACATAACAAGACGTTCACCATTCTTTTTAAGAGGAGGATGTTTTAGTGAAGGTAGTTTTACTGGATTGTTTGCATATTCAATACATAGTGGACATTCTGCAGAAGACCATGGTTTTAGATGTGTTTTAATAGTAGAATAATAAAAGTAGAAAGGGGATTTTTATTATGTTTAAAAGGTATGTAAAAATTATTTTAATAACTATTTTAATAATGAATGCTATATTAGTAACCAAAAGCTATGGAATTTGTAATACCATAAGAGCTGATAAAAGAATTTCAGCCGTTAGATTAACATTAGCTAATGGACAAGTATTATGTAGTGCAATTGTAAAAAGAAAAGATATTATTTCTGATATAGGAACACTTGATTTTACTCAAGTAAATAATGCAAAAGATTTAGATTTAATATTTGTTATAGATACAAATACAGATGATTTAGAAGGAGAAAAAACTATAGTTAAAAATGCAATTTCAAATTTTTCTACTTTATATACTGCTAATGCAACCAAATTACGAATTGGAATCTTAGGATTTAATGATGAATATAAAGAATATGAAAATGAAGAAGATTTTACATATGAATTAAAAAATTATGAAGATAATTCTGATGAAATACAAGAAGAATTAAATAATCTTGAAACAGTTCGGGAATTTTAAACAAGCAATAGAACTGGCTGATAAAAATATGGAAGTAAATTTAGCAGACACAGCAGATGCATTACAAGCAGTAATTGTTATTTCAGATGGATTTGAACTTGGAGATGAAGATTGCCAAACAGTATATACTATGCTTAAAAATTTTATGGATGTAAATATGGCATTTGTTTTTGGAATATTTCCAAATGGTGAAGATAAAATTTTTAAGGATATTTTAAGCAATTATGTATATAATTATTCTTTTGAAGATGCAGCTTATTTATTTAATCAAGAAAATGGACAAATATTTACAGATTTAACAGACCAATTAGTATTAAATATAGATCCATGGCTAGAAGTTACAAATACTAATAATGTACAAGTAACAGACGAAATACATTTGATTGTAGATAATGAGTTATTACATGGTTCATTATTAGAAATAGAATATGAAATAATTACATATGCATTAAATGGTTTAGTAGATGTTGCTATAACAGATTATGTTGGAGAAACAGGAATGGTTTATGATGCAGATGCACAACTATTAACAGAAGACTTAACAAATAAGGAAGTTGGATGGAGAGATAGTGAAGAGGGAGTTACATATTCAAAAGCTTTTGAAGAAGAGAATGAAAATGAAGATAGTAGCAATAGCCAAGGAAATCTACCAACAAGTGTTGGTAAAAAAATAGTATTATCAAAACTTATTAGTACCAATGATAGAAATATTTTTGTAAACACAGCAGTTTGTGGTTCTAGTTCTTATGGTGTTGGAGAAGATAGTGCAACTTCATATAGAAGAACTGTTAAATCAGAATATGTAAGAATCATTCCACCAACAGGAACAGTTGATAAGTATATAGTATTAACAATTATAGTTTCAACAATAATAATTTTTATATTAATTGTTTTCTTAATAAAGAAAAAGAAAATTTCAAAATTAAATAAAATGTAAACCAAATGAAAACACTAATTTAAAACTAGATAAAAAATAAAAATCCCAATTTAAAAATAAAAAACGGAAAGAAAAAATAAATTTATTGACAATTGTAATAAGAAAACATATAATATATTAAATTAAAAGTGAAAGGAATGATAAAAATGATACTAAAAAATATAATCGTAAATTGTTATTGTAGGTAACAATACTCAGTCTATTATAGACATGAGTATTAAAGTTCATGCCTACAATAGAGATTATATTTTAGTAAATAAATTATAAGACTATGTGGGCATATATGTTACACATAGTTTTTTTGTTAGGAGGGATTTGAAATGTTTGAAAAAAATGGAGTTATAGGAAATACACCAATGATAAAAATAAATTATAAATATAATGGAAGAGAAAAAAGCATATTTACTAAATTAGAATATTTCAATTTAACAGGAAGTATAAAAGACAGAGTTGCATTTTATATAATTAATAATGCAAAGAAAAGAGGAATTTTAAAAGAAAAAATGCCAATAGTTGAAGCTACAAGTGGAAATACAGGAATTGCATTAGCAGCATTAGGAAGTTATTATAAACATCCAGTATATATTTTTATGCCTGATTGGGCCAGTAAAGAAAGAATTGAACTCATGAAAAGCTATGGAGCTACAATATTCTTATATTCAAGAGAAGAAGGTGGATTCATAAGATGTGTAAACGAAGCAGAAAAAATGGCAAAAGAAATTAATGGATTTTGGGCTAATCAATTTTCTAATAAAGATAATTATTTAGCACAATATGAAACTACAGGAGAAGAGATATTAAGACAGTTTCCAAACAAAATAGGAGGCTTTGTATCTGGAGTGGGTACAGGAGGAACTTTAATGGGAATAGGAGATAAACTAAAAAATAAATATAAAGATATGATTTTAACTGCAATTGAACCTGATAAGATGCCAATATTATCAGGTGGAAAAATAATAGGACAACATAAGATTGAAGGCATTGGAGATGACTTTATTCCAGATTTAGTAGATATTAATAAAATTGACAAAATTATACAAATAAATGATGATGATGCTATTAATATGTCCAGAAAAATATCTAAACAATTGGGAATTGGAGTTGGAATATCTTCAGGAGCAAATTTAATTGGAAGTGTATTACTTGCAAATGAAATTAATGATAATGTTGTTACAGTATTTGCTGATGATAATAAAAAATATTTAACAACAGATTTGTCAAAAGATATTGATACAAATAATAAATTTATTTCTAATAAAATTGAATTATTAAGTTATGAAAAACAATGCTAATTTTGTGGAGGTTGGTTCCCCATAAGTGAACTCAATAAGTTCGTATAATGCTTATTTGGTGGAGATGAGGGGAGTCGAACCCCTGTCCACTATATTATCCACACAAACTTCTCCGAGTGCAGTTTATTTTTTTTATTCATTTAACAATCACAAATAAACAAGCGATTATCAAATATATCTATTAAAATACCTACTATTTCCATAGAAAAAATAGTTTTGTTTCCCACTAAAATGACACCAAATTAAAATATGTGGGATATTTTAATTGGCGACGTTGCAATTAAGCAGCGTATGCTAATTCTCTATTATCAGCGTTTATATTTAAATTTCTCGTTTTTATAGTGGCAAACGAGAATCCACTACTCGCTATTCATGATTCAGATATAATGTCGAAACCATTACATCCCCATATAAAATATATTATACAATAATTATATAAAATATTCAATAATTTTTTTATGGAAAAATTAAATTACAGATTTAATAAAATATTAAAAATTAATTAATATAAAATTAATTGAAAATAAAAATAAGTGATGATAATATAATAATATAAAATTAACCAAAATGTTAAAAAGGAGATTAACTATGGAAATTTTAAGAGTTGAAAATTTAAACAAAGTTTATGGAAAAGGAACAACTGAAGTAAAAGCATTAGATAATGTATCATTTAAAGTTGATAAAGGTGAATTTGTAGCAATAGTTGGAGCAAGTGGAAGTGGAAAATCCACATTATTGCATTTAATAGGTGGAGTGGATAGACCAACAAGTGGTAAAGTTTTTATAAATGGAAAAGATATTTATCAATATAATGATGATGAACTTGCAATTTTTAGAAGAAGAGAAATAGGTCTTATATATCAATTTTATAATTTAATTCCAATTTTAAATGTAGAAGAAAATATTACATTGCCATTAAAATTAGACTGTAGAGAAGTTGACGAACAAAAATTAAATGAACTATTAAAAATACTTGGAATTGAAAATAGAAGAATGCATTTGCCAAACGAATTATCTGGAGGACAACAACAAAGAACATCAATAGGAAGAGCACTTATAACAAATCCAGCAATTGTTTTAGCAGACGAGCCAACAGGAAACTTAGATTCTAAATCAAGTGATGAAATTGTAGAATTATTAAAAAAATCTAACAAGGAATATAATCAAACAATAATTATGATTACACATAATATGGAAATTGCAAAATGTGCTGATAGAATTTTAAGAATAGAGGATGGAAAAATATGCGAAGACTATTAAAAAGTGAAGAAATGAAGTTATCATTTAAAAATTTTAAGTTAAATAAAAAAAGAACAATAAGTACAATAATTGGTATTATCCTTTCAGTTGCTTTAATTTGTGCAGTTGCAACTATGGCTACAAGTTTTCAAGAAACTTTAATACAAAATGCAATAAGTGAAACAGGATATTATCATTTAAAAATTGGAAATATTTCAAATAAAGACAAAGAAGAAATAAATCAGAATAAAAATGTAAAGGAAACAAGAGAATTATACGATGTTGGATATGCCAAGCTAGATGGATGTGAAAATATAGATAAACCATATGTTCATTTATATTCTATGACAGAGCAAATATTTAAAGATTTAAAATTTAATTTAATAGAAGGAAAATTCCCAACAAACTCAAATGAAATAATTATAAGTAAACATATACAAACAAATGGAAATGTCGATTTAAAAATTGGAGATATAATTGAATTAGATGTTGGACAAAGAACAACATTAGATATTCAAACATTAAATCAAAATAATCCGTATATGGAAAATGAGGAAAAAATTGACAATGCAGAAACATATAATTTTGAAATTGTAGGAATAATCGAAAGACCTGAATATAGTTTTGAAAATTATGGAGATCCTGGATATACTATTATTTCTACAAATATTAATAATGGAAAACAAAATCTTTATATTACTTTAAAAAATTCTCATAAATATAAAGAAACTATACCAGAAATATTGGGTGCTAATGATTATAATGAAGTAAAAAACTTAGAAATAGATAATTTTAAATATCAATATTATACATTAAATAGAGAACTACTTAGATGGGAAGATTTTGATGTTAGTGATTCGACTGTTAGCATGTTATATTCAGTAATAGGAGTAGTATTAGTAATAATCATAATAACAAGTGTTTTTTGTATAAGAAATTCTTTTGCTATTTCAACAACAGAAAAAATAAAAATGTATGGAATGTTATCAAGTATTGGTGCAACCAAAAAACAAATAAAGAAAATAGTTATTGATGAAGCTTTATTAGTTGGAATAATTGGAATACCATTAGGAATATTATCAGGACTTTTTGCAGATTTTATATTACTAAAAATAGTTAATGCTTTGTTAGGAGATTTTTTGTTTGCAAATTTAGATGGAATAGTATTTAAAACATCAATATTACCAATTTTAATTTCAATTATACTAGGATTTTTAACAATATATTTATCTGCAATTTCATCTGCCAGAAAAGCCTCAAAAGTTAGTCCAATAGAACAGTTAAGAGGTAATAATGATATAAAAATAAAATCAAAAAAATTAAAAACTCCTAAAATTATAGAAAAAATATTTAAAACAGGTGGAGTTTTGGCATATAAAAATTTAAAAAGAAGTAAGAAAAAATATAGAACAACAGTAATATCTATAACAGTCAGTATTTTTATTTTTATTACAATGAATGCCTTTATTACGAATACTTTTGATTTGACAGGAAATTATTATAAAGATTATGCATATAATATGACTTTATATAATGGATTAGAAAATTTAACAGAAGAACAAGTAAATAAAATATTATCATTAGACAATATAAAAGAAAGATATATACTTTATGAAGCAAGTGAAAAAACATTAGAAATTACAGATTTAACAAAAATTAATACAGTAGATGAAAGACAATACACAGAAGATTCAGAAATCTCAGGATATTCAATACAATTAGTTGCTTTAGATGATTCATCTTTTAAAAACTATGTAAATAAGATAGGAGAAAATTATGAAAAAACTAAAGATAAAGGAATATTATGTGATGAAATTACATATTGGGATGAAAATACTGGAAATGCATTAAAATCAAGAAGATATACATATAAAGAAAATGATATAATTAATGGATTGTATGGAAATCAAGAAATAAGTGTTCCTGTTGGTGTGATTACAGATGAAAAACCATATGGACTTGAAGATTATTATAATGAAGGCGGTTATTTAATATTTAATAAAGATATATTTAAAAATTTGAATTTTAGTATAACTCAAATAAACATTGATTCAAAAAAACCAGAAAAATTACAAGAAGAAATAGAAAATCTAAAATTAGACATATCAATTATAAATATGGATGAAGAAGTAAGAGAACAAAGAGCGATGGTATTAGTAATAAAAATATTTTTATATGGATTTATCGCGGTAATTACATTAATAGGTGTTACAAATATTTTTAATACTATTACTTCAAATATGGAATTACGACAAAAAGAATTTGCAATGTTAAAAAGCATTGGAATGACTAAAAAAGAATTTAATAGAATGATTAATTTAGAAACATTATTTTATGGAACGAAATCATTAATATATGGAATTATACTGGGATTATTAGGAACATTTGCTATGTATAAATCATTTTCTGTTAAAATTGATAGTGGTGTATATATACCTATTATACCAATTATTTTATCAATTATATTTGTGTTTATATTAATCTTTATTATAATGAAATATTCGATTTCAAAGATAAATAAACAAAATATAATTGAGACAATTAGAAAAGATAATATTTAAAAAACTGAAAAAATAATACAATTTTATTTATATAATAGGAAAGTTATACTTTCCTATTATATAAATAGCTATAATCATTCATCCTTTGAGATTTTTGATTATAGTTGTATTGTTATTATATAAGAAATGTTGTGAAAATTTAAATTAATTATATTTCCATTTGACTTCCTAAAAAAGTTGCAGCAGATTGAGCAATTTTATTTTCAACCTCATTCATTTTTGCATTAGCTTCTTTTGAAAGTAATATAACTGTTCCAATTGTATCTCCATTAGAAATTATTGGATAAACTACTTGAGCATTATATTTTCTATTATTATTATCATTTTTTGTTATTGGAACAGCAACATTACTGTTTTCATTACTCTTATATACTTCTTTATCTTCCATTAATTGTTCTAATTCATCACTAATATTTTGTTCCAAATATTCTTTTTTAGGACCACCAGAAACAGCAATTACAGTATCTTTATCAGTAATACAAGCAATATGTCCTGTAGTTTTTGATAAAGTTTCAGCATAACCTGTAGCAAATTCTGATAATTCACCAATTGGAGAATATTTTTTTAATATAACTTGACCTTCTCTATCTGTAAAGATTTCTAAAGGTTCACCTTCTTTAATTCTTAAAGTTTTTCTAATTTCTTTAGGTATTACAACTCTACCTAAATCATCTATTCTTCTTACAACACCTGTTGCTTTCATTAATATCTTCCTTTCTAGTAGTTTTTTGTCTACATTTATATAAATTTTAAGTATGTTCTTATTATGACAAAAAAGGAAAAAAATATACATTAACATACACAAAAATTTTCTTAAATAAATGAAACTTGGAGGAAATAAAAACAATTTGAAGAATAAAAAATAATTTTACTATTTTTAAAGATTTTAATAATAAAATATATTTACATTTAAATAACTAAGTGATATAATAACGAAAGTTAAAATTGAAGATTAAGACGGAGGAAAAGCTATGACTTTAGAAGAACTTGATAGAGATATTAATAATAAAATTTCAGAAAATGAAGAATTTGTTAGATATACTTATTTTGAGTTAAAAGTAAGACACAATTTATCAGAAGGAGAAATTGACGAAGTTTTAAGATTAGCAAGAAATAAATTTGAAAACCTAGGATATAAAGTATATTTCACTGGTGCAAAATATAATTATAAAGGTGAAGAAAAAGTTGTAGAATCTAATGAATATTTAGTAGCAATAAAAGATAATCAAATATAGATTCAAAAATGAAATAAAGAAATTTAAAATAAATACAAAAAATATGGTAAATAAAAAGATTTAAATTAATTAAAAAATTTTTAAAAAAGTATTGACAAACTAAAAAAAATAATTTATACTTATTTTTGTGGTAAGAAAATATATAATGCTCCCATAGCTCAGTTGGTCAGAGCAACCGGCTCATAACCGGTGGGTCCTAGGTTCAAGTCCTAGTGGGAGCACCAAAAGAAGATAGTATGGCAAAATACTATCTTTTTTTTGAACAAAAAATATTGACAAAAACTATATAAAATCTATATAATAATATTAAATGATAAAAATATACTTTAAAAGTGTGTTTGATGATTGGAGGATAAAAATGAAACAAAAGATTAAAGGAATAACATTAATTAGTTTAATGATAACAGTAATAGTTATACTTATTCTAACAGGTGTTTCAATAGGAATGTTGACATCAGAAAATGGAATTTTAAATAATGGAGATACAGCAAAAGAAAATACAGAGATTAGTGAAGAAAAAAATATATTAAAAGCTTCAGCAGTTTCAGCACTAGGTGCAAATAGTGCTGAAGGAATAATAAAAGAAGATTTAGAATATTATTTAGATCAAAATATAGGTGATGAAGATTATATACTTGAAGAACAAGATGGTCAATTTTTAGTTACATTTATAGAACAAATAGATGAAGAAGATGGTACTATAAATAAAGGAAGACAATATAAAATATTAGAAGATGCAACTATATTGGAAGCTGATGAAGAATATTTAATATTTAAATTACAACCAAATTCAATTCCGGATTTGGAAATAGGAGAGTTTGCAGAAATAACAGCTGTAACAAATATGGATGGAGTTATTACATGGACATCAACAAATCCAGATGTTTGTTCAATACAAGAAGATGATATTAATGACTCAAAAATACAAATTATAGGAAGAGAGATGGGAGTTTCTCAAATTGTTGCAACAGTAGAAAAAGATGGAATCACAAGAACGGCATATTGTAATATAGAGGTTATAGAGACACAAGCAATAAGGGTATTAAGTGTAGAAATAGAGAAACCAAAAGATGTAATAGACTTAAGTGAAGAAGATAAAACTATGCAACTAACAGCAATATTTACTCCAAGTATTGCTAATAGTGGAACAGATTTAAAATGGACAAGTAATAATACTAATATTTTAGATATAGATGAAAATGGTCTTGTAACAGGAAAGTCAAATGGAACAGCAAAAGTTACAGTTACAACGTCAAATAATAAAACTGCAACATGTGATATAACTGTTCAAACTTCTCCAAAAGGAATTACTTTAGATGAATCAGAAATTACATTAAACTTAAGTGGAACAAAAGAACAAAAATTAAACGTAATTTATGAGCCACAAGAAACAAATGCAAATAAAGAAATTACTTGGACAAGTAGTGATTCTAATATTGTTGAAGTAGATGAAACAGGATTAGTAAAAGCAAAAGCAAATGGAACAGCAACTATAACAGCTACAACAGAAAATGGAAAAACTGCAAAATGTACAGTTAATGTAACAACAGGAATTACTGCAGTAGCAATAAGTGAAGACAATATAATTTTAAAACCAGGGGATAAGAAAACAATTACAGCACTTATAGAACCAAATGATTTAAATTTAACAGAAGATTTAAATTGGACAAGTAGTGATACTTCTGTAGCTTCGATTACAACAAGTGGAAATAATCAAATATCTTGTGAAATTACTGCAAAAACACCAGGACAAGTTACAATAACAGCACAAAATCCAAGTGGTACAGTTAAAGATTCTTGCACAATTCTAATTTTACCAACTGTATCTGGAACAAATTCAAAATATACATTAAAAGCAAGATATGAATCAAGATATGAAAATGTATGTCATAGTGAACCATATAAAACATGTAAACAAGTTGCTTATGAAGATTGTAGTGGATTTGGGTCTTGGCTTATTGGATGTAAAACAAAATATAGAGAAGAATGTACTACATCATATAGAAGAGAATGTGATTATGAATATGTTGGACAAACTTTGGTAAATGGTAGTACAACAATAAATTTCCAATTATCATCATATATATCAACAGATAAATTAAAACTAGAAAAAGATGGAATATCACAAGTTAATGTTGGAAATATTCAAGTTGTAAATCAAGCAAATGCAAAATATAAAATAAATTTAACTACTTCTAGTCAAAACTTCACTGCAGGAACTCTTTCATTAAAATATATTGAAGGAACAAATTCAATAGAACTTTACAAATGGACTATTTCTGCTAATTAATCGATTTTAATAGGTTAAAAAATCAAACTTAATAGATAGAAATAATGTGGGCTTCAAAATATTATTAACAAAAAAAGTTAATGAAGCCCACTATTATTATTTAATAGGAAACAATATGAAACTTTAAGTTATGATACTCAAAGTAATAATAAGATTTTATTTTCTAAATAAAAATTATATTTTCCTATGCAATAAAAGAGATTTGCTCTAACAAATAAACACAACTTAAATAAAATTATTTTATTTTACAATAATATATACATTCAGAATTATGGCAAAGTAATGTGTTAGAAATAAAATCATAAGAGCATTTGCCATCTTTTTGATAAATACAATCTAAACAACAATTGATATTTGTCAAAGATATCACCTCTTACTAATATAGCTTTTACATAAGAAAACAAAATATGCAAAAAAATTAAAAATAAAAATAAAAAAAGTATTGACAAAGGCAAATTCAAAGTGTATAATAAAAAAGCATTGAAAAAGTGCATATAAATTTCGGACAGGTGGCCGAGTGGCTAAAGGCGGCAGACTGTAAATCTGTTCTCATTTGAGTACGATGGTTCGAATCCATCCCTGTCCACCAAACAAAACAAATAAGAACCTTTATTTCTTTGTTGGAGGTTTTGCAATATCAGTACCTATTCCAAAAAAGAAATAATAAAAAATAAGTTACTTTATAGAAGTAGCTTATTTTTTGCAGTAAAATATTATTAGGGTAAAACCTATGATAGGACTGGAGGCAATAGTTTTGGAATACAGCTTGAATAATATTATAGTTAATGATACAATAAAGTCATATTAAGTATTGAAGGGAGTTAATAAAATGAGAAATAAACCAATAACTACCTTATTTATGTTACAGTCATTAGATGGAAAAATTAGTAGTGGAAATAATGATGAACTTGATGCAGATAAAGATTGGTGCAAAATAGATGGTGTAAAAGAAGGCTTGCAACAATATTATGATATTGAACAAACAACAGATTTGTTCTCATTGAATACAGGTAGAGTTATGGCAAAAATAGGAGTTAATGATAGAACAGAGAAGCCTAATAAGACACCTTGTAGTTTTATAATTATAGATAATAAACCACATTTAAATAAAAATGGAATAGACTATTTATGCAAATGGGTGAATAAATTATATCTTGTAACAACAAATAAAAATCATATAGCATATACTTTACAAAAAGAATATTCAAATTTAGTAATATTAAGTTATGAAAAATTAGATTTAAATGTTTTACTAGAAGATTTATCAGAAAAATATAATATTGACCATCTAACAATTCAGTCAGGTGGAAATTTAAATGGACTATTTTTAAGAGAGAACTTAATAGACTATGTAAATATAGTTATTGCACCATTATTAGTAGGTGGAAAAGAAACTTCTACTTTAATTGATGGAGAGGCAATCACTTCTCCAAGTGAATTAAATAAATTAAAAGCATTGAAGCTACTGGAATGTAATCAATTAAACAATTCATATATACAATTAAAATATAAGGTTATAAAATGAAAGACTTGATAAAACTAAAATAAGTTTGTAAAAGGTTTACTCAATATTACAACTTGCATAAATATATTAGGACTAATTTGAAGAAAGTTAAGGATAAAAAAGGAGAATTAGTAGTGAATATTATTAAATTTGATTTGAAACAGTTACAAAATAGACAAGATGGATTTGCTTATTATATATTAGGAAGAAGTTATGATTTAGAGGAAAATGGAGCTATTCAAGATTATAATATAGCATTATACTATTATAAAAAAGGAAATGAAATAGGATATCCTTTATGCACATACTCCCTTGGAATATCTCTTATATTTTAGGTTTAGGAGATACTTTGACAGTAGATGAAGAACAGGGAAATAAATTATTAACAGAAGCATATCCAAGAATTATGCAATTAATAAACTCACCAGATACAGATGACATTGAAAGAGTTTATGCTAAATTTGTTACAGGTGCATATTATTACTTTGGATTAGGAAAAATAGAAAAAGATTATAATAAGGCTTTTGAAATAATAAAAGAATGTGCAGATAAAGGACATATTGCAGCAATATATGATTTAGGTGCTAACTTTTACTATAATGGAAATAGAACAGAAAAAAATTATAGATTATCAGAACATTATTTGAATATAGCAAAACAAGCAGGACTTAAAAGAGCAATAGATAAATATATAGAGATGAAGAAAACTTAACATATGTTCAAACTGGATTATTAGCAGGAATTTTAATAAACACAAAAGCAGTTGATTTTATTGTAACTGGATGTGGAACAGGAGAGGGAGCGATGTTGGCTTTAAATAGCTTTCCCAATGTATTATGTGGACATATTGAAGATCCTACAGATGCATACTTGTTTAGTCAAATTAATGCAGGAAACGCAGTATCAATAGGATATGCAAAAGGATTTGGTTGGGGAAGTGAGCTAACATTAAAATATATTTTTGAAAAATTATTTGAAACAAGTTTTGGAGGAGGTTATCCAAAAGATAGAGCAATTCCAGAACAAACAAATAAAAAAATATTAGATGACATTAAAAAAATTACATATAAAGATATGTTAACAATATTGGAAGAAATAGACAAAGAATTTTTATATCAAACTATTAATAGAAAACAATTTAAAGAAAATTTCTTTAAAAATGCAGAAAATGGAGATATTAAAGAATACTTGAAAAAGATTTTAATTAAATAGTATTTAACAAAAATTGATTTTAAATATGTAATATTAATATTTTTTATAAAAAATATTGCAAAAAATTGAGAACAATAGTATAATATAAAAGGCAAAAAAATACAATATAGTAAAATGATGAAAAGAGATATAAATAAAAATAATAAAAAAACTTTATAATTATATAAATTTGATTATTAAAAAATAAAAGAAAAGAGAGAGGTAAAATGGAGTATTTGTATATACTAAAACAAGCACTTGTATGGCTTTTAACAACATTTTGGTGCTATCAATTTATAATTAGTTTATGTGCATTAATTAAATTAAAAGATAAAACATATATTATAAATAAAAATCACAAATTTATGGCAATTATACCTGCACATAATGAAGAAAAGGTTGTTGGAAATTTAATAGAAAGTTTGAAAAATCAAACATATGACAAAAGTTTATATGATATTTATGTAATTGCAGATAATTGTACAGATCAAACAGCAAAAATTGCAAAAGAAAGTGGAGCAATTGTTTATGAAAGATTTGATGAAGCTCACAAAACAAAAGGTTATGCTTTGCAATGGTTTTTAAAGAAAAAAATAAAAGAAAACGCAGATTATGATGCATTTTTTGTATTTGATGCAGATAACATAGTAGATAAAAATTTTATAACAAATATGAATAAAAAACTATGTCAAGGAGAAGAAGTTGTTCAAGGTTATAGAGACATTAAAAATCCTACAGATAATTGGATAACAGCTGGGTATGCATTATTTTATTGGTCAATGCATAGATTTTACCATTTAGCCAGATATAATATTGGATTATCACCATTACTAAATGGTACAGGTTTTATGGTGAAATTTGATGTAGTAAAGCCAAATGGATGGGATACTGAAACATTAACAGAAGATATAGAATTTTCTTTAAAACAGATTATTAAAGGAAAAAAACTCGGATGGGCAACAGATGCAATAGTTTATGATGAGCAACCAACATCATTTAAGCAATCATGGTCTCAAAGAAGTAGATGGACAGTTGGACATATGCAATGTTTAAAAGTATATACAGGTCAATTAGCTAAAGCTGTAAAAGAACATAAAACATTAATGAACTTTGATGGATTACTTTATATTGCGGGGACAGCACCAATGTTGGTAATAACATTTGGACTTTTGATTTTAAACTGTATTATGTATCTTTCTCAAGAGATGTCAACACAATTATTTATAATTAATGTATTAAATTATTTAATACCAACATTATTAACACCTATTGCATTATCCTTAGTAGTAATGGTTCTTGAAAAGAAACCAATAATACCTATGATTAAAGGATTATTATGTTATCCATTATTTATGGGAACATGGGTAATAATAAACTTAAAATGTTTATTTAAAAGAGAAACAACATGGGAAAAAATTGACCATGTTAGAAATATAAAAATTGCAGAAGTAAAAGAAGAAATACCAGAAAAAATATAAAAGAGCTGAATAAAATAAAGACACGAGTTCCGTGTCTTTATCGTGGTATAAGAACATTATATTTTAACTATTAAAAATATAAAAATAATATCAAAAAATAGAAGGTATAGTTATGAAATTTGAAGATATAAAAGTTTATGCTTTTGTTGGACCATCTGGAACAGGAAAAAGCTACAGAGCACAAATGGTAGCAAGTGAAAAAAATATTCATTTTATTATAGATGATGGTTTATTAATAAAAGATAATGAAATAATTGCAGGTCTCTCTGCAAAAAAAGCACCAACAAAAATAGAAACTGTAAAACATGCATTGTTTCTGAGCAAAGAAGAACAAGAACAAATTGGAAAAGCAATAGAAAAACATAAACCTCCAAAAATATTAATTTTAGGTACATCTGATGGAATGGTAGAAAAGATTGCATTAAATTTGGGATTACCTAAAATATCTGAAACAATTTATATTAATCAAGTAGCAACAGAAGAAGAAATGAAGACTGCAAGACATATTAGAGAAACAGAAGGAAAACATGTAATTCCTGTACCAACTTTTGAATTAAAAAAAGATTTTTCTGGTTTTTTGCTTGATCCATTACAAATATTTAAATCAAAAGGTATTGGGAAAAAACCGTATATATCTGAAAAAACAATTATAAGGCCAACCTTTAGTTATATGGGAAAATTCACGATATCAGATACAGTTTTTAGACAAATAATAGAATATATTGCCAAAAAAACTCCTAATATATATAAAATAATAAAAACAAGAGTATCAAGTTCAGAAGAAGGAACGAGTATATATATGGAAGTAACTGTTGTGTATGGTCATAATGTAAAAGAAATTTTAAAAGATTTTAAAGAAAAAGCAAAAAAAGAAATTGAAAATTTAACAGCTATGAATGTCATAGAATTAGAAATAATTGCAAAAAGTATTTATGTACCAGAAAAAAATATAGAAATACAAAAATTACAGTAAAGTCATAAAAATCTAAAATTAATATTAATTGATTACTTGAAAGGAATGAAATAATTAATGGACAAAATAAAAATGTTTTTTAAACAAATAGTAAGAATTGTTGTAAGATCTGCAATAAGATTATATTTTATTGTAATATATAGAGTAAAAGTTTTAGGTAGAGAAAATCTACCTAAAGATAAAAAAGAACCATTAATATTTTGTGGAAACCACAGAACATATAATGATCCACCATTAATTGTTGTAACAGCCAAAAGACATGTTAGATTTTTAGCAAAAGAAGAATTAAGAAAAAATAAACTATTTGCTTTTTTAGGGGTTATATTTGATGGAATTTATGTAAAAAGAGATTCAAAAGATGTTGCAGCATTAAAGACAACACTAAAAGCACTAAAAAACAATGAAAGTATTGCACTTTTTCCAGAAGGTACAAGACATGGAATAGAAAAAGGACAAAAAGCAAAAGATGGAGCAGCTTTTTTTGCTGTTAGAACAGGAGCAAGAGTTATACCTGTTGGAATAAGTGGGGGAGAAAAGCCATTTAAACAAATGACAATTAAATATGGTAAACCATTAGATTTTAGTAACAGAAGTAAAGATGAATTAGATGAAATAACAGAAGAAATAATGAATGAAATAATTAAACTATCTAAATAAACAACAAATGAAATATAGAAATATTAAAACAAGAAATAAAGGGAAGGAAATGAAACAAAATGAATAACGAAAAAATAAGAAATATTGCAATAATTGCACACGTAGACCACGGAAAAACAACATTAGTAGATGCATTATTAAGACAAAGCCATGTATTTAGAGATAATGAACAAGTTCAAGAAAGAGTTATGGATTCAAATGACCAAGAAAAAGAAAGAGGAATAACAATATTAGCCAAAAATACAGCTGTAATGTATAATGATATAAAGATAAATATAGTTGACACACCTGGACATGCTGATTTTGGAGGAGAAGTAGAAAGAGTATTAAAAACAGTTGACGGAGTACTTTTGCTAGTAGATGCATTTGAAGGTGCAATGCCACAAACAAGAGAAGTTCTAAAAAAATCTTTAGCATTAAATTTAAAACCAATTGTTGTGATAAATAAAATAGATAGACCAGGAGCAGAACCAAAGAAAGTTTTAGATCAAGTAATGGAATTGTTTATTGAATTAGATGCAAATGATGATCAATTAGATTTCCCTGTTGTATATACTTCTGCAAAAAATGGTGTAGCAAAAATGAATTTATCAGATCCAGATGGAGATATGTCTTGTTTATTTGAAACAATTATAAAAACAATAAATCCACCAGCATGTGATGAAAATGGAACAATGCAAATGTTAGTATCAAATATTGATTATGACGATTATGTTGGAAGAATTGCAGTTGGAAGACTTGAAAGAGGAATTATAAAATCTGGAATGCCAGTAAGTATTTGTGAAAAAGATGATAAAATTTCACAGGGAAGAATCTCAAAAGTATATACACATATGGGATTAAAAAAAGTAGAAGTAAGTGAGGCAAAAGCTGGAGATATTATAGAAATTGCAGGAATTCCTCAAATTCATATAGGAGATACTATTTGTGATTTTGAACACCCAGAAAAAATTCCATTTGTTGATATAGACCAACCAACAATATCAATGACATTTAGTGTTAATAATGGACCATTTGCAGGAAGAGAAGGACAATTTATTACATCAAGACATTTAAGAGATAGATTATTTAAAGAATTAGATAGAAATGTAAGTTTAAGAGTAGAAGAAACTTCATCACCAGACTCATTTATAGTTTCAGGAAGAGGAGAACTACACCTTTCTGTATTAATTGAAACAATGAGAAGAGAAGGATATGAATTATTAGTATCTAGACCAAAAGTAATTATAAAAGAAATTGATGGAGTAAAATGTGAACCAATTGAAAGACTAGTTGTAAATGTACCAGATGATTGTGTTGGAAATGTTATTGAAAAATTAGGTAGACGTAAAGCTGAAATGGTTAATATGGAACCAGCAGAAGTAGGACATACAAAAATAGAATTTAAAATTCCATCAAGAGGTTTAATAGGATATAGAACTGAATTTTTAACAGATACAAAAGGTGAAGGAACTATGAATAGTATATTTGACTCATATGAACCATACAAAGGTGATATAGTTTCTAGAACAAGAGGAACAATAGTTGCATTTGAAAATGGAACATCAATAACATATGGACTATATAATGCACAAGATAAAGGAGAATTATTTATAGGACCTGGTGTAGATGTATATGAGGGAATGATAGTTGGTATAAACTCTAGGGGAGAAGATTTAGCAATAAATGTATGTAAAGAAAAACATTTAACAAATACAAGAGCTTCAGGTTCAGATGATGCATTACACTTAGTACCACCAATTCAAATGTCACTTGAAAAAGCATTAGAATTTATTCAAGATGATGAACTTGTTGAAGTAACACCAAAATCAATTAGATTAAGAAAGAAAATTTTAAATAATAAAGATAGAGAAAGAGCTGCAAGAAATTCAGCAAAAGAATAATTAAATAAAAATGCAAAATGAGGTTGAAAGGCATAATATTTTCAACCTACATTTTTTTATAAAGGAACAATAAAAATGAATAAAAAAGAACTAAACCAAATAAAACAAAAAGCATTAGAAGAACATATTCCAATAATTATGGATGATACATTAGAAGTAGTAGACAAAATTTTAAAAGAAATAAAGCCTAAAAAAATACTAGAAATTGGAACTGCTGTTGGATATTCTGCAATATGTTTTTCAGAATACTTGCAAACAAACGGAGTTATTGATACAATAGAAAGGGATAATCAAAGAGTAATAGAAGCAAAAATAAATATAGAAAAAGTTGGAGTATCAAGTAAAATAAACATTTATGAAGGAGACGCAGTAGAAATATTACCAACATTAAATGAAAAATATGATGTAATATTTATTGATGCAGCAAAAGGAAAATATCCATTTTTCTTAAAAGAAGCTTTAAGAATGCTAAAACCAAATGGAGTAATTTTAGCAGATAACATATTATATAAAGGATATGTTATGAGTGATTATAACAAACATAAACAACGTACAGCAGTAAGAAATTTAAGAGAATACATAAAAGAAGTTACAGAAGATCCAAATTTAGAAACAGAGATTCTAGAAGTTGGAGATGGGCTTGCTGTAAGTAAACACAAAAATTAAAAATAAAAAAAGAGGAGTACTTATGAAAATAAAAAAAATTCTATTTACAATTTTGTTTGCAATTTTTATTGTATTAATTTCGCAAAATAAAGTAGACGCAACTCTAAAACTAGATAATTTAGATTTTGACGTACAAATAAATTCTGATGGAAGTATGGATGTAACAGAAACATGGGATATTTATGTAAGTGATACAAATACTTTATTTAAGAGTTTTGAAAAAGACGAATCAAAATATTCAAATATAATTGATGTAAACGTCAAAGAAATTACAAATGGAAAAAATAAAGAATTTAAACAAATATATGAAGAAATGTATCATGTAACAAAAGACTGTTATTATGCATTAAATAAATCAGACGGAAAATTTGAAATTGCATGGGGAGTTGGACTAGATAACAGCTCAGACAAAAGAGTTTATCAGATTTCATATAAAGTAACAGATGCAATTGCAAAATATAATGATTATGCTGAATGTTATTGGCAATTTGTAGGATCAGATTATGAAGTACCAGCCCAAAAAATTACCGGAACAATTTTGTTACCAGACAATGCAGAAAGCATGGATGATATATTAGTTTGGGGACATACCGAAGACTTAAATGGAGATATAAATGTTACAGGTCAAAATGAAGTATCATTTGAAATTTCAAAATATCAAGGAAATTGTTATGTTGAAGTAAGAATATTATTTCCAAGAGAAATGGTTGGAAATGTAAGAAGAACATATAATCAAGATATTTATGATGATGTATTACAAGAAGAAACAATCTGGGTAAATGATGCCAATGCAAAAAGAGAAGCTCGTGAAAGTATCCAAAAAAATGCTGCCCGAATATTATTAATAATTATAGGCGGTATACTTGGAATAATTCTTATAATATCGATTATTAATTTTATTAAAAATCTGAAAAAAATAAATAATTTAGAGAAAAAATATACTCCTACAACTGAATATAAATATTATAGAGAATTACCATATAAAGATGCAACTCCATCAGAAGCATTATTTATAGAAAGTGATTATAATCCTGTAAGTTTTGCTGGCAGTTTTGCAGCAAATATATTAGACTTGTGCTTAGAAAAATATATTTCATTAGAAGTAATAGAAAAAAAATCAATAATATCTGATGGCGTTATAAAAATTACTTTATTAAATAAGCCAAAAGATAATTTGAAATTAGATGAAAAATTAACATTAAGCTTTCTTGAAGAAGTTGCAGAAGATGGAAAAGAATTAACAACAAAAGATATTACAAAATATTTAAGAAAAAAGCCATATAAACTAGCAAACTATGAAGATGATTTATGTAAAATAATCAAAAACTTTGAAATAGCTACAGGCAAATTTGATGATAAAAAGAAAAAAGAAAAGGGAGACTTTGAAGGTCAAAAAATATTTAATTACACTACTTTGATTATATTATTAGCAATAGGAATACCATTAATTGCATTTACTGATATTGCAAATATAAAAATTATATTATTATTTATATGTACAGTAATTTCTTTAATAGTAAATGGTGTTTTATCAAGTATTATAGCGAAAAGAATAAATGTTTTGACACAAAAAGGTGTAGATGAAAAAAATAAATGGAAAGCATTTAAAAAGTTTATGGAAGATTTTTCAATGCTAGACCAAAAAGATATACCGGATGTTGTATTATGGGAAAAATATTTAGTATTTGCAACAGCATTTGGAATATCTGAAAAAGTTCTAAAACAATTAAAAGTTGTTTATCCACAAATTGAAGATATAAATTCACCAATATATACTTCATTTGCATATATACCTATTATGAATGCTATAAATATTGAAAACTGTGTAAGTTCAGCAGTATATTCTGGAACATATTCATCTGCAAGTGGTTCCGGAGGAGGATTCTCTGGCGGAGGAGGCCGGAGGCCGGTGGCCGGAGGTGGCGGAGGAGGTCGCTAAAAATAACCAAAAAAACTCCAAAAAGCATGAAAGCAAAAAAACAGGAATTGTCAATAGTTTACTAACTTTGTAGGTACGCTAGTTGACATCCTGTTTTTATACATTTATTCTAATAAATTTTTCATATCTTTATGAAGATTACAAGTAATGTGCAAAGTTTTGCTTGTAATAGGATGAACAAAAGAAATGGAATAACAATGTAATGCTTGTCTATTAATTAATGTAGATTTTAAGCCATATAAAGAATCTCCAATTAATGGATTACCAATAGCCATAAAATGAACTCTAATTTGATGAGTTCTTCCAGTTTCTAAAAAACATTTTACAACAGACATTGAAGTTAATTCTTTAACAACCTCATATTTTGTAATTGCATTTTGACCATTTTCTGAAATACACCTTTCTATAATGCTATTTTCTTTTCTCGCAATAGGCAAATTAATTGTACCAGTTTTTTCTTTTAAATGACCTGAAACAACAGCAATATATTCCTTTTTAAACATATTATTATTCATTTGCCTAATTAAACTCTCTTGAATATACTCATTTTTTGCAAAAACAATAATTCCAGAAGTATCTAAATCAAGCCTTGTAACAGGTCTAATTTTTTTCTTAAGACCAATAGAATCAAAATAATATCTAATTCCATTTGATAAACTATCTTGAAAGTGTAAAATAGAAGGATGAACAGCAATTCCTGCAGATTTATTAATGATTAATAAACAATCATCTTCATATAAAATGTTTAAGTCCATTTTTACAGGAACAATATTATCATTTTTTTCTTCAAAATTTAAATCAACTTTTACGATATCTCCAATATTAATATTTAAGCGTGTATCAACTTGTTTATTATTTAAAAAAACTAATTTGTTAATTATTACTTTATGCATTAATCTGGCAGACAATTTAAATTCTTGTTTCAAAATTTGGTTTATATTTTTATAATTATTATTTATAACTTTATATTCTAAAAACACATAAATCACCAAAAATATTCTACAATTATTTTTTAGATTAGTCAAATTTGAAATAATCTTTAAAATCAAATCTTGTAATTTTACATTTTATATTGTAAAATATATTTTGGAATAAATAAAGAAGGAAAGTGAGTTAAATTTGAAAATAATAAATATATTTAAACATATAAAAGTAGTAATGAGACATAAGTGGGTAGTATTTAAGTTATGTTGTAAGATAGGAATTCCATGGAGAGGATTTTTACATGATTTTTCCAAATTTTCACCAGAAGAATTTTGGGAAAGTGTAAAATATTTTGACGGACACAAAAGTCCTATAATAATTTGTAAAATGAAAAATGGATACTCAAAAGCATGGCTACACCACAAAGGAAGAAATAAGCATCATCCAGAATATTGGACAGACCTAGCATTGCCAGAAAAAGCAATAATAATGCCATACAAATATGCAGCAGAAATGGTTTGTGATAAAATGGCAGCAGGAATAGTATATGAAGGAAAAAATTGGACACCTAGTACAGAAATAAATTATTATATGAAAGAAAGAGAAAATGAGTTAATAAATCCTCAAATAGACAAATTTATGCTAGAAGTATTCACACAAGTTGAAGAAAAAGGATTAGACAACACATTTACAAAACAAAACATAAAAAGTTTATATGAAAAATATTGCATTAGAATGGAGAAATTAGATGAGAATAAGATTCAAAAAGTGGGCTAGACCAGAACTTGAAGCAAGCAAATTCTATATAGATAAACCAGAAGATATAAAAGGAAAATGGAAAGAACAATTTAAAAATAAAGAAAATCCAATATATATAGAATTAGGCTGTGGAAAGGGAAAATTTATATCACAAATAGCTTTGCAAAATCCGCAAATAAATTTTATTGCAATAGACTTAGTAGATGCAATGCTAGGTTTAGCAAAAAGAGAAATTGAACAAACATATAATCAAGCCAAAAAAGAAATTGATAATGTAATAATAACAAGATTTGACATACAAAGAATAGATTTAATATTATCAAAAGAAGATAATATCAAAAGGATATACATAAATTTTTGCAATCCATGGCCAAAAGGAAAACATAGAAAGAAAAGACTAACACATCCAAGGCAACTTGAAAAGTATAAAGAATTTCTTGCTGAAGGAGCCAAAATTTATTTTAAAACAGATGATGATGATTTATTTAAATCAAGTCTAGGATATTTTGAAGAAACAGGATTTAAAATAATAGCCAAAACATATGACTTGTATGCAGAACCAATATGGGAACAAAATATAGAAACAGAACATGAGAAAATGTTCAGTCAGCAAGGAATAAAAATAAAAGCACTAATAGCCAAAAAAATTTAAGAAAATTTAAGAACCGACCCCAGACAATTTGAGAACCGACCCCAGACAAGACAAGACAAGACAAAAAAGACCGGCACTAAATGGCCTAGAAAGAGGACTTCTTTATGAAAAAAAAGAAAGTATTATTTATTTCAAGTACAGGTGGACATCTTAATGAACTTTTGCAATTAAAACCTTTATTTGAAAAATATGATTATAATATAATAACAGAAAAAGATGAGTCAACTAAAAGCTTAAAAGATAAGTATGGTGATAAAATAATGTATTTACCATATGGAACAAGACAAAAATTATTTAGATATATTTTTGTTTATACATTTTTATGTTTTAAGACAATATATTTATATTGTAAATTAAGACCTAAATATATAGTAACAACAGGAACACATACGGCAGGACCAATGTGTTATTTGGGAAAATTATTTGGAAGTAAAATAATATATATAGAAACATTTGCGAATAGAAACAGGAAAACAGCAACAGGTAGATTAATATATCCAATTGCAGATTTATTTATTGTACAATGGGAAGAATTACTTAAATTATATCCCAAAGCTGTATATGGAGGTGCAATATATTGATTTTTGTAACACTAGGAACTCAAAATAATAGTTTTCATAGACTGCTAGAAGAAATTCAAAAAAATATTGATAATGGAAAAATAAAGGAAGAAGTTATTGTTCAGAATGGATATACAAAGTTTGAATCTTCAAAAATGAAACTTATAAAAGAAATTTCACAAGATGAATTTAACAGATTAATTGATCAAGCAAATTTAGTAATAACTCATGGCGGTGTTGGTTCAATAATTTCAGCAATTACAAAGGGAAAAAAAGTAATTGCTGTACCAAGACTAAAAAAATATAATGAACATGTTAATGACCATCAAATAGAAATAATTGATTCTTTTAATGAAAAAGGATTTATTGTAGGAATACATAGTGTTGAAGAATTAGGAGAGGCAATTGATAAAACAATAAATTTTAATCCACAAAAATATATAAGGAATACAGGAAATATTTTAAAATTGGTAGAAGACTTTATAGAAAAAAACTAGTTTTTCTGAATTTACTTGGAAAAATTTAAGAATGCACATCTACTTTTCTCATTTCCTATAGGCAGTACTATATAATATTTGTTGACTAAATTCAAAACAAGAGAGTATTTTCCTAAAAATTTTATAACAAAATTAAAAAATTTACAAAAAATTTACAAAACATATAAATTATAAGAAATAAGGGCAAAATTTCACAAAAATTTTGTCTTTTTACTATTGCAAAAAAATAATATTATTGGTATGATAAAAAAGGGAAAAAGGAGAACCGGCACCAAATTATCCAAAATAAAAAGGAAAAAAGAACTAGCACCAAATAACCCGTAATAAAAAGGAAAAAAGAACCGGCATCAATTTGCCAAAGGGGAAATGAAAATGATAGAATTTAGAAATGTTAGCAAAAAGTATGGAACAGGAACAGAAGCTATAAAAAATGCTAATTTTAAAATTGATAAAGGAGAATTTGCATTTCTTGTAGGAAGCTCAGGAAGTGGAAAGTCTACTTTAATTAAATTAATATTAAAAGAAGAAGAACCAACAAGTGGAAATATTATTATAAATGGTAAAGATACAACATTTTTAAAACAGAGTAGAGTACCATATTTAAGAAGAAGTATGGGAGTAGTATTTCAAGACTTTAGACTATTACCAGACAAAACTGTTTATGAAAATGTTGCATTTGCAATGTATATAGTAAAAGCAACACCAAGGCATATTCGTAGACAAGTACCAATGGTTTTATCACTTGTTGGATTAAGTAAAAAAGCCAAAATGTATCCAAATGAATTATCTGGTGGTGAACAACAAAGAGTTGCTTTAGCTAGAGCATTAGTAAATAACCCATCAATGATAATTGCAGATGAGCCTACAGGAAACTTAGATCCAGACACTGCATGGGACATTATGAATTTATTAAATGAAATTAATTTAAGAGGAACAACTGTAGTAGTAGCAACACATGCAAAAGACATAGTAGACCAAATGAAGAAAAGAGTAATACACATTAACAAAGGTGTAATAGTTAAAGATGATAAAAAAGGTGGGTACGATTGTGAGATTTAATGTTATAAGCTATTTGTTAAAAGAAGGAATACAAAATTTATTTAAAAATAAAAAATCAACAATATCATGTTTAATGATTATGATAGCAACAATGCTAATATTTGGACTATTTTTTGTAATAGGAGAAAATATAAATGCATTTGTAAAAAGTGTTGCTGATGCCCAAGGAATAAGAGTGTTTGTTGTAAACACTGCAACAGAAGAAGAAATAGAACAAGTTGGAAAAGATATATTAGAAATTGATGGGGTTAGAGATGTAAAATATATTTCTAAAGAAGAAGGTTTAGAAACAATGCGAGAAAAGCTTGGAGATGAGATGATAGAAGGGTATACAGAAAGGAATATATTACCTGCATCTTATGAAGTAACATTAACAGATTTAGAATTAAATGAATCAGTTCAGGAAAGTTTATTACAAATACCAAATGTAGAAGATCTCCGTTCAAGTAATCCAACAATTGAACAGATTATAAGATTAGCAAAAGGTGTAAAAATTGTTACATGGGTAATTTTAGTGTTATTAATTATAATTTCAACAGCAATTATTGCAAATACAATAAAATTAACAGTACATGCTAGAAGAAAAGAAATATCTATAATGAAATATGTAGGAGCAACAAATAGTTTTATTAGATGGCCATTTTTAGTTGAGGGTGTAATTATTGGAGTACTTGCAGGATTAATTTCAGTTGGAATTATAGGGTTATCTTATACATATATTGCAGGAAAATTATCAGGAACAACATTTTTAGAATTGGCAAATTGGCAATTATTAGATTTCTCAAATATGTTTGAATTAATATTAGTAGTATATTTAAGTTTAGGAGTTGGTATTGGAGCAATAGGTAGTGGAATATCAATGAAAAAATATTTAGATGTATAATGGAAGGGAAGTGTAAATATGCACAAACGTATATTGGCAATATTCTTAATTTTAATAGTAACAATCCCATGTATTTGTGCATATTCTACAGATATAAATGAATTACAAGAACAATCAAATGAAATTACTAAAAATTTAACTGAAACTAATAATAGATTACAAGCAGTACAAGAACAAGTTTCAGAAAATATGGCAGAACTACAACAATTAAATACAGAACTTGCACAATATGAAGATGAGACAAATAAAATAAAAGATGATTTAGACCAATTAAATCAAGAAATTTCAGAAAATGAACAAAAGCTAGAAAAAATACAAACAGAATATGATAATATACAAGGTTTAATAGATAGTAGACTTGTAGAGATGTATAAATCAACAGATTTGCAATTTTTAGATGTATTGTTAACATCTACTAGTATAAATGATTTTTTAACTACTTATTATGCATTAGTAGAATTAAATAAATATGATACAGAACTTTTAGAAAATGCAAAACAGCAAAAAATAGAAATAGAAACAACAAAGAAAATACTTGAAGAAAAAAGAAAACAAGCAATAGAAAATAAACAAACATATCAAAAGAAATCACAAGTTCTTCAGAATATGAGAAAAAAACAAGAATTTTATTTGTCTAAACTTACAGAAGAAGAACAACAATTACAAGCAAAAATAGATGAATACAATACACAAGTTGCAGAAATTGAGGCAGAAATTAAATTTTTAGCTTCAGAAAGTATAAGCGAAAGTTATATAGGAGGAGCATTTATTTGGCCAGTACCAGGACATACATCATTAACATCTCTTTATGGGATGAGAGTTCATCCAATTACAGGAGCATATAAATTACATACTGGTGTTGATGTTAGTGCAGGAATAGGAACTCCTTTTGTGGCAGCAGCAAATGGAATAGTTTCAAAAGCAACATTTAATAGAGCATATGGAAATATGGTTATAATAGACCATGGTGGAGGAGTACAAACATTATATGCACATGGAAGTGAAATTTTAGTTCAAGTTGGAGATGAAGTAAATGCTGGAGATGAAGTTCTAAAAGTAGGTTCAACAGGGTATTCAACAGGACCACATGCACATTTTGAAATAAGAATAAATGGACAAACAGTAGATCCACTAGATTATCTAATTTATAAGAAGGGAATTGAAGAAGATGAAAAAACTGAAGAAAATGAAAGTGAGCCAAACCAAAATGAACAAATTAGCGAACAAACGAATAAAGATGAACAAAATAATTCTTAATTTGTTGATAATGAGTATTTCGATGATATTAATAATGCAAAACACAGTTTATTCTGCAAGCACAAAGAGTGATTTACAAAATGAAATGTCAGACACACAAGATAAAATAGAACAATTGCAAAAAGAGCAACAAGAAATTGAAGATAATCGCTCTGAAGCAATGAAGACAGTAGAAAATTTGATATATGAAATATCTGATGTAGAAAAAGAAATAGAAGACTTGGAAACAAAAGTTTCAAATTTACAAGAAAAAATTGAACAAAGTGAAAAAGACATAGAACAAAAAACAGAGGAATATAATAAACAAGAAGATTTATTAGATGCAAGACTAATTGCACTATATAAAAGTGGAGATACTTCTTATTTAGAAATATTTTTAACATCTTCTAGCATGACAGACTTCTTATCAAAATATTATTTAGCACAAGAACTTGTAGAATGTGATAAAGAGTTTATGCAATCTGTTACAGAGCAAAAGAAACAATTAGAAGCTGATAAAGCTCAGCTAGAAGCAGATAAAAAAGAACTAGACACATCTTTAACACAGCAAAAAGCAAAACAAGTATCTTTAACAAGTATGAAAGAAGAAAAAGAAAAATATGCAGAACAATTAACAGAGCAAGAAAAGAAAAATCAAGAAGAAATAGAACAATTCGAAAAAGATAAAGCAGAAATAGAAAGAGAATTAAAAAGAATTGCTGAAGAAGAAGCCAAAAAGAATTCTGTAAATATTTCTGGTACTCCAAGTGCAAGTGGTTATATATTTCCAGTACAAGGTTTAACAAGAGCCAATATTAATAATAAAACATATCCATCATATCCAGGACATACTGGTGTAGATGTAAATATAAATGTTACTGGAAAAAATGTTGTAGCTGTTAAAGATGGAACAGTTGTAATTTCTACAGCATTAAGAAATTCTAATGGTACATATAGAAGTTATGGAGAATATGTTGTTATAAATCACCATGATGGAACAATGACACTTTATGCACATATGTTAGCTGGATCAAGAAAAGTAGAACCAGATGATAAGGTAGTTCAGGGACAAATTATTGGTACTGTCGGAAGTACAGGAAATTCAACAGGAAATCATTTACATTTTGAAGTAAAAGTTGGAGGTAGATCAGTAAATCCATTACCATATTTACCTTAATAAAAATATAAAAGGAGGATTCAGTCTAAAACAAGATTGAAAAATAAAAATGGAAGAAAATAGTTATATAAAAAGACAAAGATTATATAAAGGAATAATGCTTGTATTATTAACAGCTTTTATAACATTTATACTTACAAGTATATTCGTAAGCAATCAATTAGGAAATAATGCTACATCAAACAATTCTCTTACATCGATTTTTCAAAATATTACAGGAAGCAGTGAGTTACAAAAATCATTAGAAACAATAGAAAAATTAGTAAAAGATAAATATTTAAATGAAATTGATGAGAAAAAAGCAATTGAAGGTGCAATAGAAGGATATGTAGCATCATTAGGAGATTCTTATACAGAATATATTCCATCTGATGAAATGGAAGATTATACACAAGCAATTATGGGAAATTATGTTGGAATAGGAATATATATGACAATAAATACAGAAAAAAACTTAATACAAGTAATTGCACCAATTAGAGAAAGTCCTGCAGAAGAAGCTGGAATAAAATCAGGAGACTTTATAACAAAAATAAATGGAGTATCATATACAGGAGATGAACTAACACAAGCTTCAAATATAATTAAAGGAGAAGAAGGTACAAAAGTAACTTTAGAAATTTTAAGAGGAGAACAAACATTAACTCTTGAAGTAGAAAGAAGAAATATTAATACAAATCCAGTATATTCAGATATTGTAGATGGAGATATAGGATATCTAGGAATTTCAAGTTTTGATGAAGGTGTTGCAGAAGACTTTAAAAATAAATTTTTATCTTTAAAAGAACAAGGAATAAAATCTTTAATTATAGATTTACGTGACAATGGAGGAGGAATTGTTGAAGAAGCAACACAAATTATAGATTATATAGTTCCAAAGGGAAAAGAAATATTAATAACAGTTGATAAAGACAAAAATGAAGAAATTACTAAAGCTGAAGAAGATGTATTAATAGATATGCCGATTGTTGTTTTAGTAAATGCAAGTTCAGCAAGTGCATCAGAAATAGTAGCAGGAGCATTAAAAGATTTAGATGAAGCAACAATTGTTGGAAGCAAAACATATGGAAAAGGTGTAATACAAGAATTTCTTTCATTAAGTAATGGAGGAGGACTAAAAATAACAATAGAAGAATATTACACACCAAATAGAACTAAAATTAATGGGGTAGGAATTACACCAGATGTAGAAGTAGAACTAGAAACAAGTGTAACAGGTTTACCAACAGATGCAAAAGATACTCAATTAAATAAAGCAAAAGAAATATTACATCAACAATAATTATTTGTTATAGCTAAAATTCTACGTTTATATAAATACCATGATATATATTTATATCATGGATTTATATAATAGAAAAATTATATTTTTCTATTATATAATGTAAGAGATTTATAGGTATTCTTTTAATAAACCTAAATTTTATAAGAATAAGGATAATAAAAATGAATTTAGCAAATAAATTAACAATATTTAGAATAATATTAGTGCCTATTTTAATGGTTGTTCCAATTATAGATAGTATTTATGGAATATCTGGAGAATTTTTAGGAGTTCCAACATCTTTTTGGATTATGAATATTATATTTATCATAGCTTCTCTAACAGATAAATTGGATGGATATATTGCAAGAAGTAGAAATCAAGTAACTACATTTGGAAAATTTTTAGATCCACTTGCAGATAAAATTTTAGTAATTTCTGCATTAATTATTTTAGTTGAATATGGAAAAATTCCATCATGGATACCAATAATTGTACTAGCAAGAGAATTCATAGTTTCAGGATATAGATTAATTGCTGTAGAAAAAGGTGGAAAAGTAATAGCAGCATCTATTTGGGGAAAAATAAAAACAGTTACACAAATGTTAGCAATTATTTTAGCATTTTTAGACAAATTTAATTTTGGAGACTTTATATATGGAGTATTCACAGAAGCAGAAGCCAAATTAAGTTCTTCATTAATTTTAATGACAACAGGTGAATTTATAATTAATATGCTTACAACAGTAATGCTTATTATTGCTGTAATTGCAACAATTTTTTCTGGTATTAATTATTTAAAAGGAAGTAAAGAACTTTTTAAAGACTAACAAATTTTGTTTATATAAATATTAGAATTTGTTAGTAAATTTTTTAAAAATATATATTGACAAAATTTTAAAATTATTGTAATATACTACTTAAATTAAACAAAAAGAAAAACAATAAGTGCACTATAGATTATGTACTTTGGTTGGAAAAAATATTTTGTTTTTTCCAACCAGATTTGTGCTTTAAGAAAGGATGATAAAAATGGAAGAAAAGGAAGTAATCCTAACACAAGAAGGGTTTGACAAATTAGAAAAGGAATTAGAATATTTAAGAACAGAAAAAAGAACAGAAATTGCAGAAAGAATAAAAGTTGCTTTAGGATTTGGAGATTTATCAGAAAATTCTGAATATGATGAAGCAAAAAATGCTCAAGCAGAAAATGAAAATAAAATTGCAGAATTAGAAAATAAGATAAGACATGCAAAAATAATAGATGAATCAGAAATAGATACTAAAACTGTTCAAATAGGAAATACAGTTAAATTATATGATATAGAATTTGAAGAAGAAGTTGAATACACAATAGTAGGTTCAACAGAAGTAAATTTAGCAGAAAACAAAATTTCAAATGAATCACCAATAGGAAAAGCACTAATTGGTGCAAAAAAAGGAACAGTTGTAGAAGTAGAAGCACCTGCAGGAAAAATCCAATATAAAATATTATCAATAAAAAAATAAAACTATAGAGAGATTACGAAAGTCTAGCAATTGTAGTTATAAATAAATAGAAAATTATAGAGTTCTTTTAAAAATTAAGTCTTTTTCACTATGAGTTGTGTAACTTAAAGTGAAAATTGTTTCATATTATATAAAAAATTTAAGAAATGTCAAAAATTTGTTTGACATTTCTTTTTTGATATGATAATATATTACAAGATAGAGAATAAATGTTTTCTTAGTAAAATGTAAAAAAGGAGTAGTGATAAAAATGGGGACAAGAGCGGAAACAAGCAGAAAAGAGAAGGCTATATTAAAATTTATAGAAACACAGGTGTTAGAAAATGGATATCCACCATCAGTAAGAGAAATAGGAAAAGCAATAGGATTAAGTTCAACAGCAACAGTTCATGCTTATCTTGAAAAACTAGAAAAAGAAGGATATATCAAAAAAGAAGACAAAAAAGGCAGGACACTTAAAATAATAAAAGGAAGTAATGGAGAGCCAGTAACAAATTCTGGTAAAGATTTTTATGTACAAAAAGAATTAGTAAATGTACCAGTCATAGGAAAAATAACAGCTGGACAACCAATATTAGCAGTAGAAAATGTTACAGATACATTTCCAATTCCAATAGATTTTGTAGGAAATAGTGAAAGTTTCATGCTTACAGTAAGTGGAGAAAGTATGATAGAAGCAGGAATACTTGATGGAGACTATATATTGGTAAAAAAACAAGATGATGCAAGAAATGGAGAAATAGTAGTTGCATTAATTGGAGAAGAAGCAACAGTCAAAACATTTTACAAAGAAAAAAATTATATACGTTTACAACCAGAAAACCATACAATGGATCCAATTATTGTACCTGATTGTAAAATACTTGGAAAAGTTGCAGGAGTTTTTAGAAAGTTATAATAAAGCAGTAAAATTTACTAATATAATACAAATATAAATAAGACAAATTAAAATTAAAAAAATTAATAAAAAAATAATATAAAATAGCAAGGAAAAAACTTGCTATTTTATTACTCATATAATATAATTTAGAAAAGTAAATAACAAGGAGACCAACAAATGAAACATAAAAATGATCTAAAATTAAATCTAGAAAACAAGCCAAAAAAAGTAAAAAGTAATAACATTTTTAAAAGAATTATAATAGTATTAATTCTATTACTTTTATGTGTATTTATTTTAATTAAAGCCAAAAACTATATTATAGAAAATACAGCAAATGAAATAAATTTAATAATAAACAATAGGAACATAACAGAAAATTTAAAACATCCAATAATAAATGAAAATGGAATAATTTATGTATCTATGGATGATATAGAAAATTATTTTGATAGATACATACATATAGAAGAAGAAATAAATGAAATTGTTACTACATATGACAAGCAAATAGCAAGTATAGGGTTTGAAACAAATAAGTTAACATTAAATGGTTCAACAAAAAAAATACAAGCACATGCAATAAAAAAGGATGAAGTAATATATTTACCTATTTCAGAAATGCAAGAAGTATATAATGTAGAGATGTCTGTAACTGATAAAAATATAACACTAGACTCATTAGATAGAAAACAGGTAAAAGCATATTCAAAGTCAAACTTATCTGTAAAATGGAAAGCTGATTTCTTCTCAAAAACTGTAGACAAAGTAAAAAAAGGAGATGTTCTTATAGCAATAGAAGATCTTGATAAAGGATGGACAAAAGTAAGAACACAAAATGGAGAAGTTGGCTATGTAAAAACAAATAAGTTAACAAATTATACAACGGTTAGAGATGATTTAATTGAAGAAAAGCAAATAGATGGAAAAGTAAATATGTTTTGGGACTATTACTCAAAATACGTAAAATGCCCAGATAGAACAGGACAAGTAATAGAAGGAGTAAATGTAGTTTCACCATCATTTTTCTATATAGACGATGATGGAGAATTCCAAGACAAAGTAGGAGATGCAGGAAAAGCATATATAGAATGGGCACACTCAAACGGATACAAAGTATGGCCAATGTTGCAAAATGACGAAGCAGGAATAAAAGTAACATCAACAATATTAAACAGCTATGCAAAAAGACAAGAACTAATAGAAAAAATTGTAGAAGTATGTGTAGAATACCAACTAGACGGAATAAACATAGATTTTGAAAACATGTATGAAGCAGACAAAGACAAATTCTCAAGATTTATAATAGAACTAGAACCACGAATAAAAGAAATAGGAGGAGTTTTATCTGTAGATGTAACAGCACCAGACGGAGACCCAAACTGGTCATTATGTTATGACAGGAATGTAATAGCACATGTAGCAGATTACATAGTATTTATGGCATATGATCAATATGGAAATTCAAGTACAAAACCAGGAACAACAGCTGGATTTAATTGGGTAGAAACAAATATAATAAAATTTATAGAAAATGAAGATGTAGAACCAAGCAAAATAATCCTAGGAATTCCATTTTACACAAGACAATGGACAATAGATTCAAACGGAAAAATAAAAAAAGATGATAGTGGCGTTGTAAGTATGCTAAATATTAAAATACCAAATAATGTAGAAAAACAATGGGATGAGGAACAACAACAATATTATATAGAATATAAATCAGGAAATGACACAATAAAAATGTGGATAGAAGATGGAACATCAATAGCAGCAAAAGTTTCACTAGTAACAAAATACGGACTAGCTGGAACATCAGGATGGAGAAAAGACATGGAAACATCTAATGTTTGGAGTATAATTAACAATGAATTAACAAAAGCAAATGAAACAAACCAAGACTCAAGTGAAGCAGAATAAAAGAACTTAATAATTTTATAAAAAGTAGAAATTAGACTTAAATTATCTAAATTCTACTTTTTTGTCTATTTAAGAGTACAAAAATCTAAATAAATCGAAAATTGTACAGTGTACTGGACAAAAACATAAAAACATCAAATTTTGTACAGTATAATAAACAAAAACAATGTATATTTAGAAAAATGTATAAAAAAGCTTGTAAAAAAGAAAGAAAAAAGATATAATAAATATACAAAAGGTGTCAACAAAATAGAAAAAGAGAGGAGCGATTTTTATGGTAATAAAAATTACTGGAAAAGAACTAAAGATAACAGATGCTATAAATGATTATGTAGAAAGGAAAATGGAAAGAATAGAAAAATACTTTGACAATGCAGAAGCAGAAGTAATAGCCAAAGTAGAAAAAAACACACAAATAGCAGAAATAAAAGTACTAGCAAATGGAGAAACATTCAGAGCAGTAACTGAAGACAAAGACTTATATGCATCAATAGACAAAGACATAGACATATTAGAAGGACAAATAAGAAAATCAAAAACAAAAAGAGAAAAAATGCAAAAAGAATCAAGTTTAAAAGAACTAAACGCACAAAAAGTAGTACATGAAGTAGAAGATGAAATATTAAAAATAGAATATTATGAAATAAAACCAATGACACCAGAAGATGCAAAATTAAAATTAGAAGAAAGACCAAATCAAATGTTTTTAACATTTGTAAACCAAGAATCTGGAAAAGTAAATGTTATACATAAACTAAAAGATGGTAAAAACTTTGGTTTAATAGAACCAGAAGCATAGGAAGATTAGTGAAAATTAGTGCCGGCAATTTGGTGCCGGCTCTTTTTTTACATTTAATTAAAATGAAAGGAAAGAAAAAGTGAAAAAGCAAATAATCATATTAAGAATTATACTAATAATTTTACTAGTAATAGTATTTATAAACATATTTGGATTTTCAAGTCAAGACTCAGAAGAATCAGGAAATTTAAGCAGAACAATAACTGTAAGTATAACAAAAAATATAAAAGAGATACAGGAATTAAAAAGTGATGAAAAAAATGAGATATTGGATACTATAGAAAAGGTAATTAGAAAATTAGCACATTTTTCAGAATATACATTAGTAGGAATATTGCTTATGTCATTAATAAGTACCTTTAATTTAAAACAAATAAATCGATTTTTAATTAGTTTAGGAATAGGATTTTTATATGCTTGTTCAGATGAATTTCATCAACTATTTGTTCCAGGAAGAACTGCAAAATTTACAGATGTATTAATTGATACTGCAGGCGTTTGTATGGGGTGCTTTATAATATATTTAATTTTATTAGTAATAAAAAGATATAAAGCAAAATAAAATGTTTTATATCTTTTTTTGAACAATAACTGACCATAAATTTTCTTGACATACTTTACCAAAAAGAATATAATAATTTTGTAAAAAAATAAGAAAGGGGTATAAAAATGAAAAAAAGAATTATTAGTATTTTTACTTTACTAGTACTTTTTACAGCTTCTACTTTTGGAATAACTACAAATATAGCTATAGCCCAAAGTAAGCAAGATGCAAAAAGTTCACAAAACGAAACAGCAACAGTTGATGAAGTAAGTAACAAAACATATACTTTAGAAGAGCTCTTAAATGATGAAGAAGAGCAAGAAGAAGTAAAAAAATACATAGAAAAAGTTTCTAAAACAGAAAAAAAAGAAGAAGATAAAGAAGAAAAAGCAGTTTTAACCATCTCAAGTAATGTAGACTATAATAGACCATCTGCGGGTGGTTCTACTAGATATATTAGAGGAACGTCAGTTTTTGGAAAAGATTTTTATATGAACACTAGCACTTCGCATAATCCAAATACTGGAGTAACAAAGAGTTATTTTAGGATATATAAGCATGATGTTATAAATAATACAAATAACTTAGTATATGATGCATCAAGTGAAAATTCTTATAAAGTATCAACATACGTTAATAACAATATTTTATATGTATTATATATTAAAGATTATAATACAAATACAAAAGAATATAGTACTTCAAATGTAGTTGGAATAGATTTAAATACAGAACAAGTGGTTTTAAAACAAACGTATGATTGTATTCTAACAAGCGATTTTTATGCATCTTTTGCAGTTGATAGTGAACAAAGAGTATATTTTGTATATGATTCGGATGGAATAAAAGTATTTGACAAAAACGCAAAACTTGTATATCACCAAGAGCCAAGTGGAAAAGATAATGGATATTTTATCTATTTAAAAGGTGTAAGTCCCAATGATAAGATATTATTTTTTGAAACAATGTTTAGATCAAGTCCTAATGATAATGCTCCATTAAGCATATATGAAGGTATGCAAAAATTAAATAATGGTACTTTTGTGGTTAAAGATGGATTTACAGTATATGGTAGAACATTCCCAAATAACTGGTCATATAATCCAATCTGGTATTTCTTAGATAATAACGGAACATATGCTGCAGATCAATATGGAAGAATTGCAAAATTTGATTATGATGTAGATTCAAACATGGGATGTGACAGAGAAATATTAATAAACTTACAATCTAATTCACAAGATATTAGGTATTCACCAAATTATCCAAATGTGTGTAAAAACGGTAACAATGTTTATATTCTAGGATCAAATGGAAATATATATATAGTTAATATAAATACATTACAATATAGTCAATATTTAGCAACTGGCATTCAAGAGTATACAGATATAAAAAGCATAACCTATATGGAACAAAGTTTATTTGTTTTAACACAGTCATCATTTTATTACATAATGAAACAATTCAAACTAGACAATAGTAACCTAAATACAATACAAAACAAAGTAATAACAGAAAGTAACACAACATCACACACAATAGCAGATATAGTTGCAAAATACAAGCAAACATCACCAAAATTTGATTATAATAACTCAATATACAAGACAAACCCAAGGTGGAGCAATCCATATGCAGCAGGAAGTTTAAAAGACCAAGTTGTAACAGATACAATAAACAGATTAAACTATTACAGATGGCTTGTAGGAGTTAATGAAATAGGAGTAAATTACGACAAATTAGACAGAAACCAAAAAGGAGCTGTTATAAGTAAAGCAAATGGTGACATTAGCCATTATCCAGACCAACCAAGTGATATGGATGATGCTTTTTATGAAGAAGCATATGATGGATGTAATGCAGGATATACAGAAGGAGATATATATTCAGGAAATGTTTCAGTGGGAGATTGGAGACCATATCAAGCAATTGAATCTTTTGTAAGCGATTTATACAATGTAACAATAGGAAGTGCCACAGGACATAGACAAAGCATGTTAGACCCAAAAGCAACAGCAATAAGTTTTGGACAATGTGAAGAATATTCAACAGCATCTGTATATTATGACGATTCAAAAGATGTAACTAGTTCAGCATTTTATGCATTTCCATCAGCAGGATATTTTCCAAACACAGAAATGGCAGTTAGTGAATACTGGTCAATTTACTTAACAGGAAATGTTTCAGGAACAGCAAGTGTAAACTTTAAATATAATGGAAAAACATATAGAGGAACAGGTTTATTATTTGAAAGCGGATATCCAGCATTAAGTTTTAGAATGCCAGATGAACTACAAAAACAATTAGGTAATACATATGATAACATACCAGGCGGAACAAAAATAGAAGTTGAAGTTGTAGGTTTAAAAGATGATAATTTAAACAATGTAACATATAGATATTCAGTAAACTTCTTTGATATGAAATCAGAAATGCCAAGTTCACAAGATGTGGCAAACTTAATATTTGATTATAAATTTTATGCAGATAAATACCCAGATTTAAAAGCAGCTTTTGGATATGATGAGGGAGCATTAAAAAATCATTGGCTAACAGATGGAATAAGAGAAGGTAGACAACCATCAGCTGTATTTGATCCTAAATATTATGTTTATAATAATGAAGATATTTGGAAAGCATATGGAAATGATTATGTTTCAGCATACAATCATTTTATAACTACTGGATATTCAGAATTAAGACCTAGTTCAAACGAATATTCTGCAAGATATTACTGTCAATATGATGACTTAAAGGATTTTTCTCGATATAAACTTATGTGGCACTATAGATATTATGGAAGACAAGAGGGTAGAAAAGCAACTGATGTAATTGATAGAACACCTATAAATATAAGATCATATTTAATAGATACAGCGATATATTCAGGAGCAAATCCAGATATTAAAAAGGCTTTTAATGGTAATACAACAAAATTAATAGAACATTGGAATAATTATGGAATAAAAGAAGGAAGAGTTGCATCTTATGTATTTGATGCAAAATATTATTTGGAAAAATACTCAGATTTAAAGAATGCATATGGCAATGATTATGAAAAAGCATATAATCATTTTGTAACTACTGGAATATATGAAGGTAGACAAGGTTCAATATACTTTGATGCAAAATATTATTTAGATATGAATTCTGATTTGAAAAATGTATATGGAAAAAATTATTCTAAAGCTTTAGAACATTTTGTTAAATATGGAATAAAAGAAGAGAGAACAACAAGTAGAGATTTTAGTGTAAAACAATATAAAGAAAATTATTTTGACTTAAGAATAACATATGGAAATAATAATTTAGAATATTATAAGCATTATATAATTACAGGAAAAAAAGAAGGAAGAAATGCAGTAACATCAATAGTTAGAAAACTATCAGAAAACGAAGAATATTTATATAGTGAAAAAATATTTTCAGCTGTTAACTATGACATAAAGGAAAAATATAATGGCGACAAAAAATCAATGAAAGATCATTGGATAAATTATGGTATAAAAGAAGGAAGAATTGCTTCATTGGTATTTGATGCAAAATATTATATTGAGAAGTATCCTGACATAAAATATATATTTGGAAATAATTATGAAAAAGCGTATGAGCACTTTATAAATTATGGAATATATGAAGGCAGACAAGGGTCAATGTATTTTGATGTAAAATATTACATAAATAACAATATAGATATAAAAGAAGCTTATGGAAATGATTATATGAAAGCTTTAAAACATTTTGTAACAACTGGAATAAATGAAGGGAGAACTGCAAGCAGTGAATTTAGTTGTAAAAAATACCAATCAAATTATTCTGATTTAAGATATGCTTATGGAAACAATTATATTGAGTATTTTATACATTATATAAATACTGGAATAAAAGAAAATAGAAAACCTATTTAATCCATAAATACAGGAGATAGTATAAATTTAAATGTTTATATTATCTCTTTTTATTTTGTTAAAATACTTTACTAAATGCATAAAATTACCTACAAAAAAGCATTAATGCTAAAAATATTTAAAAAAAGTATTGAAAAAAAAATTATATAATGATATTATAAATAAGGACTGAAAAAACGACAAGAAATTTTATCATATAAATAAACAACTGTTTTTTCACATTTAAAAATAAAATATATTTTATAATTTATATTACTTAAGCAAAATTTAGGGGGAAATTATCATGAAAAATAATATAATTCATGAAGATGTTTTAACAAAAAGTCCATTTTTAGATGTCTCACCAAGAAATTATGATGTAGTTCTTAAACGAGAATATGTATATAGATTTTTTAAAAGAACTTTAGATATTATAGGAAGTATTTTTGGTATTATATTACTTATTCCAATTACTTTAATTATATATATACTTACAAAAATAAAAAAAGAAAAAGGATCATTATTTTATACTCAACAAAGGATTGGAAAAAACGGAAAAATATTTAAGATGTATAAATTTAGATCTATGATACCTAATGCTGATGAAGCTTTAGAAAAATATTTAAAAGAAAATGAAGAAGCTAGAAAAGAGTATAAAATTAATAAAAAGCTAAAAAATGATCCAAGAGTTACTAAAGTTGGAGATTTTATTAGAAAAACAAGTATTGATGAATTCCCACAATTTATTAATGTATTAAAAGGAGAAATGAGTTTAGTAGGACCAAGACCATATTTACCAAAAGAAATTGAAGATATGGGAAGTGCATATAAAGAAATTATAAAAGTAAAACCTGGAATAACTGGATTTTGGCAAGTTAGTGGAAGAAATGATGTTACTTTTAATGATAGAATAAAACTAGATTTAGAATATTGTAATAAGAAAAATTTGAAATTAGATATAAAAATATTGTTTGATACAGTAAAAAAAGTTATAAAACGAGAAGGAGCTATTTAAAATGCATAAAAAAAATATTTTTATAATAGGATCAAAGGGAATCCCTGCCAAATATGGTGGTTTTGAAACATTTGTTGATAAGTTAACAGAAAAGAAAATTGACAAAAATATAAAATACCATGTTGCATGTATGGCAAAAGATAATAAAGAATTTGAATATAATAATGCAAGATGTTTTAATATTAAAGTGCCAAATATTGGACCAGCTAAAGCTGTATATTATGATTTAAAAGCTTTAAAAGATACTGTTAAATATATAAAGGAAAATAATTTAGAAAATTCAATTGTATATATATTAGCATGTAGAATAGGACCTTTTATCAAACATTATAAGAAAAAATTGCACAAATTAAATTGTAAAATATTTGTTAATCCAGATGGACATGAATGGAAAAGAGCAAAATGGAATAGAATAATAAAAAAATATTGGAAATTATCAGAAAGACTAATGGTAAAACATGCAGATTTGTTGATTTGTGATTCTATTAATATTGAAAAATATATTAAAGATGAATATAAAAAATGTAATCCTAATACAACTTTTATTGCATATGGTGCAGATATAACAAGAAGTAAATTGAATGATGACGATTCTAAACTGGTAGAATGGTATAAAAAAAATGATATAAAACCAAATGAATATTATTTAGTAGTAGGTAGATTTGTTCCAGAAAATAATTATGAAACAATGATTGTAGAATACATGAAATCTAAAACAAATAAAAATTTTGTTTTAATTACAAATGTAGAAAAAAATGAATTTTTTGAATTTTTAAAAGCCAAAACAAATTTTGACAAAGATAATAGAATTAAATTTGTAGGAACAGTATATGATCAGGAATTATTAAAGAAAATTCGTGAAAATTCATATGGATACATTCATGGACATGAAGTTGGCGGAACCAACCCTTCTTTATTAGAAGCATTAGCTAGTACAAAATTAAATCTTTTATTAGATGTTGGATTTAATAAAGAGGTAGGGGAAGATGGAGCTTTTTATTGGAATAAAGAAGATGGTAATCTATCAGCTTTAATAAATGAGTTAGATAATATCTCACAGGCAGACATAGAAGAAATGTCAAATAAAGCTAAAAAAAGGATTAAAGACAATTATTCTTGGGAGTTGATAATAAATAAATATGAAGATAGATTTAAAGAAAAAAATTAAAAATGCTAAAGAATTCATAATTTCAATAATTTATTTTTTTAGACAATCTGGTAAATTCCTATCAAAAACTAAATCTACACAATTAGGAGGAAATTTAGATCCGTTTTATTTAGCAGGTGTATTGGAAATTTATGACAGAATTAAAAATAAGAAAATAACAGCCAATTTTCTTTTGATAACAATACCATTAGTATTTTATGCTATTTTACAATTATTGGTTATAAAAGAAATAGTCATTTCTAAATTGATTATTAATGTTGCAAAAATAATAATTTGCATTTTAACTATGTTATATGTAAAAGAACATATTAAAGAAATTGATATATATAAAGTTGCAAAAATTTCGACAGTTTTTATGGGGATTTTTTTAGTTATCTCATTAATATTAAAAGATAATGATATATTATGGCGATTTAATGACCTAGTTAATAAATATAATACAACTAGATTACAATTTACATATTTAGAGCCCAGTGAGCTTGGATTTCATGTTTCAATATTATTAATTATATTAATAAGTTATTTGTTTATAGTAAAAAGTAAAAGAGAAATAATTATCAATATAATTTGTATAGCCACAAATTTATTAGTATTATATTTTGCAAGACCATTTGGTTCAATAGTAATACTTGCTGTGGCGATTGTTGCTATGTTCTTTTGGAATTTGATAAAAAGATTTAATAAAAAGAAGCTTATTTTATACTTCTTTTTATTAATAATTGGGCTAATGTTGATTGTATTAATGTATTATTTTAAATCACCAATAATAATGAGAGCCATAGATACAATAAATGGAAAGGATTCATCAAATAATTATAGAGTAAATTTGAGTTTGGAAATTTTGGCAACAAGCTTTAAAGACTATAACTATATGGGATGTGGATTTGGAAATTTAAATACAAATAATTTCAGATTAGCTCATACTGGCTCTGGAATTGCAGAAGTGTTAGCTAACTCATTTATATATTTCATTATTGAAGGAGGAATATTTTCAGTAGTCTTTTTACTAGTACTTATATCATATCTGATAAAACATGCATTTAAAGAATATTCACTAGTAAAAGTAGGATTATTAGTATTTCTTGTTGCATACCAAATTTTTGGAGGACATTTTACTAGTGGTTTAACTTGGGCTTTATATGGAATAATTATAAGCACATGGACAGAAAATAGTACCAGCCTAAATATGAAAGAGGATGAAAAGAAATGAAAAATATATTGTACATACATGCAGGAGCAGAACTATATGGAGCAGATATTGTATTATTGAATTTAATAAAGGGGCTAAATAAAGAAAAGTATAAACCATATGTAATACTTCCATGTAATGGACCCTTAGTAGATAAAATGAAACAAAATAACATAAATGTTGAAGTAATACCATATCCTATTTTAAGAAGACAATATTTTAACATAAAAGGTATTTTTAAGTATATCACTGGATATTTTAAATATTCGAAAATTTTAGCAAAAAAAGCTAAAGAATATAATATAGATATTTTACATGTAAATACAATTGCAGTATTAGAAGGTATATATATTAAAAATAAAACAAAAGTAAAATTAATTTGGCATATACATGAAATTTTAGAGAAACCTAAAATTATTGCTAAATTCTTGTCAAAATTAGTAGCAAAATACGCGGATAAAGTAGTTGTTGTATCAAATGCAGTAAAAAAACATTTAGAAACTATGGCAAATTTTAAAAAAGAAATAAAAGTTATATATAATGGTGTTGACAATGAAATATTCAATTCAGATAATGATGTTAATTATCTAAAAGAACAATTTAAAATACCAGAAAATTCTAGAATAATTGGAATGATAGGAAGAATTAACTCATGGAAAGGCCAAAAAGATTTTATTGATGCAACCAATAAACTATTAAAAAAACACACAGACTTATATGCAATGCTTGTAGGAGGTGTATTTGAAGGACAAGAATGGAGAAAAAAAGAACTTGAAGAATACATCTCTAATCAGGAAAATTCAGATAGAATAATTTTAAGTGATTATAGAGTGGATACCAAAAACATACATAATTTGTTTGATATATTTGTTTTACCAAGTACTGAACCAGACCCACTTCCAACAGTTGTATTAGAAAGTATGGCTACTGGAAAACCAATTGTTGCATACAAACATGGAGGAGTTTGTGAAATGGTAAAAGAGAATTTTAATGGTTTGTTTGCAATACCAAGAGATGTGGAAGAATTATCAAATAAGATAGAGCAAATGTTAGAAAGTGATTATAAAAAGTTTGGAAAAAACTCATATGAAAGACAAAAAGAATTTTTCTCATTACAAAGTTATATAAAAAACTTTGAACAATTATATGACGAAATTTAAGGAAGGTAGTATATGGATATATCAATTATTACACCAGTGTATCATGGAAACAAATATATTAATTCATATTTGAAATCTATATTAAAAGCAAGTGATAAAATCTTAAATAATGTAGAAGTTATTTTAGTAAATGATAGTCCAGAAGTAAAAATTGAATATGATGAAAATTTAGCATCAAAAATTAAATTTAGAATTATTGAAAATAAAAACAACATGGGAATACATAAATCAAGAGTAGCAGGGGTTAGAGAAGCTAAAGGTAAATACATTTTATTTTTAGATCAAGATGATGAGATAACAGAGAATGCTTTAGTTACTCAATTAGATATTATACAAAATGGTGCAGATATTGTATTAGGTAATGGTATATATGAAGACGGAAAAAAATTAAATAAAATATTTGCAAATAAATTTTCACAAAACTTTTCTGTAAAAAAACTACCATATTTATTAGCAAGGAATTTTATAATTTCTCCAGGTCAATGTCTAATAAAAAAAGAAAGTATTCCAGAATACTGGTTAAATAATATTATGCAAGTTAATGGGGCAGATGATTATTTATTATGGTTACTAATGTTTAATAATAACGCAAAAATAGAGTGCAACTATAATGTTATATATATTCATAAATATACTGGAGAAAATGTTTCACTAAATAATGAAAAAATGTACAAATCTCAATTGGATTTGATACAAGTTTTAGAAAAAAATGAAGAATATAAAAAAAGAGACTTAAAAAAATTAAAAAGAGCAATTAATTATAAACATGATTATAAAAATCATTTTTTTGTTGAAACATTAAAAAATCTTGATATTTTTATATATAATGTATGTTATAAAATTTTATGGAATGGGTATACAATAAAATCAAAATAATAAACATTTATAATAATTTTAATAAGAAGGAAGGAAAATAGTGAAAATATTATTTGTTTCAAATGATTCGACTTTATTAGGCTCAAGTAAGTCAATGATTAATTTGGCTAAAGAACTTAAAAAGAAAAATCATGACATATATATTATTATTCCTAAAAAAGGAGTTATAGAAGATGAATTATCTAAATTAGGTATAAAATATAAAATATTTAGGTATTATAGTTGGATTAGACCAATTGGCGAAAAGAGATATATAAAATATATTGCTAAAGTAATTTTAACATTAATTTCAAGCTTTAAAATTGCTAAATGGGTAAAAAAGAATAATATAGATATTATTCATTCTAATAATTCTGCTACATATGTTGGAAGTATTGTATCAAAAATAACTAAAAAGAAGCATATATGGCATATAAGAGAACTAATGCAAGAAGATCACAATTTGGATTTTTACAATAACAAAATTACATATAAACTATTTAATAAAGCTGATTACTTAATTTATATATCAAAGGCAGTTGAAAATAAGTATGAAAAAATATTAAACAATCCAAACGCACAGCTTATATATAATGGAATTCCAGTTGATAAGTATATAGATGTTAAAACACCAGAATTTAGTAAAAATAAAATTAAATTTTTAATTGCTGGTAATGTATGTAAAACAAAAGGACAAGAAGAAGCAATAAAGGCTATAGAATATTTAAAAGATAAAGGTATAAAAAATTTAGAATTACAAATAGCTGGTGATGGTATAATGAAAGATGAATTAGAAGAATATGTTAAAAAGAATCAGCTAAATGATACAATAAAATTTTTAGGATTTAGAAATGATTTAGATGAAATAAGAAAAAATATAAACATTTATTTAATGTGTTCACAAAATGAGGCATTTGGTAGAGTTACAATTGAAGCAATGATGGCAAAAAATTTAGTTATAGGAGCAAATACTGGAGGAACAATTGAACTTATTTCTAATGGTTTTAATGGTTTTTTATATCACCAAGGTGATTATAAAGACTTAGCTAATCAAATTGAATATGTAATAACACATTGGGAAAATTGTGAAAAAATTATTGAAAATGCATATACAGATGCAATGAATAAGTTTTCAATACAACGTTGTGCAAATCAAGTTATACAAGTATATGAAAAAGTATTAGGAGATGAATAATATGTATAAAGTAGCAGTAGCAGGAACAGGATATGTTGGACTAGTTGCAGGCGTTTGCTTTGCAGAAAAAGGACAAAATGTAATATGTGTAGATATTGATGAAAATAAAGTTAATATAATGAAAAGTGGTGTTTCACCAATTTATGAACAAGATTTAGAAGAATTAATGCAAAAAAATTATAAAGCAGGAAGATTAGATTATACAACAGATTATAAAAAAGCATATAAAGATGCAGATTTTATATTTATAGGGGTAGGAACACCAGAAAGAAAAGATGGATCAGCAAATTTAGACTATGTATTTAATGTAGCAAAACAAATTGCTGAATCAGTGGAAAAAGATTGTATTATTGTTCTAAAATCTACTGTTCCAATAGGAACAAATGATGAAATTGAAAAATATATAAAAGAAAATTTAACACATAATGTAAAAATAGAGGTAGCAAGTAATCCAGAATTTTTAGCTCAAGGAACAGCAGTAAGAGATACATTACATGCTTCAAGAATTGTAATTGGAACAGAAAGTAAATTTGCAGAAGAAAAAATGTTAGATTTATATAAAAATTTTGAATTACCAATTGTATCTACTAATAGAAGAAGTGCAGAGATGATAAAATATGCATCAAATGACTTTCTTGCTTTAAAGATTAGTTATATGAATGATATAGCTAATCTTTGTGAGGTAGTAGGAGCAAATGTTGAAGATGTTGCAAAAGGTATGAGCTATGATAAGAGAATTGGAGACAAGTTCTTAAGAGCAGGATGTGGCTATGGAGGAAGTTGTTTTCCAAAAGATACAAAAGCTTTACACTATCTTGCACAACAAGGTGGATATGAATTAAAAACTGTAAAAGCTGCAATAGAAGTTAATAAAAATCAAAAACTTATACTATTAAAAAAAGCAAGAAAGATTTTTAAGAGTTTTAAAAATGTTAATATTGCAGTTCTTGGATTGACATTTAAACCTGGAACAGACGATTTAAGAGAAGCTCCATCATTAGATAATATAGCAATATTATTAGAAGAAGGTGCAAATATTAAAGCATATGATCCAGTTGGAGAAGAAAATTACAAAAAAATCTATCCAACAGAAATAGAATATGTAAAAACACCTGAAATAGCATTAAAAGATGCAGATGTTTGCTTTATATTTACAGAATGGAACGAAATAAAAAATGTGAAACCAGATGAATATAAAAAATTAATGAAAAGACCTTTAATATTTGATGGAAGAAACATATATGAATTAGAAGAAATGAAAGATTTAGAATATTATTCAATAGGAAGATAGGAGTAAATATGAATATAGTAGCAGTAGTTGTAACTTACAATAGAAAAGTATTATTAAAAGAATGTATAGATGCAATTTTAAAGCAAACTAGGCCTATTACAAAGCTTATTATAATAGATAATAACAGTACAGATGGAACATATGAGATGCTAGAAAATGAAAATTATTTAAATAATAGCAAAGTCTTTTGTAAAAGATTAGAAAAAAATACAGGTGGAGCTGGAGGATTTCATGAAGGAATAAAAGAAGCTATAAAAGATCAGGCTGATTGGGTATGGATTATGGATGATGATACAATTCCAAACAGTGACTGTTTGGAAAAAATCCTTTTAGCTAAAGAAAAAACAAACAATAAAAATGTAAGCTTTTTTGCTAGTTCAATTTATGGAGTTAATAAAGAATTTATGAATGTTCCTAATGTAGATACTAGTGTTGAAGAAAATGGTTATCAAAATTGGTATGAATTTTTGGCTGATAAAATGGTAAAAATAAATACTGCTACATTTGTTTCATTATTAATAAATGGAGATGCAATCAGAAAGTTTGGATTGCCATGTAAGCAATATTTTATTTGGGGCGATGACACAGAATATACAATGAGATTAACAAAATATTATGGTCCAGCATATATGGTGGGAGATAGTATAGCAATACATAAAAGAAAACTAACTAAAGCCCTAAATATAGTAGATGAGGAAGATAAAAACAGAATCAAAATGTATTATTACATGGTTAGAAATAATCTTATTAATACCAAAAATTATAAAGGAACTAAAGCAACTATTGCTTTATTAATACAATATATTAAATCAATAATTTTTGTTACCTTTAAAGGTAAACTAAAAATGAAAAAAATTGGTGTTATATTAAAAGGAATATTTGCTTTTATATTTAAAAGGTATGATGCAAAAGCATTCAAAAACAGATTTTCAATAGAGTTTTAAGGTGTGAAAGATGAAAAATAGTATATTAAAAAATTATATATATAATCTAATATATCAGATTGTTGTAATTATATTACCATTAATAACAACTCCTTATTTATCAAGAGTGTTAGGGGCTGAAAATATTGGAATATATAGTTATACATTATCTATAGTGACATATTTCATTCTTATTGGTTCATTAGGTGTTGCTATGTATGGGCAAAGAGAAATAGCATATTTGCAAAATGACAAAAAAGGAAGAAGTAAAAAATTTTGGGAAATTGTAATTTTTAGAATGATTACATTAATGATTTCTATGGTTATTTTTTACTTCACATATGCTGCTAGTGGTGAATATAAGGTATATTATCAAATATTCTTATTAGAAATATTTGCAAATATTTTTGATATAAGTTGGTTTTTTCAAGGAATGGAAGACTTTAAAAAAACTGTAGGTAGAAATTTAATTATTAGAATTTTAAGTGTAATATTAATTTTTATTTTAGTTAAAGATCAAGATGATTTAGCAAAGTATATAATTATTTATGTTTTAACAACTTTTATAGGAAATATTTCACTTTGGTTTTATTTACCAAAATATATACAAAAGGTATCATTAAAACATCTAAATATAATACAACATATAAAACCTACTATTTCCTTATTTATTCCACAAGTTGCAACACAAATTTATACTGTTTTAGATAAAACTATGATAGGAAGTATTTTGGGTGATATGTCTGAAGTAGGATATTATGAACAAGGACAAAAAATAACTAAATTAACTTTAGCAATTATAACAGCTTTAGGAACTGTTGTTGCACCTAGAATAGCAAATACATTCAAGGATGGAAATAAAGAAGAAATAAATCAGTATTTAAATCGTTCTTTTAAATTTGTTTGGCTATTAGCATGCCCAATGATTGCAGGTTTAATTGTAGTTTCCTCAAATTTCGTTCCAATATTTTATGGGGATGGATATGATAAAGTAGCTACAATATTATGTGTTATAAGTCCTTTAATATTGGCAATAGGATTAAACAATGTAACTGGTGTACAATATTTGATTCAAGTAAAAAAACAAAGAATATATACAATAACAGTAGTTATTGGAGCTATAGTAAATATAGTATTAAATTTTATTCTTATAAATATATTTAAATCTGTTGGAGCAGCAATTGCATCAGTATTAGCTGAGACTGCAATTTTAATTGCACAATTAATTTTTGTAAGAAAAGATATTAATATTAAAAATGTATATAAGGGAGCTTGGAAATATATTCTTAGTAGTATAATTATGTTTATATTTACAATATTATTAAAAGATATAACAAATAATCAATTCTATAATTTAATAATACAAATTGTAACAGGTTCATGTATTTATTTTGTAATACTTTTCATTTTGAAAGATGAATTTTTAAAAGATGTTATACAAAGAGTACTTAATAAGTTTAAACCAAAAAGAGCGTAGGTGATTTGATTGAAAAAATTTATAAAAAAGATGCTAAAAAAAATAATTAAAGAAAATTTTTTGGTGAAACATATTGAATTGATAAAAATTAATTATAATAAACATAAACGTGTAACCAATTCAAAAAACGAAAATATTAAATATTTTATTAAAGAATGTTTAAAAATGAAATCATATCCTAGCAAAAAAACATATAAACTAATCAAAAGTATAGATGTGGAAATTGATTCAGAGAATCATTTTATCTACTTTATTGATACAATGAAGCAAATTAGAAAAATTGACAGAATTATTGGAAATATTACAATAGATTATAATAGACTATTAACCAATAGCTTAAAAGATTTAGAAAATACCAATAACCAAAAAATTATTGAAGCAATAAAATATTTAGTTGGTAAAACAGAAAAAGAAATAGATAAAACCAAAAATAAATATGCTGAGCAAATTAAACAAAATTTAGAAGAAATAAAAACAACAAAATCTACTACATTTTATTCTGCACTACAACGTATTTTATTTTATAATCAATTATTATGGCAAACTGGTCATAGACTAAATGGATTAGGCAGATTAGATAAAATTTTGGAACCTTTTTATGAAGAAGATTTAAAAAATGGAAAAATAACAAAAGAAACAGCAAAAGAGCTGATAAAAGATTTCTGTGCAATATTACACAAATATTATTGGTTTAAAAGTAATGTATTGATGGGAGATACTGGACAAATAATTATATTAGGCGGAAAAGAGGAAAATAATTTATATTTTTGTAATGATTTAACATATCTTTTTATAGAAGTTATGAAAGAATTGCAAATTCCAGACCCAAAAGTATTATTACGAGTGAGTAATAATATGCCAAAAGATTTGATGGAACTTTCAATAAAATGTGTTCAAACAGGAATAGGTTGTCCATTATTTTCAAATGATGATGTAGTAATACCTAAATTAATTGAATTCGGATATCCTGAAGAAAGTGTCTATGATTATGTAACTGCTGCTTGTTGGGAACCAATTATGCCAGAAAAAACATTAGATCAAACCAACATAACTACAATAAATTTTCTAAATCCTTTTCATGAAATGCTGGAAAAAGAAGAATTAAATAAAATAAAAACTACAGAAGAAATTTTGGAAATATATACTAAATATTTGAAAAATTATTGTGATGACATTGTTAAAGTTTTAGATAAAGTAAAATGGCAATATGACCCACTATTATCTTTTATGACAGAAGGATGTGAAAAAGAAGATATTTCATGTGGTACTGCAAAATATAATCATTATGGAGTTAATTCAGTAGGGCTTGCTAGTACTGTAAATTCTATTTTAAACATTGAGAGTTTAGTTTTTAATAAAAAAGAATTTACTTTGGAAGAGCTAAATAATGCTAGAAAAAATAATTATTATGATAAAGACATTAATTTTGTTAAAATGTTAAAGAACCAAGATAAAAAATATGGAAAAGACGATGAACAAGTAATTGAACTTACTAATTATATTACAAATGTTGCTAATGAACAATTTTCTAAATATAAAAATAAGTTTGGAGGAAAAATAAAATTTGGATTAAGTTCACCTGGTTATATATCAGAGGCAGAGAAAACTGATGCATCACTAGATGGAAGAAAAGCCAAGGAACCTTTTGCTGTTCATATTTCATCTGATGATAGTCAAGCTTATACAGAGTTAGTTCAATTTGCAAGTAAATTAGATTATACGGGGAATCGTTTTAATGGAAATGTTGTTGATTTTATGGTTTCACCAGATTTTATAGAAAACAATTTTAGAAAATTTGTAGATTTTATGATGGCAAGTATCAAAGTCGGATTTTTTCAAATGCAGATGAATGTTGTAAGTAGTAAAATGCTGATAGAAGCAAGAAAGAATCCAGATAAATTTCCAAATTTGATTGTTAGAGTATGGGGATTCAGTGCTTATTTTAATGATTTACCGGAAGAATATAAAGATGTATTAATTGAAAGGGCATTGAAAAATGAAGGAAAATGAGAAAGGTAGAATTCTTTTATATGATACTTTGAAATTATTAGCAATTCTTTTAGTAATTATAGGACATACAACATATATAAACATAAAAGTAAAATATGGATTTGGAGCTTATTTTGAACCAGAATATTATTCGGATTTTTATAAAATGATGCTAAAAATTGTCCAATTTATTTATCAATTCCATATGCCATTATTTATATTTATCTCAGGAGCTTTATTTTATAAGGAAATTAATAAAGAAAATTTTTCATTTGAAAACCTTCTAAATAAAAAAATTAAATCTTTATTAATACCTTATTTGGCATATGGAATTTTATATACAATTATGGTAAAATTAATAGCAGGATATTATAGTTTTGATAATTTGCCATACGTAGTTATATATGAAGTTTTATTGGGACAAAATACTACACAACATATTTGGTTTTTGCCTACTCTATTTTTCATTACAATAATGTTTTATGTAGTATATATTACATTAAAAAAGGATAAAAAGTTACTTACAATATTCTTTATAATAATGTCATTATTTATGTTGCAAATAAATGTAACTTTTCCAGGAGTGAAATATTTCACTAAATTATTTCTATTTTTTGGTTTAGGTTGCTTTTTTGAAGATATAAGAGTTAAATTTGAAAAGTTTAGCTACAAAAGAGAAATTGTACTTTTTATAATATGTTCTGCTTTATCTTTGATATTATATAAAATACTAATAAATATAAAAAGTATATTTGTTAAGGACATAATAGACATATTATTTATTATAATAGCAATTTTTGTATGTATAATTATTTCTATTATGATTACCAAAATAAAAAGAATTAGAAATTGTAATTTATACAAAAAGATTCTAGATTATTCATTTGAGATTTATGTTTTAGGAGATCCTATAAATTATATTATTTTACAATTGATTACAATTTTTAATTTGGGATATTTATACCAAACAAATATTGGAAGTTTTGTAATTATTGCTATAAGAAGTATAGGTGTACTAATTATATCAATTCTTATAGCACAAGTAATTAGAAAACTAAAAAAATATGAAAAGTTTAATAAGATTGTAAAAATAGCATTATTTTTTATAATAGTAATTTCAATAATAATTGTAATTTGTAATTCATTATTAGGAATTATACCAATTACATATAAATAAATAGGAGAAAAAAATGTTAATAACTAATATACAACGATTTTCTTTACATGATGGACCGGGGATTAGAACTACAGTATTTCTTAAAGGTTGTAATTTGAGATGCCCATGGTGTGCTAATCCAGAAAACCTATCATTTCAAAAGGAAGAATATGTTAAAGATGGTATTAAAGGCATTTATGGTTACGAAATAAGTGGAGAAGAACTAGAAAAGGAAATTCTAAAAGATAAAATTTATTATGAAGATGGTGGAGGAGTTACTTTTTCTGGAGGAGAAGCATTGCTAGCATTCAAAGAATTGGAACCATTGCTAAAAAAATTAAAGGAAGATAAAATTAACATATGTGTGGAAACAGCTTTAATGGTAAAAAATGAATTATTAGAAATAGCATTAAATTATGTAGATTTATTTATTATTGATATTAAAATATTAGATGACTCATATAGCAAAGAAATAATTGGAGGAAAAGTTCAACTATATAAAGATAATATTGACAGAGTATTTAAAGCAAATAAGAAATTTATATTTCGAATACCACTAATTAAACCATATACTTGTAATGAAGCAAATTTAAATGAAATATATTCTTTAATACAACAATATCCACCAGAAAAATTAGAAATTTTTAAGGTTCATAGATTAGCTGAAAATAAATATAAATCTTTAAATAAGAAAATGATTGAAATACAAGAAGAAGTTACAGAACAAGATATGAAGAAAATAAAAAAGGATATTGAGAAATTTGCTATTAATGTTGATATTTGTAAATTATAGAAAGGAAAAGATTGATAATGGAAAAATATGATTATTTAATTGCAGGCTCTGGTCTATTTGGAGCAATATTTGCATATGAAGCAAATAAAAAAGGAAAAAAATGCTTGGTAATAGACAAGCGTTCACATATTGGAGGAAACATTTATACAGAAAATATAGATGGAATAAATGTACACAAATATGGAGCACACATATTTCATACAAGCAATAAAGAAGTATGGGAATATATTAATCAATTTGCAGAATTTAATAGATATACAAATTCACCAGTAGCAAGATATAAAGACGAATTATATAATATGCCATTTAACATGAATACATTTAATAAGTTATGGGGAGTAATTACACCTGCAGAAGCAAAAGCTAAAATAGAAGAAGAAAAGAAAGAAGCAGGAATAACAGAACCAAAAAATTTAGAAGAACAAGCTATAAGTTTAGTTGGAAAAACAATATATGAAAAATTAGTAAAAGGCTATACAGAAAAGCAATGGGGGCAAAGGGCAACAGAACTTCCAAGCTTTATAATAAAAAGACTACCAGTAAGATTTATTTATGATAATAATTATTTTAATGATATTTATCAAGGAATACCAATTGGAGGATATACACCAATTATAGAAAAAATGCTAGATGGTATAGAAGTAAAATTAAATTGTGATTTCTTTGAAAATAAAGAAGAGCTAGAAAATATTGCAGAAAAAATTGTATTTACAGGACAAATTGATAAATATTATGATTATAAATTTGGAGAACTAGAATATAGAAGCTTAAGATTTGAAACCGAAACTCTAAACGAAGAAAATCACCAAGGAAATGCAGTTGTAAATTATACAGAATATGAAGTACCTTATACAAGAATTATAGAACATAAACATTTTGAATATGGAGCAAGTCTTGGAAAATTAGCAGAAGGACAAGCAGCAACTAAAACAATTATTACAAAAGAATATCCAGATAAATGGAGCAAAGAAAAAGAACCATATTATCCAATTAACAATGATAGAAACAATGCATTATATGAAAAATATAAAGAATTAGCAGATAATGACAATAAAGTAATATTTGGTGGAAGATTAGGACAATATAAATATTATGATATGGATAAAGTTATTGCAGAAGCATTAAAACTTTCAAAAAATGAGTTATAAGAAAGAGGTATATTATGGGAAAACATAACGAAGAAAAGAAAAAAAGCAAAGGACTAAAAATATTTTTAAGAGTATTATTAATATTATTAATCATAATAGTAATAATAGCAGGAATAGCAGTTGGGTATGTAACAAACAAACTTGGAAAAATAACAGTAGAAGAAATAGATGAAACAGCCATAGGAATTGATGAAGAAACCCAAGAAAGGCTTTCTGGATACAGAAACATAGCATTACTAGGAATAGACAGCAGAGAAGATGACTACGGAGTTGGAAATAGAAGTGACTGTATAATAATAGCAAGTTTAGATGAAAAAACAAAACAAATAAAACTAATTTCAGTATATAGAGACACATATATGCAAATTGAAGAAAAAGGAAAACAAGTTCTAGATAAAGTAACACATGCTTATGCATATGGAGGAGCTCAAAATACATTAAAAGCTTTAAATACAAATTTAGACTTAAATATTACAGAATATGTTACAGTTAACTTTGATGCAGTTATATCAGCAGTTGATGCAATGGGTGGAGTAACAATAAATATAGATAGTTCGGAAATAGAATATATAAATGATTATATTAAATCTACATCACAAAGCTCAGGAATAAGTTCAAATGCTATAACAAAGGCAGGTTCACAAACATTAGATGGTGTACAAGCAGTTGCATACTCAAGAATAAGATATACATCTGGTGGAGACTATAAGAGAACTGAAAGAATGAGAACTGTAATAGAAGCTATGCTAAATAAAGCAAAAACCTTAAGTATTAGTCAATTAAATAAACTAATTGATACAGTATTACCTAGAGTAAGTACAAATATATCTGGTGCAGAAATATTAGGATTAGTACCAAGTATTACTTCATATTCAATATCAGATAGTATAGGATGGCCATATAAAACAGAAGGTATAACATTAGATAGATGGTATGGAGTTCCAGTAACACTTGAAAGTAATGTTTTACAATTGCATCAAGAAGTATTTGGACAAACAGATTATGTTGTAAATGATACTATTAAAAATATAAGTCAACAAATAATAAATAAAACAGGAAAGAAATAATAATTAAAGGCGGAAAATTTTTCCGCCTAAGTTTTTATAAAAAGACTAAAAAACAGTAAAAAAATCTACTCAACCACCTCAAACAAACCAAACCCCTGAGAATTCCTATTACCCAAGCCACAGTCATACAAAAAAGACAAATAATCAGGAGAGCCACCCAATATAAAATTACCCTTCCAAGCAGTAATATAAACATTTTTCAAAGAAGTCACAACCTTATCAGAAGAAGAAACACAAGTAGTAATAATTTCAACATCAGAAAAAGGAGCAGTATTATAATAAGACAAAAACTTTTTACAAAAATTATTATTTATATATTGCTCAAAATCTTTATCCTGAGGAGAAAGATAAACAGTTTTATTATCCTCAACTCTTTTAGACAAACAAATAGGAGAATTCATTTTAATATCAATACTATTTTCTCTAATAACCCTATTTTCCAATTTCAAACTTACAGGAAAATTTTCAGTTCCAAAAGTAATTCCATTACATTTCAAATATTCATAAACAAGAAAAATAAAATAGCTATCAACACTCCTTATTTCCAAAAAAACATTTCCAGTAAAAGTAATCCTTTTATTACTAATTGAATGTTTTCCACATAATGAACTAAAAGTAAAAAGCTTAAAATTTGATTCATTTTGTCCAACATCATGCAATAATTTTTGATAATGAATATCATTAGACAAAGCAGTATAAATTACGCCTTGTAAAATATGAGAATAATTAATAGGTAAAGTCAAATTTCTATTTAAATTTATATAAACTTTTAATTGCATAATAATAATCTCCTCCAAAATATTAGTTCAATTATATCACATAAAAATAAAAAAACAACAAAAACTATTTAATATTTAAATACATTATGGTATAATTAAACAGACTTAATATAAAAATAAAAGAGGAAAATAAAATGGAAAAATTAAATCAAGAAACATATTCAAAACAATTCACAGACAGAGTAGAAGCAAGAGAGCTATTTTGGAAAGAATACCAAAAATTAAGCACTGAAATAAATGAGGGAAAAACAGGAACCGACCCCACACAAACCAACCCCAAATTAATTAACTATTATGGAATTGGAGGAATGGGAAAAACCACATTAATAAACCAATTAATAAAAGAACTTTCAAAAAATGACAAAGAAAATTTGTCAATATTTATTGATGCCGAAGATTTCAATAATACACTAGATGTTTTATATTCAATCAGAAATATTTTAAATGAAAACTACAAAATAAAATTCAACAAATTTGATCTAGCACTAATTATCTATTTAAAAAAAGTAGGAAAAAGTCAAGAATCTCCAGAAATAAAAGACATATTAAATAGTAATCCTATAGCAAAATTAATAGGAGACACAATTTCAAATGTATCTATTCCAATGTTATTAATAAAAAATGGATTAGACAAACTAATAAGTATAGGCATGAGTCAAAGGTACAAAAAATTTGTTCAAAGTATAGAAATAGAACAATTACCAAATAACATATTAGAAAACTTGCCACAATATCTTGCAGATGACATAAATGAATATTTAAAAGGAAAAAACAAAAAAATAATATTCTTCTTCGATACATTCGAAAAATTAGATGAAAGCACAATAGGAAGTACAGCAACATTAAATAAAACAAAATGGTTATATAATATTCGTAATACAGGAATAATAAACGAAATAAAAAACAGCATATTTGTAATAGGAAGTAGAGAAAAAATAAATGAAATTCCGGGAATTAAATATTTTAAACTAGATAAGTTTGATGAAAAATATTCATATGAATATTTAAATAATGCTGGTATTAAAGATATTAATTTATGTAAAGAAATATTTAATAAATATACAAATGGAATGCCATTAATGCTTAGTACATGTGTAGACAGTTATAATATAGAATCACATGAATTATTTGTACAAAATATATCTGATAGCAGTCAAGGAATAATAGAAAGACTAATAGGAAGTTTAGACTTAGATAGTCAAGCACTAGTATATTTCTTAAGTTGTGTAAAAAAGTGGAATGATAAATTCATTATAAAAAACGCTCCAAAATGTCTAGAAAACTTTTCAAGCTATAGATATGAAAGTATAAAAAAATTATCATTTATAACCAAAGACTTACAAGGAAACTACACATTTGACAAAACAATTCGTATGATACTACATAGTGAAAATAATGAATTTGTAAATAATATGAAATACATAATTCAAAAAACAAATAAATTTCTAATAGATTACTATAAAGAAATATTAGAAAACAGTAATTCAACAATAACAGAAAAAAATACAGCATTAAACCAATATATAAAAAGAAAAATTTTATTAGAAAATAACCCAAAAGAACTAATAAATGACTATAAATTTATCAAAATACATTTAAAAGAACTAGAAGAACTGTTTTTATTTGACGATTTATCAAAACATCTAAACAGATTACTTGAAAAATATAATAATATTATAGAAGTTAAAAATTCAATAATAGAAGAACAAATTAATATATTATATTTATCAGGTCAATATAAAGAAGAAGAATCAAAATCAAAACAATATTTTGACTTAGATCCAAAAAACACAAGAGCAATTGAAAAACTAGCAATTGCATATATGCATAACAGCAAATACAAATTAGCTAATGAAAAAATTAATGAAGTTTTAAACCAAACAGAAAAAACAGACCTAAAAAATTATATAAGAGTATTAATGGAAGCATCAGAAATCAAATCTCGAATGGGTGAATATAATACAGTATTAGAAAATTACATATGGATAAAGAAAAAACTAAATACAATATATGAAAAAAATGATTTATCTAAAAAAGAACTTGAAATAGAAAGACTTATAGCCAAAACATATTCATATATGGGAGATTATAAAAAAGCAATAGAAAATTATAAAAAAATATTAAATATAAATGGAGATGAAGTTATACAATTAGAACAAAATAAAGAAATTTTAACAATTGATGAATTAAATTTTTACAATGATTTAAGTAATACATATTCAAACAATAATGAATTTGAAAAGGCACTAAAAATAAAAGAAAAACTTTTAGAAATATATACAGAAATATTAGGAGAAAACCACCCTTGGACACTAAATGTAAAAAATGATATAGGAATGATTAAGTCACATCAAAAAAACTATGAAGAAGCAATTAAAATCTTAAAAGAAACATATGAAGCAAGAAAACAAGTTTTAGGAGAAGAGCACTTATCTGCAATTGCAACATTAAATAATTTAGCAATTGTTAAAGTATTTTATGCAGATGGCTTAACAGATGAGCTTAAGAAAAAAGAAATATATACAGATTCTTTGTTACAACTTGAAACTGTATACAAAATAAGAAAAAATAATTTAGGTGAAAACCATCCAAGTACATTAAGAACATTATTTAATATTTCAAAAAATTTAAAAGAACTTGGAAGAAAGCAAGAAGCATTACAAATAGCACAAAAACTTTACGAAACCAGAAAAAGTACTTTGGGAGAAGAAAATCAAGAAATAGTAAAAACAAAACAATTAATTGACGAAATTAATTCTTTAAATGCCTAAAATCTGGTATAAGAAAGGAAACAAAATATGACAGAAATAGAACAAAAAATTCTTAACACAAAAGAAAGTAAAATAGTATTAACAGAAAATATAGAAGAAGCAGATTTAATAACACATAATGGAACATTTCATTCTGATGAAGTTTTTAGTACAGTATTACTTTCCAATGTTCTGAAAAAAGATATATTAAAACTATGTAGAACTTCAAATATAAAAGAAGGTATAACTGGATTTGTATATGATGTAGGCTATGGAAAATATGATCACCATCAACCAGGGGGAAATGGAGAAAGAAAAAACGGAATAAAATATTCTTCATTTGGATTAGTATGGAGGGATTTTGGAAAAGACTACTTAAAACAACTAAATTGCTTACAAATTGAAGAAGTATGGTCTATGGTAGACAAAAAATTAGTACAAAATATAGATGCAATAGATAATGGTCAACTTGGGAAATTGACACAATTTGATTTTGAAGTAGTAACACTACCAAATTTAATTTCAATGTATAATTCTAATTGGGATGATGAACAAGCAAATCAAAATGAAATGTTTTTAAAAGCTGTGCAATTTGCACAAACAGTTTTTGATAGATTTATAATAAGTGTAGTATCAAAAATTAGAGCAAAATCTAGAGTAGAAGATGCAATAGAAAATTCTAAAAATCAAATTTTAATATTAGAAAAATTTATGCCATGGAAAGAATTTCTATTAGATTCTGAAAATGAAAAGGCAAAAAATATTTTATTTGTAGTGTTCCCGTCAAATAGAGGTGGATATAATGTATATGCTGTTCCAAAAGAAAATGGAAGTTTTGAATCTAGAAAATTATTTCCAGCAAAATGGGCAGGTTTAAAAGATGAAGAACTTTCAAAAATTTCCGGGGTTGCAACAGCAACATTTTGCCATACAGGAAGATTTATATGTGCAACCAGAACAAAAGAAGATGCAATTAAAATTGCAAGAATAGCAGTAGAAGCATGAAAGGAAAAATAAAAATGAATAAAAGATATCTAATAACTGGAGTAAGCGGGGTAGATCCATATACAAATATATATTTAGTACCACAAATAATTACAGAAAAAATAATAGATGATGGAAGTAAAATAGAAATAAAGTACAAAAATAATAAAGATACTAAAATTCCACAAGAAGTAAAATTAGATGAAATTTTTATAGATGGTTCAATGCTTAACATATTAAGAAAATATATAAAAAATGGTAATCCAATTACAGATATATATATTTATTTAACACAAGAAATGAAAAAAAGAACACAAATTTATGAAACATCAATAAAAAATCTATATGAAAGTAATGGTATTAATAATTTTAATATAGTATTTTACCCAAATGATTTTTATGAAGAGTGTGAAGAAAGATTTAGAGCAGATGATGTGCAAAAATTTGCATCATATTACAAGGAAATTTATGAAATATATTCTAAAATTATAAAACAAGGTAATTCAGATGAGATAATACTTAATATTTCATCTGGAACACCAGCATTTAAAGCAGATATGATGATTATGGCAGTTACAAACAATTTGAAAATTGAGCAAACAGCAAATTCTATTGAAAGTAAAGATTTAAAAAATTATGTTATGCAAAAAGAAAAAGTACTATATGATGATATTAAGCAAAAATTAGAAGATGCTAAATTAAATTATAAAGATGCAAAAACAAAAATACAAATTGAATCAAGACAGATAAAAGATTTTCAATTAGACAAAATTAATGAACAATTAGATTTTTTAAATGAAACAGAAAATTCCTTAGAAACAAGAACTTCAAGAGAAAGTATAGATGAAATAAAAAAGATAATATTGCTTGAAAGCATTGAAGATAGTATACAGAAAAAGGATTATTGTGGTATTTACTACAATTTAATAAGCAATGAACAATATTTAAAAAATAATAAACAAGAATTATTAGAAATAGCAGGAAATTTATATTATAGATATATTGGTAATGACGAAAAAGCAAAAAAAAGTATTCAAAATAATGAACAAAATAATTTAGAAAATTATTATCCAATTTATAAAGCAAATTCAATAAAAAATTGTACTGATGATGTTAAAGAAGATATAAATGCTATTATAGAAAAAAGTAATATTATGAAAATAAAATCTCAAAGAGAAGAAATAAATGATTGGTTACTTATTAGTACACCATTAATAGAAGCAATTTCAAGTTTAATAGTAACTCAAAAAACTAAATTTGATTTTGAAAATATAATAAGTAAATCTAATAATAAAACAACAATTTCATTAAACTTATTTAATAAAACAGCACCAAAAGAAATAAAAGAAAGGTATGAAAAAGTTGTAAAAGAGAGTGATAATAATTTCTTAAATGCGTATTTCTATAAAAATATAATTTTTCAAATGTTAAAAACAACTGATAAACAAGAAGAAAAAGACAATATAAACAAAATACTTGATTATATTTATATAGTAGATTTAGCAAGAACAGAAAGAGTATCTGCAGCACATAGTATTCAAAATATTAGCAAAAATGAATTTGAAAGATTATATAAAGATAAACTATTAAAACACAGTAGATATTATAGCTTAAAAAACATCACTCAAAATTATATAAACAAACAAGCAAACCAAAGCATAAAATGTGTTGAAAGAGCTGTAAAAGAATTAATTGCTAATATTTTACCAGATAATAGTGAAGAAACAATCAAATGTTTTGAAGAAAGTATAAATATATATAATACACTAGAACAAAAAATTATTAAACTTTTAAAAGATGAAATATATAATTAAAAGAAAGAGAGGATTATAAATGGAAGATAATAAACCATATATTGCAATTTATGATGTAAGAGGAATTCAAAATTACATATTCAGGACAAATGCTGTAAAAGAGATAATTGGTGCTTCTAAAATAGTTGACAAACTTATTATAAATGAATTTGCATATGCTACAAATAAAATTAAAACTGAGAAAGAAATTAAAGAAGATGAAATTGTATTAGATTGGGATAAACAAAAAGAGTATCTATTTGATACAAACTCAAATATAAAAATTGAAGTTTTATATTATGGAGGAGGAAATTTAGTAGTATTATTTAGAAATGAGGAATTGTGCAAAACTATAAGTATAGAAATGGCAAAAAACATTATAAAAAATGCATATGGACTATCTTTGGTATATGCATATACAGAAAAAACACAAGATTATAATGATGATTGGGTAAAATTAAAGCAAAAATTGTCAGAAATAAAGGCTGTAACCTCACTAAATAAACCTGCTGGAATACTTCCAATAGTTAGATATGATGGTGTAACAGGAAAACCTTTATCAAAAAAATATGATGGTAAAATGGTTATTTATGAGGCATATCAAAAACTAAAAAAAGCAGAAGAAGTGGCTACAGAAAAAAGTGAATATATAAAAGAATTTGACAAAATGAGAACATCTAATGAAGAAGGTTTAATTGCAATTGTACATATTGATGGTAATAGCATGGGTGCAAATATAAGAGAAATAATGAAAGATACAAATACATATCAAGAGGCAGTATGCAAAATGAGAGAAATCTCAAGAAATATTCATGAAGTTTTTGAAGTAAAAGCTATAAATAGTGTAAAAGAAAAAATAAATTATATATGTAAAAAACATGATATAGAAATAAAAAATAATGAATTACCATTTAGACCAATTATACAGGCTGGTGATGATATTACATTTGTATGTAATGAGAGAATTGCATTAGATATTGTAAAAGAATATATAAATTCAATAAAAAAAGGTTTTATGTATGAGCAAAAATATGAATTTAGTGCTTGTGCTGGAATTGCTATTGTACATAGTCATTTCCCATTTTATAAAGGATATCAAATTGCAGAACAATGTTGTGCAATTGCAAAAATAAGAGCCAAAAATGAGGGAATGGTAAATGGTAAAATTGGCAACTTTGTGGATTTTGAATATTGCTATTCTGGTAATACAGTGGAATTAGAGGATTCTAGAAAAAGAAATTATTGCAATATAGAGGGAATTAATTTATTAAAAAGACCTTATGGAATTTATAATGAAGATGAAGTTTTAAATGAGACTCAAAAAAATTTTGATTTAAAAGTTTTTGAAGAAGATATGCAAATGTTAAAAGGTATTTCTAGAGGAACGGCAAAAGCTTTTAGAGATGTTTATTATAAAGAAATTGCAATAGTTAATACATTATTTAAAAGACAAGAAATAAAAAATGGAATATCTTATAAAAATCCTTTTAAAGAGGTTAATGGCAAAAAATATGCAGAATATTTTGATTGCTTAGAAATGTTAGATATATTTGGTGTAAAGGAGGAAGAAAAATAGTGAAAAAGAAATTACAAATAAAATTAAAAAGTGATTTATGTGCTGGATCAGGTGAAAGCTTAGGGAGTTTAATTGATACTGATATTTGTTATGATTGTTTTGGACTAGCATATATTCCTTCTAAAAGACTAAAAGGTTTATTAAAAGAAGCATTTATAGAATATTCTGATTGGGCAAAAAATGAAAATAATACAGAACTTTTTGATAAAATTAATAAAAACTTATTTGGAGTTGAAAATTCAAATAATTCTAGTAATTTAAAAATAGATAATGCATATTTGGAAAATACAGATTTAATTGAAAATGAAATTCAAAATGTTGAAAATAGATATAAAAAATATTTAACCAAACAAAGAATAATAAATTTAAATACAGATATAAGATATCAAACAGCTGTTGTAATTGAAAGTGGTGTTGCAAAAGAAAATTCTTTAAGAAATATAAGAATTATAGAAGCAGGAAATATTTTTGAGGCTATTCTAGAATGTGATACTGAAGAAGAATCACAAATATTAGAAAAATGTGTTAAATTAGTAACACATATGGGAAATAATAGAACAAGAGGATTTGGTGAAATAGAATGTAAGCTTTTGGATATGGAAGAGGAAAATCAGGAATATGTAACACATAAATTCGAACCAGAAAAAGAATATGAGATTAAATTAATTCTAAAAGCTGAATCAAATATAATGGTATCAAAACAGTTTTCTGAAATTACTGAAAATTATATTCCTGGAAGTAATATAATGGGTAGTTTTGCATCTAAATACATAAAAGATAATGATATAAATGATTTTGAAAATTTAACAGATGAATATATTAATTTATTTTTAAATGGAAATGTAAAATATTCAAATGCATATATTACAGAAAAAGATGGATATGTTCAATATTATCCTGCTCCATTAAGCTATTCAAAAGTTAAAAATAAAAGCAAAGTTTATCATAATAAAATGTTTGACGTTAATGAAACTGATATACAACTTTCTAATTTTGGAGATAAATTTGTTACATTAGATGAAAACAATTATGTTAAAGAGGTAGATACAATAGAACATTATCATCATCAAAGAGCAAAAGATTTATCAATAGGACATGTTTCAACAGGAAATGATGGAGGAACATTTTATCAATTTTTAAGTATAGAAAAAGGTCAATATTTTATGACCAGTATTAATGGAAAAGGTAAATATTTAGATAAATTAAGTAAATATTTAAAAGAAAATGAAATCTTAAGAGTTGGCAAATCTAAAACAGCTGAATATGGAAAACTAAAAATAACAAATATAAAAATTTCTGAAGATATAGAAAAAAGAAAAAAATATAATAAATTTGCAGTTATTTTAACTTCAGCTCTAATTTTATTAGATGAAGAAAATGTTCAAATTGCAAAAGATAAAGAAACACTTATAAAAACATTAAAAAATTTATTTAAAAACGAAAATTTAAAAGATGTTAAATCATTTATAGGTTACACAGAAGAATCAGGATTTAATGCTATTTGGAATTTACCAAAAGAGCAAGTGGTTTCGTATTCGGCAGGGACAACTATAGTTTTTGAATCATCAGAATCAATTGAATTAAAAGAAAAGTATATAATTGGAGAAAGAACAAATGAAGGATATGGACAACTAATTGTTTATTCTTTAGATGAAAAAAATGATTCTACATTAAAATTAAATGAATATAAACAAAACGAAAAAGAAATAGAATATAGTAAATTAAACAAAGAAACAAGAAAATTACTTAATAAATCCATAAAAAAGGTAATTAATGAAGAAATATTAGAAAATGCTTTTAATACAGTTACATCAAATTATAATAAAGTAAATATAAATAATACAACAATAGGAAGAATTTTATTAATGTTAAAAGAATCAAAAAATTATGCTGACTTTGATGAAAATGTAAATGGAATAAAAGATGTAAAAAAATTAGATAATGTTATAAAAATAATAGAAAATAAAGATAGAATATATTCTTTACAAGCATATAAAGATTATGAAGACGGATTAAAAAGTATTACAGGAGTAATACAAGAATCAGAAAAAGAAAAATTTATATTAGAATATATAAAACAATTTTTTACAATTTTAAAGATAATGGGAGGTAAAGAATAATGATTAAATCAAGAATTTATTTTTATATTAGAATGGAATTATTATCTCCTATATCTATTGGTAGTGGTGATGATTTTATTACAGATCATGATTGTTTAAAAAATAGTAAAGGAGAGCCATTTATACCAGGTACATCATTTGCAGGAGTGTTTTCTCATTATTTAAATAATGAACAAAGAGAAATATATACTCCAATGTTAAAAAATGATTATAAACAAAGCCCATATTACATATCAGATGCTAAAATATATTTTGATAATTCTGAAGAGAAAGTTCATACAAATATTAGAGACGGAGTAAAACTTGATAAATACAAAACAGCTGAAAAAGGTGCAAAATTTGATTTTGAAGTAGTAGAAACTGGAACAAAATTTGATTTTAGAATAGAAGTTATTGTAAGAGATAATGATGAAATTTCTAAAATGAAAGAAATAGTTGATATTATATTAAATGGTCTAAATAAAGGAGAAATCTTATTAGGATTTAAATCTAAAAGAGGATATGGTAAGGTTAAAATACTAGAAACAAAAATAAAAGAATTTGAAAAAGGTCAAATAGAAGAATTACTTCAATTTAATAAATATGATATTAATAATTATAGTAATTACCAAATAAGTAATATAGAAAGTCAAAATAGATTTGATTATATAAAAGTTGATTTAAAACAATTAGGTGGAATAAGTATAAGAAAATACAGTGCAAAAGCTGGGAATGTTGATTTTGAACATGTTACATCAAATGGTAAACCAGTTATTCCAGGTACTAGTTGGAATGGTTTAATAAGAAGACAATTATTAGAATATTTAAATAGTGATTTATTATCCAAATCTGGAGTTATATTATCAGATTGGTTTGGAAAAGAAAAAAATGGAGAACAAGAAGCTTCAGCTTCAAATATTATAATAGAAGAATCTAAAATTGATAATTCTAAAAAAATTGATTTAACTAGAAATAAAATTGATAGATTTTCTGGTGGTGCAGCAAATAAAGCATTATTTTCTGAAACAGCATATTTTAATGGTACAACAAGTCTTGGAATTAAAGTAAAAAAACATATAAAACAAGATGAAGATAATTCTAAAATAATTGGTTTAATAGCATTAGTTATAAAAGATATTGATAATGGTTTAGTAGCACTTGGAGGACAAACTTCAATTGGTAGAGGTTTATTTAAAGTAGAAAATGTTACTATAAATGGACAAGATATGGATTTAAATGATGCAATAAACAATATTCTTGGAGGTGTTACAGGTGAATAAAGATGAAATAATTAATTTAATAAAAACTCAAAATATAGAAAATGCAAATGTTTTAGGAATTTTTTATAATAAAGTTTGCATTGGCGAATTTAATAATAATGAAATTATTTTTAATGAAGAAGTTAATTATTCATTATGTAATCAAATTAGAGTTTTTAATAAAAATCTGGAATTAAGAATAATAGAAAAAGATGGTAAAATTTTAAACAAAAAAATTGATGATAATTTTGGTATAGATTATTTTGATGAATCTATGTTTTTAAGAGATAATTTTGATAAAAGATTAGTTGTAAGAAATTATTTGAATACAGATAAAAATAATCAAGTAATTATTAAAGATTCTAGACTAGTAGAATTTGTTTCAAATTGATTTACAATTATTAATATAAATAGCCTTAAATGAAGGAGAAAGTGAAAAATATGCAAAATTTATATAATAAAAATAATTATAGACAAAATAACAATAAAAATAATAACAATAAAACTAGTAATAACTTAAAAGTTGACGAATCTGTAAAATATATAAATCCATATAATTTTATAAGTTTACCACAAAAATGTGAAAGAAAGCCAGAAAACGAGAGAAGAGGAGATTTAACAGGATATATTGAATGTGTTTTAACAACAAAAACTCTAACAATGGTTCCAGATACTAACAGTATAGAAGAAGTAAACATTGGAGATAATAAGAAATTAAAAAAATACAAATTTTTTAATTATGGAGAAATAAATAAAAAAGGTAATTTTACTATTCCAGTAATATCTGGTAGTGAAATAAGAGGAATGCTTAGAACAGATTATGAAATTTTTACAGATTCTTGTATGTCAACATTAGATGATGATGTAAAATTTATATCTAGAACTAAAAATGCAAAAAATCCAGGAATTTTAGAAAAAGATGATTCAGGAAAATGGCATTTATACAAAGCTGTAAGACATTCTTTACATACTTGTAGAAAAGGAAAAGGTGTACCTAGAAATTTAAATGGTAAAAATGAAGCAATTTATTTTGTAGATGAAAAAAATCAAATAAAAATAGGGGATAAAATATATAAAACAGGAGATAAAGTTAAATTTTCTTATAAAGAAACAACTTCAGCACAAATAGTTTTATCTATTGGTAGTGGAAATACTGAAGGAATATTATTTATAGGTGAATTAGGTGGTTCAAAAGATATAGATAAAAAAGGAAATAATAATATACATGATAGTATTTTTGTTAAACAAGATACAGAAGTTAAAATTTCTAATATATCAGAAAGTATTAATGAATTAAAAGAAATTTTGGATATGTATAATGATAAAGCATTTAATCAAAAAATAAGAGGTAAAAATAAAATTTGGTATGCAGGTTATGATATAGAAAATTCTAAATATCTTCCTGTTTGGTATAGTAATCCAGATGATAAAAACAGAAGTTATTTATCTTTAGCAGCAATAGGAAAAGAAGCATATCATAGAAAATTACATGAATTAGTTGGAGAATTTATGCCTTGTATTGATAAAAATAATATATGTAATGCATGTAATATGTTTGGCTTTGTATCAGAAAATGATGCAATATCTTCAAAATTACGTATATCTGATGCAATTTATGAAGAAGATGAAAATCCATATTATAAAACAATAGTAACAAAAGAATTAGCAAGTCCACATATTGCAAATGCAGCATTTTATGCATTATACGCTCCAAATACACAAACAGATAATCAACCACAAAATTTTGATTTTAATTATGACTTTGTAAATATATCATCTAAAAATGCAAAAGAAATTAAAAAGGAGCAAATTACAATAAGAGGAAGAAAAATATATTGGCATCATGATGATATACAAAGAAATATTATAACAAATGCAAAAGAAATAACAGAAAGAAATTGTGAAATAACACCAGTAAAATCTAATATTAATTTTAAATTTAAAATATTTTTTAATAATATTAATCAACAAAATTTAAAAGAACTAATAGCAGTATTAAATTTAAAATATAAAAATTTGGACTTATATCATAAAATAGGAAAAGCAAAACCATTAGGATTTGGAAGTTGTAAAATAGAAGTACAAAATGTTTATATAAGAAATATAGAAAAAGTAAATGGAAAATTAGAATATTCTATGGTAAATTATGAAAAATATTTTAATACAACTTCTGTAAAAGATATAGCTTTAGATGTGTTTGATATGACAACTATACCAATGCAAGAAGCTTTAAAAATATTTGATTTTAATTATATAAAAAATAATTATAATGATGCAGTTGTACAATATCCAATAGGAGTAAAAAAAGGAAAAGAAGCAAGTATGTATTGGTTTATGCTAAATAAAGTAGTTGATCAAGGAAAAAATTATATTTTAATGGTATTACCACGAATTATAGATGGAAAAAATGAAAAAGGAGAAGAAAAACAAAGAGATTTAGAAATTAATACAAAAAAATTAGGTTCAACAAAAGGCTTAATTTTACCTAAATATATTAATTAAATCATAAAAGAAACTGGCCACATACATAAAGGCAGGAGCACAACTCCTGCCTTTATGTATGCTTAAACTTAAAACATATATAAAACCAAGAATAATGCCTCTGCCAATGAAGTTAATAAAATCTAAATAAATTTAAATAATATAAATTATTAAAATTTATTAAATAAAATTTTTTAATAATATAATAAAAAAATAGATTTATTATATTTTATTATATTATATTCTAACATTTTTAGAAAAATTCATAATTTTATTAAAATTTATAAAATATAACTACTTCATGTTGTTTTCAACTTGTTGAATCATTTTTCTAACCATGTTTCCACCTATTTTACCAGCATCTTTAGCTGATATATCTCCATTGTAACCATCTTTTAATGTTACACCAATTTCTGAAGCAACTTCATATTTGAATTTATCTAAAGCACTCATAGCTTCTGGTACTAATTTTTTGTTACTGTTTGAATTTGCCATCTGTTATTCACCTCCGTTATATATAACTACCTATATTTCTATATAATTTAAAAAACTACATTTTTTATATAGAATTCAGACTTGTAGAAAAACTACATTTCTGTTTTTATGAAAAAGTAAAAACTTTTTCTAGAAATAGAATATGCAAATTTAAATTATTTAAACAAGAATATTTTTCCAAGATAAAAAATTGTATAAAAAATGTAGAAAAAATTTGTAGAAATATATTGCATTTTTTTTTTATATTTATTAAAATTTATATGTTAAATAAAATTATTTTATTAATAAGATTATGTATTTAAAAAATAAAGATTATAAAAAATATTCATAGGAAATCTATGAAAAACTAAATAATAAAAGATAAGGAAGAGGACAATGTATAAATTAGTTGCAATTGATTTAGATGGGACAATGTTAAATAAATATGGCATAATTACACAAAACACAAAAGATGTAATAAAAAAAGTTCAAGAAAAAGGAATAGAAGTTGTAATTGCTTCTGGAAGAACAATAAATTCAGTTAAAAATTTTTCGAAAGAAATTAATAGTCAAAATTATTTTATATCAGGGAATGGAGCTATTACTTATGATATAAAAAAAGATGAAATTTTATTTGAAAATGTTTTAACTAAAAATAAAGTTTTACAAGTAATTAAAATATGTGATGAAAATAGTATTTATTATAGTGTGTACACAGAAAATGGAATTATAACAAAAAATTTAAATTATAATACATTATATTATTACAAAGAAAATTTAAATAAAGAAGAAAAGGAAAAAACACACATAAATATTGTACAAGATATATATAGTTATATAGAAAATAGAGATGAAAAAATTCTTAAAATAATGATATGTGATTCAAATCAAACAGTTTTTAAAGCTATAGTTAAGAAACTAGGAGAAATAAAAGATATAGAAATTTTGGATGTTTCACATATGTCCAGAAAACTTATAAAACAAGGAACAGAAGAAATTGCTTTAGAATATTTTTATACAGAAATTACTTCAAAAGATGTTGATAAATGGAATGCTATAGAAAGATTAATTGGTTTACTAGGTATAAAAAACGAAGAGGTCATAACAATAGGAGATAATGCAAATGACATTAAAATGATAAAAAATGCAGGTATAGGTATTGCAATGGGAGAAAGTGCACCATATATAAAAGAACAAGCAAATATTGTGGCTGAAAGCAATGATAATGATGGTGTTGCTGAAATTCTAAAAAAAGTTTTTTTGGATAATGATGATAAATTATAAGGCAAAAATTGAATATTACAGAAATATTACAACAGTATTAATTTTGTATTACAATAGACTAATTTTGTTGATTTTTAAATAAAAATATTGTAAAATTAAATAAGAAAAAGAACGAAGGGAAGGAATGTGATAAAATATGGCAATGAATCCAATGCAAAAAAAAGCAAGAACATCATTTTTAACAGGAGTATTAATAACTTTATTAATAACAGGAATAATAATAGCAATACTATTATTACTTTTGAAAAATATGAAAGATGAGCAAGACGCAACTCAAGCAGCTCTTGCTAGAGTATATGTTTTAAACCAGGATGTACAATCTGGTCAAGTACTTACAGAAGATATGTTTACATTAATGTCAGTAGACAGAAATACAATACCATCAAATGCTACATCAGTAGTAGAAGTTATAAGTGGATGGTATTTACAAACAGTTGAGGGAACAATGTTAAATACAGATGAAGATGGACTTTATTATGTAGATTCTGAAGGACAAACTGTTAGAGTTTACACAGAAGAGTCAACAGGAAATTTCTATACAGAAGATAGAAATGGAAATAGAGAATTTATTCAATTAAATAATGTACCAGTTTTAGCGAAAGTAGATATGAATGCTAATACTGTTATAACACCAGAGCTTGTGGTACAATCTGATGCCGTTGTTACAGATGATGTAAGAACACAAGAATACAACATGATTGTTTTACCAGTAAATTTAGAAACTGGGGATTATGTAGATATTAGATTAATGGCACCAAATGGTCAAGATTTTATAGTAGTATCAAAAAAACAAGTTGAAATTCCATTAAATAGTGATGGAACATATATAGCAGATACAATAAGATTAGACCTAAGAGAAGATGAAATATTAACAATGTCTAGTGCTATAGTAGAAGCATATGGAATACAAGGAGCTAAATTGTATGCATCTAAATACAAAGAAGCAGGAATGCAAGATGCGGCAGTTCCTACATATAGACCAAATTCAGCAGTTACAACATTACTTGGAATTGACTCTAGTGGAAATATTACAAATCCAAATGTTGTAGAAGAAGCTAAAAATGAATTAAGAAGAAGATATCAAGCACCTGCAACAACTGCAAGAAATGAATATTTACAATCTGCAATAAATAGTGATCCATCATATAATGCAAATGTTCAAACAGGATTAGATGAAAGTTCAACAAATGCTCAATCAGCAAGAAGAAATTATATTGAATCACTTGATGCAGTGGCAGAGTAGTAAAAAATGTGGGGGCATAGATAATATGCCCTTACTATGTGATAAATTTATAAACAATATACTGAAAGGATAATTATATGAGAAAAATTGGATTTGTAGGAGTTTTTGATAAAACAGATTTAATACTTTGTATTTCTAAGATTCTAATAAAATCACAACAAAGGGTATTATTTATTGATGGTACATCAGTTCAAAAAACAGAATATGTTGTGCCATCTATAATACCAACAAGGTCATATATAACAACTTATCAAGATATAGATATTGCTGTTGGATTTGAAAATTATGATAAAGTTATACAATATATAGGGGTTGAAGAAGAAGCAAATCTAGATTATGATTTTATTTTTGTTGATGTGGATGATTATGAAGGCTTTGAAGATTTTGATTTATATAGTTTTGATTTGTTATATTATATTACATCATTTGATGCTTACTCATTAAATAAAGGAATTGAAATACTACGCTTTTTAGAAACACCTGTGAGAATGGAAAAATTATTTTTTTCTAAAGAAATGTTTAAAGAAGAAGAGGAATATTTTAATTATTTAGCATTAGGAGTAAAAGTAGAGTGGGATGATAATAGACTATATTTCCCATTAGAAAACGGAGATCAAGCAGCTTTGATTGAAAATCAAAGATTAGAAAATATAAAACTTAAAAATTTAAGCAATATATTTAAAGAAAATGTTTCTTTTATGGTAAATGAGATAGATCCATCTTTAGGATCAAAAAATATAAAAAATATAATGAAAGATTTATAAAGGAGAAAAAATATGTCAATTGTAACTTTATGGAGTTGTGATAAAAAAACAAATGGACAAACATTATCAGCTGTAGCAATAGCAACTAAAATGGCTATAGAACGTAATTTAAAAATTTTATTAGTTTCAACTAGTGTAAATGATTTGACAATAAAAAGATGCTTTTGGAAAACAAATACAAAAGGGAAAATGATGAAAACAAATGGTGGACTAGAAGTTGAAACAGGTATTGAAGGACTTATTAGACTAGTATATAGTAATAAACTAGAACCAAGTATAATAACAGATTATTCTCAGGCAATATTAAAAGGAAGATTTGAAGTATTATTTGGCTTTAGTGGAGCTTCTGATAATTTTTCAAATCCAAATATGGAATTATATACAGATGTTTACCAAAATTATTGTAAGATATTACAAGCTGCTAATCAATATTATGATATGATTATTGTGGATTTAGATGGGCGTTTAAATTTGGAGATGAAAAATAAGATTTTAGAAATTTCAGATATGAATATATATATTACAACTCAAAAAGTTTCAGATATTGAAAGATATATCGATTTAAAAGCAAATAATAAGAATTTAAATACATATAAAAGCACAGTTGCAATAGCTAAATATGATGATGACTCTAAGTATAATAAAAAGAATCTTGCAAAATATTTAGAAGAAAAGGGAGAGGTTTTAGTAATTCCATATAATACACTATTTTTTGAAGCAGCTGAAGAAGCAGACATTATGGATTTATTTTTAAAACTTAGCAATATAAAAGATACCACAGATAAAAACTATATATTTATGAAAGAAGTACAAAGATTAGTTAACTTTATAATAAATAGATTACAAGAATTGCAAATGAGAATGGGGTGATGATAATTGATTAACATACTTTTAATATTTTTAGTTTTTATAATTGGTGCATTATTGATACTATATTATATAAATAAAAATAAAAATGCAGAAGTTGAAAAAGAAGTAGACCAAGATGATCAGACATACACTCTTGATAAAATGAGAGAATATGTAAAAAAGAGATTAGATGAAATCACAAAAGTTAACCTTTATGATATAGGTTTATCAGAAGAAGAATTAAAAAGAAGAAAGAATAAAAAATATGCTTTGAAAAAAGCATTAAAAGGTTGTACATATGGTGATATCAATGATAAAAAATATGTTAAAGAATTAATTTTAGATATTCTTGAAAAAGAATATGGAATAGACGAAACCAATATCTCTAGAGCAATTCCTTTTGATATGCCATCATTATTAACAGCCCAAGATAAATTTGATATATTATTATATATGTATAAAAAAGAATTTGGATATGAAGCTTTAACAGAGCTTATCAAAAGATACAATTTAGCTACATTAAAATATTTACAAGGAGAAACAAAACCATCTTATGTAATTACTGCTGAGGAGATTTCAGAGATATTCGAAAAAGAGAGAATAATGCTAAATTTTAGAGATAAACTTGAAATAGTTGTACAAAGAATTTATCAACATTACAAAGGTTATAGTTCAATTGATGAAATTAGAGATATGAATATAGATGGTGTATCTGGAGGTGTATCTGGTTTACCAGAAAGTTTCTTAAATCAGGTTGCACAAACAGGAACAACAGATTATATGGCACAGGTTTCTGAACACAAAGTTCCTCGTGCATGTGATAGTATTTGGATATTTTTCCAAGGTAAATCAATTCGTTTAGCTTTTCTATCATTTGGCTCAGAATCAGAATTAAAAAGAGTTTGCCAAAACATTTATAAATATAATAACCCTGGACAGTTATCAGATACTAATGGTTACAAAATTAATGAAATGAAAGATGGATCTCGTGTTGTTGTAGTAAGACCTAGTATGTCAGAAACATGGGCATTTTTCGTAAGAAAATTTGACGTTAAACGTGCTACTGTTGAGCAATGGACAGGTGAAATGCAAGGTAAAGAAAAAGCAATTGAATTATTAAAATATCTTGTAAAAGGGGCAAGAATTATTTCTGTTACTGGTGAGCAAGGTTGTGGTAAAACAACATTACTTATGGGTTTAATTGAAAATATATATGAAACAATGAACTTACGTATTACAGAAACTGCATTTGAGTTACACTTAAGAAAAGTTTATCCAACAAGAAATATTTTATCAATGCGTGAAACAGATACTATTTCTGGACAAGAGTGTTTGGACGTTCAGAAAAAAACAGATGGTTCTGTAAATATTATAGGTGAGGTTGCAACAGACCCTGTAGCATCTTGGATGATTCAATCAGCACAGGTTGCTTCTAAATTTACATTATTTACTCACCATGCTAAAACATTCCCAGACTTAGTTACAGCATTAAGAAACTCAATGTTAAGAGCAGGAGTATTTAAAAACGAAAAAACTGCTGAAGAGCAAGTAGTACAAGTATTAAATTTTGATATACATTTAAAGAAAGACTTTAGAGGTAGAAGATACATAGAAAGAGTAACAGAATGTATTCCAATTAAAGATACATCTGAATATAATTATGATTATAGAACAGAAAAAAATATGGATGATAAATGGGTTAAATTTTTTGATAATGCAACAACATATTTTTCTAAAGTTACAGAACAAAAATTATATGTTTATCAAAATGTATTAGAATATATTGATGGAGAATATCAATTAACAAATAAAATATCAGATCATAATATTAATGATATGAGAGCAAATATGGATGAAACTGATGCTGTAGAATTTGATAAATTTATTGAAGAAAACTGGGGAAAGACTGTTAAATCAAAAAGAAAATAATTTTAAATTTTTTTAACAGAAAGAGAGGTGTTTGAATTAATGAGTACAGATATGCTAAAATATATATTATTTGGTGCAATAGGATTATTTGTGCTTATTATTATAGCATATGTTATTTTGAATAAAAAACTTGCCAAATCTGAATATAGGCAGATAAAAAAATTACAACAGGGAACAAGAAGACAAAGTTTTTCTATGGAAATTTTTTATCAAAAAGCATATATAACTTGTATTAGAATACCTTTCATAAAAAGATATTTATATAAATTACGTAGAAGAATAGAAATTATTAATATTGATGATGAATATGCTACAAGAAGAGATGCTACAAAGATTTTACTTAAAGCAATTATCATTTTAATTCCAATAGTAATATTAACTATAATTTTAACAAAACAAAACATATTATTAATGAGTATTTTATTAATATTCGAATTATTCATTGTTGATACAATGGTTGATGGAATGGTTGATAAAATAGATAATAATTTGTTAAAAGAACAAGTAGATTTCTTTGCAGAAATTAGACATGCTTATCATGAATATAACATGGTTGAAGAAGCTATATATCAGATTTCACTAGATGATGAAAAAAATGTTTCTAAACAAGGTGAGAAAGTTTATGAAATTTTAATTTCTGATGATCCAGAGACTGAACTTGAGAAATATTATGATGTTGCTCCAAACAGTTATTTAAAAGAATTTGCTGGTATATCATATATGACAAAAGAATTTGGAGATAGAAAAGATAATGATAATTCATCATTATATTTAAAAAATATTGATAATATAACACAAGAAATGCAAATTGAAATTTTAAAAAGAGATAAATTAAATTATGTATTCCAAAGTTTATCTGTAATTTCAATTGTGCCTGTATTATTACTTGAACCATTAAAAAATTGGTGTATTTCTAATTTCTCATTTACAAGTAGTTTTTATAATGGGAAATTAGGATTAATAGCACAAGTATTAATTGTTGTGTTAACTGTTGTTTCTTATATTTTAACTAGAAAACTAAAGGATAATGGAGGAGTTCAAACTTCTTCAACAAATGAACACCCTTGGCAAGAAAAAGTTTATAAAAATCCTCTTTTAAGAAAGGTAGTAAATTCATTTGTTCCAAAACAAGGTTCTAAAGATTATAAAAAGATGCAAAGATTGTTAAAAGATTCTGCATCAAAAGCTAAAATGGAATGGATATATGTAAATAGAATTTGTTTCTTTATGGTAACATTTATAGCAACAATAATATTTACTACACAATTACATAAATTAGCTATAGATTATGTGTATACTGAGCCGACTACTCGAACTCAGGTACTTGGAACAATGTCTGATAAAGATTTAGAAAATGCTCAAGAATTAACAGAACAGGATAATTATTTTATTGATAAACTAAAAGGTGATTTAGATATTACTGTTGAGCAAATAAAAAGAGAAATGGTAAGATCACAATATTATACAGATACAGATGAAAATCTAGATACTGATGCAGAAAGAATTTTAGGGAAATTAAATATAGTAAATTCTGAAGGATTAAAATGGTTTGAAATATTAATTGCAATTGGTTTTGCTATATGTGGTTATATGGCTCCAGTATGGTTAATGATGTTCCAAAAGAGAATGAGGCAAATGGAAATGGATAATGAAGTTATGCAATTCCAAACAATCATTTTAATGCTAATGAAGATAGAGAGAGTAAATGTAGAAATGATTCTTGAATGGCTAGAAAGATATTCAAATATATTTAAAGAGCCAATTGCAAGATGTGTAAATAACTATGAGGCTGGTGCATGGGAAGCTCTTGAAGAATTAAAAAATTCAGTTTCAAATCAGTCAATGATAAGAATAGTAGAAAGCTTACAAGCTGCCGTTGAAAAAATTCCTATTAGAGAAGCTTTTGATGAATTAGATGCAGATAGAGATTATCACAGAGAAAAAAGAAAAGCAACAAATGAACAATTCATTTCTAAAAAAGGAATTATTGGAAAAGTTGTAGGTTTTGCACCAATGGTTTGTCTATTTGTAGGATATTTAATAATTCCATTAGTATTTATTGGATTAACAAGTATGTCTGGTGCATTTTCAGGCTTACAATAAAAAATATGAAAGGAGTTTGATTATATGGAAAATGCAACAAAAGCTTTGTTAATAGCAGCTGGTATGTTAATTGCATTAATCATATTATCATCACTTTTACTTCTATTTAATATGGTTTCTGATTTTTATCAGAATAGTAGTAATATGACAGAAGAACAACAAAGAATTGAATTTAATAAGCAATTTGAAAATTATGAAAATAAAGAAATACGTGGTAATGAATTACTTTCTATTATGAATAAAATAGATGACTATAATTCAATGGAAATAGAATATGGATATTCATCTATGTCATTTGTAGTGGATTTTAAAAGTACAGAATTATTTAAACAATTTAATTATGAAAGTGTAAATGATAGTAGTACATATCTTTTGAGTGGATCAAATACTAAAATTACAGAAAACAAATTAAAAGATTTTTCTAATAGAGTAAATGATCCTTCAACAGGTCTTATAGGTTCTTTACAATCTGTTAGCGGATCAGTAAAAGTAACAGAAACTCTTTTACAACAATTATCTTCTAATATAGCCAATATAATGGTTGAAGAATCTAATAGTGGTGCAACAAATGATTATGATATAAATAATAGAAATGATGCAAGAAGAAAAAGAGCAAAATTATTAGAAAATATATTTGGTGTAAATATTTGTAATGATGATAAAGTAACATATATTACAGATTCTAAATATGTAAAAATGGTTGATACAATTAAAGATGTTACTTTAAAATATTATGAATTTACTCAATTTAAAAGAGCTCATTTTCTATGTACTGGATTAGAATATGATTCTGTTACAGGTAGAGTTAATGAAATGAGTTTTGAACTTTGCACTGATGATAATGGAAATGTTGTTATTAACTAGTTGCGAAAGGAGTATAAATGGAAAATGCAACCAAAGCCTTGCTTATCTCAGCTGGCATATTAATTGGAATAATTATTTTATCTATTGCAGTATATCTATATGGTGGAATAAGTTCTTATATGAGTAGAACTCAAGATGAAATGGAAAGTAATGCAATTTATAAATTTAATACTCAATTTTTAAATTATCAAACAGAAGGTGATGAAGAACTTTCATTTCAAGATATTGTTACAGTTGCAAATATAGCCTATGACAATAATTTTGAAGGTGGTTTAATTGAAGAAGGTTATGTAGGTGATGGAAATTCAAATTATGTTCAAGTTGATATTAAAGGCTATGTAAATCCTAATTCTAAAGAAGAAGTTAATGCTTTATATGAAAACTTTGAAAGAGTTGTTGGAGATTCAGTACTTATGGCAGAATGGCTTGAATATAACTATAGTTTTAAATATAAATGTAATACAATTGAAATTAGTCCAACATCCAAAAGAGTATATAAGATTATATTTGAAAAAATTGGTTAATAAAAATTTTAAATAAATATTGCGAACAAAATATAATAATGCTATAATGAGGAAGATATGAAAAAAATAATAATAATTTTGTTAGTTTTTATAATTGTTTTATGTATTTTACTTTATAATTTTAATTCAATAGCTTTAGATAAGCAAAAAATTTCTGAAGAGAACGCAGAATTTGAACTATATCTTAATAAGGAAATTTATGGTATTGACATTGCTTCTATAATAAATAAAGCTGTTGATAAAAATATAAAAAATGAAATTCAAAAAGATGATAAAGACTTTTTTATACAAAATGATGAAAATTCAATAGAAATAGAAGTTTACCTTACAGAAGGTGATGATATTTATAAGATGGAGCAAATCTATAAACAGGGAACAGAGCAATTTGTACAATTTTTTATAGATGCAAAATTTAAATCTTCTAAAGTTGAATATCATGAAAAAACTGGAAGAATAAAATATATTCTATTTGAACAAATTTAATTAGTTATTATAATTCAATATATTTTTATATTGATTTTAAATAAATTTTAATATAAAAAATCGGAAAGGATGTGTATATTTTATGGAAAATGCAACCAAAGCACTTTTAATTGCAGCAGCTGTATTAATTGTAATTATTATTATATCATTAGGAGTTTATGTTGTAGGAATGGGAAATGACCAAATGCAACAAGGTGAACAAGCTTTATCTGATTTGGAAATAAGTAGTTTCAATGCTACATATGAAAATTATGCTGGATCATCTGTTGCTGGTTCAAGAGTTAATTCACTTTTAAAAACAGTATTTAACCATAATTTGACAGAATCAGATGAAACAAGAAAAATTACTGTTGATGGAGATGTTTCATTATCTGCTGATGCAGAACAACAAGTTACTGTTGGAACTGGAAAAAGATATAGTGTTGTTTGCAACCCTGACAAAAACTCAGGATTAATTACATCAATTACTATAACAGAAGTTAAATAGTTTGAATCTATTATGTAAAAGGTTAAAAAATAAAAATGTATAGAGAGGGGGATATATTATGGAGAATGCAACACAAGCCTTAGAATTAGGTTTTGGAGTACTAATATTTGTTATGGCATTAACACTTAGTATATCCACCTTTTCTAGTGCTTCTTTAGCAATTACTAATATAATCTCAAATGAAGATAAAACACAAGACTATGTTTATGTAACAGAAGCAAATGGTAATGGAGTAGACCAAAACAATAATAGAATTGTTGGAGTTGAATCTATTATACCAACCATGTATAAAGCATATAAAGAAAATTTTAAAGTTTTATTTTTAGACCAGAATGGTAATCCACTAATATTATATTATAAGACTAGAAATAGTAGTAAAGAAACAGAAATTGTTGATGGAGAAAGTGTTACTGTATTACCAAGAGAAAAAGATGATTATGGAGAAGATATAGAAATTAATTTTGTTGATTTGGAAGAAGAAGTTCTTGGCGGTGTTGAAGATGCAGTACAACACTTAGATTTTATTCTATATGGAAATCGTTATCAACAAATAGATAGAAAATTTTATACTAAATTTAAAAGACAAATCTACTATGAAGATGGTTTATATAATTTTTTAGTTGGAAAGCAATTTGTTGAAATTTTAGGTGAATATTATCAAGAAGATGCTGAAGCTGGAATGGAAATTCCAGAAAGTCAGGTCGCACAAATTAACAAAACAAAGAAAAGAGTTATAACATATCAATTATATCAATAAAATAAAAAAGGAGGCTGAGGTATGGAAGATACGCCAATTTCTATTATTGGAATATTTGTTGCAGTTATATTAATGTTTTTAGTTCCATTTGTTTTATTAGCAGATAGAAATGATGATATTGCACAATTAATAGCTCAAAATGCAACAGCTTCTTTTGTTGATGAAATTTTAAAAAATGGAGTTATTACAAGTGATAATTATGAAAGATTTATGAATACTTTAAATGGTTCTGGTAATACTTATGAGATTGATATGAAAGTAAAAATTTTAGATAGAAATGCTTCACAAAAATACACGCAAGATAGTCAACAAGTTGGGGAAAATGAATATTATTCAATTTATACTTCTCAAATAGAAGACAAGCTTTCTAGTGTTGGAGGTGGAGCAGATAAATTGGTGTTAAAAGAAGGTGATTTGTTTTTTGTTACTGTAAAAAACAATAGTAAAACATTATCACAATCTATAAAAAATATTTATTATAAAATAAAAGGGGAAGATTTACATATAATAGTTGCTACAGGCTCAGGTGCTATTGCAATAAATGGAGCTACATCTTAAGTAAATATATATGTAAATTTATTAAAAGCTATAGAAAGGTAACTATTTTAATGAATATTATATATATATTTACTTTAATTGTATTATTTACATCATATTTGTTAGTATATAAAAAAGAGGAAAAAAGTAATTTATTATTTAGTATTATAATTAGTTCTATATTATTAATTGGATATAATATAGTTATTTGCACTGTAATGTATTTTATATCAATAAGATCAACATTATTAAATTTATCTATTTGTAATTTAATATTTTCAATTTTACCAATTGTAAATATTATCAAATCAAAAAAGATTCAAAAATATTATATTAAATTAGTTGATATTATTGCATTTATCATGATTTTAATTTTAACAATAACAATTGTATATGCAAATTATGGTTTTCCATTAAAATTGAAACATGGAGTAACAGATGCAACAACTCACTATTTTGCAGCAGATGATTTTTATAGATATTCTACACTTTTACCAAGAGAAAATTCAGATAAAATAAACTGGATAGGAATTTCACATATAATGACAGGAGCATATATTAATAATGGAATATTCTTAAAATTATTTGATGGAATTGTAAGTGAAGTATATTTTAGCCAACTATATTTTTTATTTGATATAATGATATGGATTTTATCAGGATTTTTAATGTATACATTACTTGCTATAAATAGTAAAAAATTAAAACATAAAATATTAGCTTTAGTTTTTTCTGTTTTTTATATATTAGCATATCAATTAAACAGTTTATTTGCAGGTTTTTCTTATCTAGGTGTTGGACTAGATATAATTATTGGAATATTGATAATAATGAAATCAGATATGCCCAAACTTTATAAAAGAATAGGATTATTTTTCTTGAATTTTGGAATAATGTTTTCTTATTATTATTTTGCACCAGTAATTTTTATAGCTGTACTTTGGCAAATTGTAAATGATAATAAAGCTTCTGGAAAGAAATTTATAAATTTAGAAATTATAACAGATATTTTAATTACTTTATTTATTCCAGGATTAATTGGTTTAATTTATTTTATAATTTTACCAATATTTCAAACAGCAAATGGCCCTATAAATTATTTTACTGCTATAGGAACAGAAGGATTTATATATGAAAATTTATATACCAATATATTACCATATTTGTTGTTAGCAGAAATATATTTAATATTTAATTTTATAAAGAAAAAAGATATTTTTAATGATAAATTTTTATTTTTAAATATTTTGTTTTTAATAATTATCTTTATAGGCTTAAAATTAGGAATTGTTTCAGATTATTATTTTTATAAGATTTATTATATGTTCTTCATTGTATTAATTACAAGCAGTTATGAAATAATAAAAATAATGACAGAAAAAAGCAAAAAAATTAATATAATTATATATATATTAATAACGATTTATGCAATAGGCATTTTTGTTGCAATTGTATTTAGAAAAAATATTTATGTATATGATATTTATAAAAATAATGGTGAAGAAATAAACAAAAAATATGAAATGGTTACTGGCGCAGAACTTGAAATTTTAGATTATTATAATAAAAATATAAACAATCCAGATGAAACAGAAAAAAGTACATATTTTTGCAAAACACAAGGAAATAATGGTAGAGATAGATGGATATATTCAATATTGAAAAATCCAAATAATTTTATTGATGCATATACAGCAGAATTAACGGACAGTTTGGACAAATTTATGGAAGATAGCACAGAATACATGGTAGTATTTAAAACTGACTATAATGGAGATTATGATAAATTAGTTAATGAAGATGTTGAAAAATATAATTTAAAAATTTTAATACAAAATGAATCAGGTATGATATTACAAAAACAAAATTAAAATTTGTAAAAAAATTTTGATATATTAATAATAAATAAAGTTTGAATACGATTAAAGTGAATTCTTATATTTCCGTATTGAGTCGAAAAAATTATGTAATTATTAATATATCAAAAAAATTTACCTGAATAAAAAAATTTATAGTACAAATAATAAAACAAAAACTATTGTAATATTTTTTTGCTAAATAATTTTATGATTTGAATTTTTATTATTTAAATTAAATATAGCAAAAAAATTGAGACCTTGAGAAAGGAAAAAGTGATATGAAGTACTTAAAGAAATTTGTTTTATTATTTGTACTTTTTTTTATGTATTCTTATATTGTTTCTATTGACAATATTCCTTTAAATATAAAAATATTTCAAGGTGAAAAAATAGATATTCCAACTTTATGGGGAATAAGAATAGAAAAACAAGATGATGAAACTGTAGAGACCGCTAGTAATTTAAATTCTAGCACATTTAATAAAGTTGGGGAAGAAAAATTACAAGTAAGTTTATTTGATAAAATAAAGTTAAAAACTATAAATGTGGAAGTATTAGAACAAATTGAAGTTATTCCATCAGGACAAATTGTGGGTATAAAATTATATACAAATGGAGTTTTAGTAGTAGGAACATCTTCTATAGAAGGAATTGATGGAAAAATTTATAAACCTTTTGAAAATACAGAAATACAAGAAGGAGATTCTATAATTGAAATTAATGGTGTAACTATAAATAGTACAGATGAATTAATTTCTGAAGTAAATAAATCTAATGGAGAACAAGTAGAATTAAAATATATACATGAGAATGAAAAGAAAATAGCAAAAATTAAACCAATAAAAAATAAAGAAAATATTTTAAAATTGGGATTATGGGTTAGAGATAGTGCTGCTGGTGTAGGAACAATGACTTTTTATAATGAAGAAACAAATTCTTTTGTAGCATTAGGTCATGCAATAACTGATATTGACACTGGAGAAATTATTCAAACATCTACAGGGGAAATTGATAATGTAGAAATTCTATCTGTTATTAAAGGAGAAAAAGATAATCCTGGTAGGATTGAAGGTTCTATTAAAAGTGATTCGATATTGGGTAATATATACAATAATACTCAATTTGGAATATATGGAATTATAAAAGATATTAATAATTTACAATTGGATTTTAGTAAAAAAATGAAAGTTGCATCAAGAGGAGAAATAGAGTTGGGACATGCTACTTGTTTGAGTGGAATTGATGGTAATGTAAAAGAATTTGATTTAGAAATAGAAAAAATTTATTTAAATAATAATTATGATAATAAGAGTATGGTTATAAAGATAATAGATAAAAATTTGATTTCTAATACTGGAGGGATAATTCAAGGAATGAGTGGTTCTCCAATTATTCAAAATGGAAAATTTGTTGGTGCAATTACTCATGTATTGGTAAATGATCCTCAAATAGGATATGCTGTTTTTGCAGATCAATTGATAAATTATTAGTTTTTTTAATGAATAAAACAAATATATATATAATATTAGAAAAAATTCTACTATCGATTGGAATGAAAATTAGAATTCATTAAACTTTCAAATGAGGAATGTTCACGGTACTTGAGTTTACGAAAGGGTCTGAGTGAAAGAGGCTCATTTGAAAGTTTTTTATGAATTCTTTTTGAATAAAATGAGCTGTAGAATTTTGCAAATATTATATATATATTTGTTATAAATATTTTTTAATAAATAATTGAATTGATAAGTTTTCCTTGACATAATACAGTTTTTGTAATAAAATATTATGGTAAAAGTTAGAAAGGATTGATTGAAAAAAATGGAAAAGAAAAGAATTGTAACAGGTGATAGACCTACTGGAAGATTACATATTGGACATTATTTTGGATCATTAAAAAATAGAGTAAAATTACAAGAAAATGAACAATATGAACAATATATTTTAATTGCAGATGTTCAAGCTTTAACAGATAATTTTAATAATCCTGAAAAAGTAAGAAAAAATGTTAGAGAATTAGTTTTGGATTATTTATCTATTGGAATAAATCCAGAAAAAACAACAATTTATATACAATCATTAATTCCAGAAACTGCAGAATTAACAGTATTTTATTCAAATCTTGTTACAATTGCAAGACTAGAAAGAAATCCAACAGTCAAAACTGAAATTGCACAAAAAAGAGATTTGTTTGGCGAAAGTGTTACTTATGGTTTTTTAGGATATCCAGTTAGTCAAGCTGCTGATATTACAGTTATGGATGGAACCATTATTCCTGTTGGAGAAGATCAATTACCTTTAATAGAACAATGTAGAGAGATTGTTAGAAAATTTAATAGTATTTATGGAGATGTTTTAAAAGAACCAGAAGCTGTTCTATCTAATGCACGAAGAATAAAAGGATTAGACGGAAATGAAAAAATGGGTAAATCACTTGGAAATGCTATTTATTTATCAGATTCTGTAGAAGAAGTTAATAAAAAAGTTATGTCAGCTGTTACTGACCCAGGAAGAATTAGAAAAGATGATAAAGGTAATCCAGATATTTGTATGGTTTCTTATTATCATAATTTGTTTAGTAAAGATGAATATAAAAATATTTGTGAAGAATGTAGAAATGGTAAAAGAGGATGTGTTGCATGTAAAAAACAATTAGCACAAAATATAAATAAAACATTAGAACCTTTTAGAGAAAAAAGAAAATATTATGAACAACATCTAGAAATCATAGATGAGATTTTAATTAAAGGAACAGAAAAAGCTAGAATTACTGCAAAAGAAACAATGAAAAAAGTAAAAAAAGCAATGAAATTGGATTATTTTGAAAATTAGATTATTAGTGATTTTTGACAAGAAATTATTATAATTTCTTGTCAAAATATGTCTAATGAAACGGTCAAAAGCTAAAATTAAGCAAACAAAATAAAGAAAAATCTTATAAGATTAGGAGATGAGAATATTGTTTACAGATTATGTTAAAATTACAATAAAATCAGGTAATGGTGGCGATGGAGCCGTTACATTTAGAAGAGAAAAATATGTTGCTGCAGGTGGTCCAGATGGTGGAGATGGAGGCAGAGGTGGCAATATTTATTTTAGAGTTGACCCAAATGCAAATACTTTAATTGATTTTAGATATACCAAAAAATTTAAAGCACAAAATGGAGAAAATGGTAGTGGTGCCAATAAATATGGTAAAGCTGGAGAAGACTTATATATTGATGTTCCAATAGGTACTGTTATTAAAGATGCTGAAACTGGCAAAATTGTAGCTGATCTTTCAAAACAAGGACAAGTTGAACTTGTATTAAAAGGTGGTAGAGGGGGAAAAGGAAACTCACATTTTGCTACAGCAACAAGACAAGTTCCTAGATTTGCAGAAGCAGGAGAAGATGGAGAAGAAAAAGAGGTAATATTAGAATTAAAATTATTAGCTGATGTTGGTCTATTAGGATTCCCAAATGTAGGAAAATCAACATTTTTATCACGTGTAACAGATGCAAAACCTAAAATTGCAAATTATCATTTTACAACATTAGAACCAAATTTGGGTGTTGTAAAAGCAAAAAATGGAGAAAGTTTTGTTATTGCCGATATACCAGGTCTAATAGAAGGTGCAAGTGAAGGTACAGGTCTTGGTATTCAATTCTTACGTCATGTTGAAAGAACAAGGCTTTTATTACATGTAATAGATGTATCTGGAATTGAAGGTAGAAATCCTGTAGAAGATTATGAAACAATTAATGAAGAACTAAAAAAATACAGTGAAAAATTATCAAAGAAAAAACAAATTATAGTAGCAAATAAAATAGATATAATGCAAGATGATTCTGGACTTAAAGAACTAGAAAAAATGGCAAAAAAAGAAAATTTAGAATTGTTTAAAATATCTGGAGCAACAGGAGAAGGAATAAAAGAATTATTAGATAGAGTTTCATATGTTTTAAAAACTTTACCAAAAGAAGAAATTGTTGAAGAAACTGAAAAAGTAGTATATACACTAGATGATGAAAATGAAAAACAAGAATTTTCAGTAAGAAAAGAAGGAAATACATTTATTGTTGAAGGAAAAGCAGTAAATAGATTAATGGGAAGAATTAATGTTGATGATAATGAATCAATGTATTATTTCCAAAAGAAATTAAAAGAATTAGGTATTGAAGCAGAACTAAAAAAACAAGGAATTTGTGAAGGTGATTATGTAAAAATGTTAAATTGGACATTTGAATGGTATGAATAATTGTTTAAAATTAATAATTACATTAATCATTTTAAGATAATTACAGAAAGGAGCCCAAAAAATATGCATGGATTTTTTGAAATAGTAGAACATACATTAATTGATAGTGTGAAAATATTGCCATTTCTATTTATAACTTATTTATTAATGGAATATATTGAACACAAAACAAGTAATAAAGTAAAGCAAGTTATAGAAAAATCAGGAAAATTAGGCCCACTTTTAGGTGGACTAGTTGGAATTGTTCCTCAGTGTGGTTTTTCTGTATCTGCTACTAATTTATATGCTGCAAGGGTTATTTCTTTAGGAACATTAATATCAGTTTATTTAACTACATCTGATGAGATGCTACCAATTTTGATTTCTGAAAATATTTCTGCTACAACAATTTTATCTATTTTAGGAATTAAATTAGTTATTGGTGTTTTAGCAGGATTTATAATAGATTTTGTATTAAGAAAATTAAATAAAAATAAATTAGAAGAAAAGATAGTTGATATATGTGAACATGAACATTGTCATTGTGAAGATGGAATTATAAAATCTTCAATTAAACATACAGTAAGTATATTTATTTACATAGTAATAATTACATTTGTTTTAAATGGTATTATTACATTAATTGGAGAAGAAACAATATCTCATTTTGTTAGTAAAAATGTAGTCCTAGGACCTGTTGTTGCAGGATTAATAGGATTAATTCCTAATTGTGCGTCTTCTGTTATTTTAACTCAATTATTTGTAGAAAATGTAATTTCTATGCCTATTCTAATTTCTGGTTTATGTGTTAATGCTGGAGTAGGATTACTGGTTTTATTTAGAATTAATAAAAATTTAAAAGAAAATTTAAAGATTACAGGATTATTATATGCAATTGGTGTAATTTCTGGAATTTTATTAGAGATTATAATTTAAGTAAAAATTATTTACTATTTATAGTTTAAAAATTAAAAATAAATTATAAAATTTTAATATGTAAAATAATTTGTTTTGAGATAAAGAACAGTACTATTTACAGCTGAAATTTATTGATAAAAATGTTTATAGATTAATATGGCATAAATTTTTCATTTCAATATAATATTTAAGAATTTGTAATATTTTTTATTAAATAGTGAATAGTAGCAAAATAGCAACAAATTTTAATAGAAATTTATAAAATGACTTGAAATTTTAGCTAATTTATAGGATAATATATATGTAGGCTTATAATTAATTAAAGTATCTAATAATTAAAAAAGTCATATAAAAATAATATAGCTTATATACTTAAATTTAAATATTTATTTTCAAAATATGAAAGGATAAAATAATGAAATTATTTGATAAATTTTTGAAAAAATTAAATACAAGTAGAAATACATTTGCAACATATATATTAACATTAATTTCATTTTATTTAGCAATAGATAGAATTGTAGAAATGCTAATAATGATATTTACAGGAGTATCAGTATCTTATTGGGGACCATTTATGTATACTTTTGCACTAGCATGTCCTGTATTTGCATATTTATTTTCTGGTGCATCAGAATTTGCATCATCTAAAAATACAAAAGTAACATTATTTTATGTTTATGTTATAGGACTTTATATTATTGCAATTTCAATGGTAACTCAATGGGTAAATCAAGGTGCGTGGTTACTTTTAATTTCATTACCAGGTTATACTGAACTTGTAACAGATTTCTCTGAATTAATTAGACCAGCATTAACATCACTTGCAATTTATTTTCCATTAGTAACATTTTATAGTGTAATAAAGTTTATACGTTTAGGTGTTGGAGATAGTAAAGAATGGACAAGATCATTATGGGATTATAAAGGAATTAATTTATCTGATACAAAACAAGGTCATGGACCATTTACATGTGATATTACAATATGTAATGATGCAGAAACAGGAAAAAAAGTTGTTTTTGGTGAACAAAAAAGATTTCAATCATTACTTGTTTGTGGAGGTTCTGGAACAGGTAAAACATCATTAATAATAGAACCATTTGTGGCTAAAGATATTGAGAAAAAAGCTTTTTATTGGGCAAATGCAAAAGAAATGGGATATACAGCATTAAAAACAGGAATTGCAGTATTAAATAGACCATATAATAATGACTATTTAAATGAAAACTTTTCATTAGGTATGTTAACACCAGCTCAAGGCAAAGAATCTATCTATAGATCATATATGAACAAAATGATTTTAGATTCAAATGGTGAAGCCTATTCATATAAAAATTTAGGAATAACTGCAATTTCTCCTGATTATGAATCAACATCAAAAATGATGAATATATGTAGTAATTTTCATATTAAATATAATATAATAGATCCATCTAATAGAGATTCTATTGGTTTAAATCCATTTATTTATGATGATGCAAATAAAATAGCAATAACAATTTCTTCAGCATTAAAGGCTATGTATGTAAATTCACATCCAGAAATTGATGATGTTTATAGAGAAGAATTTATTATTCAAGCAATTGAAAATTTAGCTATTATGCTAAAAGAAATGTATCCACGATTAAATAGTGGAAATTTACCAAACTTAGATGATATGCTAAAAATGTTAACAAATTATAGTTTGGTAGAAAAAATGTGTGAGATAATGTGTCAAGACCCAGAACTTGCAGAAAAATATGAAAGCCAAATTACATATTTTAAAAGAAATTTCTATTCAAATGGAGTTGGAAGAGCATTAACAGAACAATATTTATATTTGGCTGTATCTCAATTAGATAATTTATTAAGATTACCAGGAGTAAAATCAATATTATGTAATAGACATTATAATATAGATTTTGATAAAGCATTGGCAGATGGAGAAGTAACATTTGTATGCACACGTAGAGGAGATTTAGGAAGAACAAGTCATAAAGCATTTGGATTATTCTTTATTTTATCAATGCAAAATGCAGTATTAAGAAGACCAGGAAATGAAAAGAGCAGAATTCCACATTTCTTTTATATTGATGAGTTTCCAGACTTTATATGTAAAGATACAGAAGCAATATTTACATTATATAGAAAATATAAAGTTGCAACTACGATTACAGCTCAAAACTTATCACAATTAGAAGGAAATGCACCAGACATGAAATATAGAGAAACTATTATTTCAAACTGTGCAAACAAAATTTTCTTAGGAAATGCTGATAATACAGAACTAGAATGGTGGCGTAAAGAAATGTATCAAAGAAGAACTTGGAAGTGGAAAAATAGTATGGATATGAGTAAATTAGAATATGACTCTAAATGGGGTGATGTAAATTATACATATGAAGACTATTGGGCTGCAAATAAATTGGGTACAATGCCATTTAAGAGTGCTGCTATTAAATTAAAAGGTGATAATGGAGCATATCAAATTAATGAGGGAAAATTGGATTTTGTTGGAGCTAAATATAAAGAGGTTCAACCTATCAAAATATATAATTTTGAGAAGTTTACTTCAGGCTTAGTAAATGAAGAAGATAAAGAAAGTAGAAGACAGAAATTTGATCCAAAACATATTAACTTTGTTGATGATAGAAATGAAATTGACCCAATTCAAACAGATACAACTGATTCAGGTTTTATATTTGATAATGAAGATGCAGTTGTTGTAAAATTTAAAAAGAGCAAAAAAAGTAATGATAACAATTAAGCAGTGCAAGTTTTTGCACTGCCTTTTATAAAATTATAAATTCTTTTTAAATGAAGTGAGTAAGAATAATAAAAAATAAAATATATAAATTTTTACAAGAAACTAAAAAAAATATCAATATTATATGAAAAAATATTGAAAAAATATAAAAAAAATAGTAAAATTAAAAGGAAAGAGGAAAAAAATTGAAATTATCAGACTTTAATTACGAATTACCAGAAAAATTGATAGCACAAGTTCCAATTAAAAATAGAGATGAATCAAAATTAATGGTTTTAAATAGAAAAAAGCAAACAATAGAACATAAAATTTTTAAAGATATAATTGATTATTTAGAACCAGGAGATTGTCTTGTTAGAAATAATACAAAAGTACTTCCAGCAAGACTTTATGGAAAAAAAGAAACAGGAGCAAATGTTGAATTTTTATTATTGAATAGAATTGATGGAGACATTTGGGAATGTATTGTAAGACCTGGTAATAAACTACATGTTGGAACAAAAGTAACATTTGGAGATGGGGAACTTAATGCAGATATACTAGAGGTAATGGCTGGTGGAACAAGAAAAGTTAAATTTACTTATAATGGAATTTTTAATGAGATTTTAGATAGAATAGGCTTAATGCCACTTCCACCATATATACATGAAGATTTAAAACAAAATGATAGATATCAAACTGTTTATGCAAAATATGAAGGTTCTGCAGCTGCTCCAACTGCTGGATTACATTTTACAGAAGAATTATTAAAAAGATTAGAAGAAAAAGGTGTTATTATAGCAAATGTTACATTACATGTTGGAATAGGAACTTTTAGACCAGTTAAAGTTGAAAATATAGAAGAACATGAAATGCATTCTGAACACTTTTACATTAAGCAAGAAGATGTAGAAAAAATTAATAATGCAAAAAATAATGGGAAAAGAGTAATTGCAATAGGAACAACTTCATGTAGAGTACTTGAAACAATAAGTTCACTAGAAACAGGATTAGTAAGAGAAACAGAAGGAGATACTAGTATATTTATTTATCCTGGATATAAATTTAAATGTATAGATGGATTAATTACTAATTTTCATTTACCAGAATCTACTTTATTAATGTTAGTTTCTGCATTAGCAGGTAGAGAATATATTATGAAAGCATATCATGAAGCAGTAGAAAAAGAATATAGATTTTTTAGTTTTGGAGATGCAATGTTTATATATTAGCTAATCAGTTAAAACATGAAATTAATATTATAAAAAATAATAAATAAAAAAATAGATTAGGAGGAAAAATGAAACCCGCTGTAACATATGAATTACTACATGTATGTAAACAAACAGGAGCAAGAAGAGGAGTAATACATACACCACATGGAGATATACAAACACCAATTTTTATGCCAGTTGGAACACAAGCAACTGTAAAATCTATGACACCAGAAGAATTAGAAGAAGAAGTAAAAGCACAAATAATATTATCAAATACATATCATTTATATTTAAGACCAGGGCAGGATATTGTAAAAGAAGCTGGTGGATTACATAAATTTATGAAGTGGAATAAGCCAATTTTAACAGATAGTGGCGGATTTCAAGTATTTAGCTTAAGCTCTTTAAGAAAAATAAATGAAGAAGGAGTTGAATTTCATTCTCATTTAGATGGAAGTAAACATATATTTACTCCTGAGAGTGTTATGAAAATAGAAGAAGATTTGGGTGCAGATATAATAATGGCTTTTGATGAATGTTGTCCTTATCCATCAACATATGAATATACAAAAAATTCGATGGAAAGAACTACAAGATGGGCGAAAAGATGCAAAGATGCACATAAAACAGAGAATCAAGCATTATTTGGTATAATACAAGGAGGTTTTTTCGAAGATTTAAGAGAACAATCTGCAAAAGATTTAATAGAACTAGATTTACCAGGATATGCAATTGGTGGAATTAGTGTAGGAGAACCTAAAGAAGAGTTCTTAAAAATGCTTAGATTTACAACACCTTTAATGCCAGAAAATAAGCCAAGATATTTAATGGGAGTTGGAACACCAGATTATTTGATTGAAGCTGCTTTTGCTGGAATAGATATGTGTGATTGTGTACTGCCTACAAGAATAGCAAGAAATGGAACAGCTCTTACATCACATGGAAAAGTAGTAGTTAGAAATGCAACTTATGAAAGAGATTGGTCTCCACTTGATTCAGAATGTGATTGCTATACTTGTAAAAATTATACTAGAGCTTATATAAGACATTTAGTAAAAGCAAATGAAATTTTAGGAGTTAGATTACTTTCAATTCACAATTTAAGATTTTTAACAAGGCTTATGGAAAATATTAGAACTTCTATTGAAAATGATTGTTTAGCAGATTTTAAAGAAGTGTTTTATAAAAAATATGGATATCAAGACTAAAGAAGAGGAGGTTTTTGAATGGAATTATATTTAGAAGAAGAAAAAAAAGAACAGCCAAAATCAAAATCTCCATTATTAATGGGGATAATAATTGCATTACTTGTAACTGTAGCAATAATTGTTATTGGTTTAATAATTTATTTACAAAATGCATTATTTAAAGTAAGAGTAAATGGTGTCTCTAATACAGACTTAAAAAAACTAATTATAGTAGAGGAAGATGGCACTGAAACTAAAATGTATTTTCCAATAAGAGAAGTAGCAACATATTTAGGATATAATGGATATACAGGAGATTTTAAAAGCAAATCTGAAGATAATAGTAAATGCTATATAGATAATGGAGAAGAAATGGCAATGTTTACAGTTAATACAGATTCTTTAATAATTTCGTCTACTGCTACTAATTCAGTATATGAAGAATATACTTTAGAAGAGAATACTTTTGCAAGAGATGGAAAATTATATACAAATATAGATGGTTTAATAAAAGCATTCCATATTTCATTAAATTATACTCCAGAGAAAAATTTGTTAGAAATTTATACAACAGATTATTTAACAAATAATTATGCACAAAGTTTAAATCTTGGAAAAGTACCTAAATTATTTAGAGATAGACAAGCAATTTTAGAGGGAATGATTATTGTTGAAACAGAATCACCAAGAAAATATGGAGTAATGGATGTTGTTAATAAAAATTATGTTTTAGAACCAAAATATGATTCAATTTCTTATATACCATATTCAACAGATTTTTTAGTACAAAGTGAAGGTAAATATGGAATTATGACAAAAGAGGGAAGGACTAAAATCAATATAGCTTATGACTCTATAACATTAATGGATAATCAAATTGGATTATATTTAGTTAGGGAAGATAATTTATATGGAGTAATTAATGATGATGGAAAAAGTATTTTAAGGGCTAATTATCAACAGATAGGTGTTAGTAACACTACTTTTGCACAAAATTCTTTAGACAATCAATATATTTTAGTAGATAGTTTAATACCTGTTAAATACAATAATATGTGGGGATTTTTTGATACAACAGGAAAACAAATTACAGATTTTGAATTTACAGGTGTAGGATGTGCAGATACTTCTCTTGAGGCAAATACATATCCTGTAGTCGAAATAGCAAGTATAAGAGTAATTGTAGTTGAAAAAGATAGAATGTATAATTTAATTTATCCAAGTGGACAATTAGCTATTAATGGTGGATTTATGCTTACATCAGTATATTTAACTTATGATGCTACAACAGGACAAAATACTTATTATATGACTTATGGAGGTAAGACAGCAAACATAGAAGAAACATTTAGATCTTGGGATGATTAAAAAAACAAAAGAAAGGAGTATATACTATTTATATAGTATTTGTAATTAAATATGGCAACAAAAAGTAGAAATACATGGTTTTTAATTGTACTTGTATGTGCAGGATTAGTTATTGGAGGTTTAATTGGACAACTTGCTTCACAAATTAGTTGGTTAAACTGGCTTTCTTATGGACAGGAATTTGGTTTGGCAGAACCACTTACATTAGACTTAAGTGTTATTAAAATAACATTTGGATTTGTTGTTAATATAAATATGGCTAGTATAATTGGTATTGCAATAGCATTACTAATATATAGGTGGTTATAATTAAATATTGATAAGTAAAAGGGGAAAAAGTAATGAATGGTAAAGAAATATTAAAAAAAGGAAAACATAGTTCAAAGACATTTGGAATACTTTATTTTATTTGTATAATTGTTATGATTGGAACATTTATTTTTAGTGCTTATAAAATTGATAAAGAAACACCTAATGCTACAGATTTCACAGAAAATGGAGCAATAGGGTTAGAACCAGATAAATATGTTTATTTGCAAGTTGAAGGCTTGAGTGGTTTAATTGCAACTTATGGACCTAGTGATAGTGAAGCTTCAGATGAAAATGAAAAATATTATATTGCAATAAGTGATGGATATTGGTATATTGTAAATTTAGACAATGCTACATTAGATCAATTAAAAGACATTCAAAAATATACATTTGGAGAAATAGAAAATAAACCAGCACCAGTTACTATATATGGAATCACAGAAGAAGTACCACAAGAATTAAGACAAATTGCAGTTGATATTTATAATGAAGGTCTTACAGATGAAGAAAAAATGAGTATAGACGAATTTGAACAATGCTATGGAAGTGTTTTGTTAAATGCAAGAAGAACTCCAGCAGATTTAACAGTAGAAACAATAATCATAGGTATTGCAATTATAGTATTTTTCATAACAATTATAGTAAATATTTGCGATAAAGTTATAAGAAGTAGAGTATATAAATATTTAAAGAAAAATGGTTATGAAGAAGATTTAGAAAAGCAATTAAATGATGATGTAGAAGAAAAATTCTATAATGACAAAGTAATTTTTACAAAAGATTATTTTGTAGATACTTATAAAGGAGATTTTTGTGCAGTCAAATATTCTGATATAAAATGGATTCATACACATATGGTAAAATATAATGGAATTATAACTGTTTCAAATAATATTGTTTTACATTTAAAAGACGGAAAAACAAATTTTCAATGTCTAAAAATTAATGGTAAAATTAAAGACGAATTTGAAAATGTATTTGGAAAACTTTGTGATAAAATACCTGCTGATTCTTTAAAAGGATATACTTCAGAAAATATAAGAGAGTTTAGAAATTTTAAAAAAGACTTAAAAAATAATGTTTTATAATAATTATTTATAGATTAAAATTTGCATATTAAATTTATAAAATGTCTTGTTTTATTATTGACAAATATTACTGATTTTGATATCATTCTATAGTAATAGGAAATATATCATATGGGAGGAATACTAATGCTAAAATTAATTAAAAACTCAAAATGCTTATTTATAATTGGAATAATAATTATTTTATTTTCATTTTGCTCATATTCTTATGCTGCAAATGTAAATATGAATTTAAATACAAGCAGTACAACAACTTCATCTAACAATAGAACAAGTGCTACAAATGATGGTGATTCTTCAGATGAAGAAGATTCTAATTCATCAAATAATTCATCAAGTACTGGAAGTTCCTCAAACAATAATTCAAATTCATCAAATAACTCAAGTTCAGGAAACTCATCAAACAGTAACTCAAACACATCTCAATTTACTACAGCTGTTAGTACATCAAGCTTTGATTTACAATTAACAAATATATTAAGTATTTGTCTTATTGTTGTAGGGGTATTATTAATATTATTAGGAATTGCTATCTTAATTAGGTTAAAAAGTTAAGGCAATTTAGTGCCGGTTCTATTTTTACCTTTGGGTAAATTGGTGCCGGTTCTTTTTTTCCTTTTTTTCTTGAATTTTATATACAAATAGTTATAATTATGATAAAATTATTTTATGAAGATATAGATTAATTTTATTAAGAAAGGAAAATTGAATATGAAAAAAATTGGAAATGTATTATGGGGAGTAGTATTAATTATTGTTGGATTGATACTAGGATTAAATGCATTAGATATTACACACATAAATATATTTTTTGATGGATGGTGGACTTTATTTATCATAGTTCCATGTTTCATAGGTCTTTTTAATGAAAAAGACAAAACAGGAAATATTATAGGATTACTTATAGGAGTTGTATTACTATTATGTGCACAAAATTTATTGAGATTTGATATTGTATGGAAATTAGCTGTACCAACAATCTTAGTTATTATTGGTGTTTCAATTATATTTAAAAATAGTTTAAACAGTAAATTTAATAATGAAATAGAAAAAATAAGTCAAAATGCTAATAAAGATAATGAATATTGTTCTACATTTTCTAGTCAAGATGTAAGTTTTGAGAATCAAGAGTTTAAAGGAGCAAATTTAACAGCAGTATTTGGTGGGGTAAAATGTGATTTAAGAAAAGCAATAATTAATGAAGATCAAGTTATAAATTGTTCTGCTATTTTTGGAAGTGTAGAAATAATTCCATCTGAAGAAATTAATATAAAAGTAAAATCAAACTCTATTTTTGGAGGAGTTTCTAATGAAAGAAAAAATAAAGAAATGAATAAAGATTTAAAAACAGTTTATATTAATGCAATGTGTTTATTTGGAGGTGTTAGTATAAAATGACATTTTGGCAAAAAGTAATAAAATATTTAGCTATAGCTTTTGCGATATTTTTAATTGTAAATATAATAGGAGTAATATTATCTATAATAGGTGTAATAGGTGGAATTGCATTTTTTTCAAATACAATAACTGATGTAAGAGAAGAAATAATACAAGACCAACCAAATTACTCAGAGTCACCTCAGGTTATAACAGATAATATTCAAATAGAAAACATTACAAAATTTGAAATAGATGTAAAATATTCGACTTTAGAAATAAAAAATGATGATACTTTTAAAGTTGAAAGTAATGATAAAAATGTAACTTGTACCCAAAGAGGTAATGAGTTGATTATTAAAGAAACAGGCAATAATTGGCTAAATAAAAAAGAAGGTAATACAATTATAATTTATATTCCAGAAAATAAAGAATTTAATGAAATAGATTTTGATGCAGGTGCAGGAGATATAAGCATTGAAACTTTAACTACAAAAGACTTTTCTTTTAGTATTGGAGCAGGAAAAGTTGAAATAAATAAATTAAATATTTCTAATGAAGCAGAAATTGATGGTGGAGCAGGAAAGGTAGATATATTATCTGGAGAAATACGTAATTTAGATTTAGATATGGGAATTGGAGAATTTAACTTAAATACAAAATTATTAGGAAATAATAATATTGAACAAGGAATGGGAAAATTAACAATAAGATTAACTGATAATATGCAAAATTACACAATTAAAACAGTTAAAGGAATGGGCTCAATTACAATAGATGGTGAAGAAGCTCAAAATAATGCAACATATGGAAATGGTCAAAATATAGTAAATATAGAAGGCGGAATGGGTGCAATTGAAATAGTTACAAATACAGAATTGAACCAGCAAATTTAGATTAGAGCATATTTACTGTTGCTTTATAAATTAGTGCCGATCCATTTTGGACCAAATTTGTTTTTAGGTCATTTTGGGTCGGTCTATTTTTTACATTTTTTAGATTAATGCCCTTTTACAAAATTATTATTGAATATCTACAATCTACTATTATTAAAAAATTGATGTTAGCAAAAGAATTTTATAAGAAAAAAAGGAGATTAGACAATGAAAATTTTACACTTAGCAGATTTGCATTTAGGAAAAGTTATTCAAGAACAGTCTTTATTAGAAGACCAAAAATATATGTTAAATGAAATTATAAAAAAACTTCAAGAGGAAAATGTAGAAACAATATTAATTTCTGGAGATGTCTATGATAGAAGTATTCCACAAACAGATGCAATAGATTTATTAGATTATTTTTTAAATATATTAATAAAAGATTTAAAAAAACAAGTTTTTATAATATCAGGTAATCATGATTCAAAAGAAAGACTTGGATTTGGAAATAAAATATTTGAAAATGATGGATTATTTATTTCAAGCAAATATGAAGGAAAAATAAAAAAAGTAGAATTACAAGATGAATATGGAAAACTCAATATTTATATGTTACCATTTATAAAACCAATTGAAGTAAAAAAATATTTTAATGATGAAAGTTTAAGTTATGATGAAACAATAAAAAAAATAATAGAAAAAGAAGATATTGATGAATCACAAAGAAACATTATTTTAACACATCAATTTGTAACAGCTATAGGTGAAGAAGTAGAAAGAACAGAATCAGAAGTATTAACATTAGGAGGAACAGATAATGTAGATATATCTAATTACAACAAATTTGATTATGTAGCAATAGGACATGTACATAGACCACAAAGAATAGGTAGAGATACAGCAAGATATGCAGGAACAATGCTTAAATATTCATTTTCAGAAGTAAATCATAAAAAAACAATGCCAATTATAGATTTTAAAGAAAAAGGAAATATAGACATAAAATTAGTAGAATTAAAACCATTAAGAGATATGAGAGAAATTAAAGGTCCAATTGAAAAATTAATAGAAAATTATGAAGAAGAAAATGGAAAAGATTATATTAGAGCAATTATAACAAATGAAGAACCAGTATATGATGCAATAGGACAATTAAGAAGAATATATCCAAATGTATTAAAATTAGAAGTTCAAAATTCTAAAATATTGTCAAATATAGAATTTAAAACAGAAAACTTACAAAAAGTAAAAAGCAAAAGTGAAGTAGAATTATTTAATGAATTTTATAAATTTCAAAATAATATTGAACTAAATGAAGAACAAATAAATTTAATTCAAGAAATTGTTAAAGAAATAAAAGAATAGTTAAGAAAGGACAAAAAATGAAACCATTAAACTTAAAAATAAGTGCTTTTGGACCATATAAAAATGAGATTGAGATAGATTTTAAGAAACTTGGAAATAGTGGAATATTTTTAATCACAGGAGATACAGGAGCAGGAAAGACTACAATATTTGATGCAATATCTTATGCTTTATTTGGAGAAGTAAGTGGATCAAATAGACAAATTTTATCACTTAGAAGTGATTTTGCAATTGACGAAACAGAAACATTTGTAGAACTAGAATTTAATCACAAAAATAAAATATATAAAATAAGAAGAAATCCTCCATATGAAAAAGCAAAAAAAAGAGGAGAAGGAACAACCAAGAAAACAGCAGAAGCATCTTTAGAATTTGATGATACAATTATATCTGGAACCAAAAATGTAGACTCAAAAATAGAAGAAATATTAGGAATAAATGCAAAACAATTCAAACAAATAGCAATGCTTGCACAAGGAGAATTTTTAAAAATATTATTTGCAGAAAGTAAAGATAGAACAGAAATTTTTAGAAGAATATTTGATACAGACATATATAATCAAATATCAAAAAAATTAGTTGAAAAAACAAAAATTACAAGAGCTGAACTTGAGCATTTAAAAAGTTTTTTTACAATAAATGCTTCAAATATTATTTGGAATGATGAATCATTAAAAGAACCAATAAAAGAAGTAAATGAATTAATTATAGATGAAACATTAGATAAATTGCAAAATGAAGTCCAAAAAAACAAAAAAGAATATAATAGAAGTGATAAAGAGATAAAAGAACAAGAAAAGCAAATATCTAAGTTAGAAGAAGAAATAAGAATACAAGATGATAAAAACAAACAAATAGATTTACATAATGAACTTTTAGCACAAAAAAGAGAGCTTGAAGAAAAGAAAGATGAAATTAAAGAAAAAGAAAATTTAATACTAAAAATTCAAAATATAATTAATAAAGTTTTACCTATAGAAAAAAGAGTAAAAGAAATAAAAAATGAAATTTTACAAAAACAAGAATTATTAAAAAGCTTAGAACAAAATATAATTAAGGGAGAAGAAGAAGAAAAGACATCAAAAAATACAATAGAAATTTTAGATAAGATAAAAATTATACTACAAAAATATAATGAGCTTTTAAGCCAAAAAGTAGAATATGAAAATAATATAAAAAAAGTAAATGAAGTTTTTAAACAAATAGAAAATAAAAAACATTTAGAAGAAAATTGTAAAAAGTCAGAAGCGGATTGGGAAAATATCAAAAAGTATTTGTCAGAAAAAGAAATAGAATTTTTTAGAGAACAAGCAGGAATATTAGCAGAAAATTTAAAAGAAAATGAGCCATGTCCTGTATGTGGAAGTACTCACCATCCAAATCTAGCACAAAAAACTGAAAGTGTACTTTCAAAAGAAAAATTAGATGAATTAAGAAAAATAGAAGAAACAAGTCATAATGTCCTTACAGATGCAATAAATAAAGTTACAGAAGTTAATAGTAAAATTAACATACTGAAAAGCGATTTTGAAAAAGATATTGAAATTGAAGCTTATCAAAAAGAATTAAAAGAAAAATTTGATAAAAATGAAAAAGATATTAGTGAAAAATATTTAGAAATAAATAATTACTATAAACAAATAACTGGGAAAAATATTAAAATTGATGAATTTGATTATGATAAATTTAAAGATGATGTTACAAATAAAATTGCTAATAAAAGAGAACAATTATTAAAAAACAAAACACTATTAGAAGAAAATCAAAAATATTTAGTAGAACTAGAAAATAAGCAGATTGCTGAAAATAAACAATATGAAGAAGCACTTAAAAATTTAGGCTTTGAAAATGAAAAAGAATATAAGAAAACAGTATTTAATGAAAAACAATTAGAAACATTAAAAAAAGAAATTGATGAATATAAAAAAATAGTAACAATTAATAATACTAAATTAGAAGAAATAGAAAAAGTTATAAAAGATTATACAAAAATAGATTTAACAGAATCAAAAAAATCACTTGATGAAAACAAAGAAAAATTAGATAAATCAAGAAAGGTTTTAATGGAACAAAACAAAATATTTGGAAATAATGAAAGAATTTTAAAAGAATTATTGCAAAACTCATCAAAATTAAAATCAAAAATCAAAGAATTTATAATGATAGAAGATTTATCTAAAACAGCCAGTGGAACAATTTCTGGAAAAAGAAGAATTGAGTTTGAACAATTTGTACAAGCTTCATATTTTGAATTAGTTATTGCTGAAGCAAATAAAAGATTGTTAAAAATGACAGATAATAGATTTGTTTTGGTTAGAAAGGAAAGTTCTGATAAGGTTTCAGACAAGATTGGACTAGAATTGGAAGTAATAGATAATTATAGTGGCAAAAAAAGAGATGTAAAATCATTATCAGGAGGAGAATCATTTAAAGCTGCACTTTCTTTAGCTCTTGGCCTTTCAGATGTAATTCAAAGTTATTCAGGTGGAATTGTGGTAGATACAATGTTTATTGATGAAGGCTTTGGCTCTTTGGATGATGAGTCAAGAGAACAGGCAATAAATACTTTAAATCAATTGACAGATAATAATAAATTGATTGGTATAATAAGTCATGTTACAGAATTAAAAGAACGTATTGATAAGAAAATTATTATTACAAAATCTCAAGAGGGTAGTAATATAAATATTGAATTATAAATAAAAAATGAATGAGCTTTAGAAAAATTAAGAAAAAATTCTAAAACTCATTCATTTTTTTAATTTTAAGAGATTCTGATATGTCTTATAAAAGATAGAGCCTCTCTCCAAATGTTTTCACATTCAATGTCAATATCCCAAGCTTTGCAGTACATTTTAATTTTGTTATAAGGTTCAACTGCCTTAATTTGATAATTTCCGTTATTTGCAGGTTTAATAAAAATATTATTTTGATAATCATAATAGTACCAATTTCCATTTCTGAAAATAACGAAAATTTCATCCTTTTTTTCTACTACCACTTTTGTGATATGGTTTTCTTTTAGAGTTATTTTAGTACGTTTTCCATCTCTTAAAATGTCAAAAATCCGTCTTTCTCTAACATTTTGCATAAAATTACCTCCTCACAATTGTTTAAAGGTTAAAAAAACTTACATTATATTATATTCAGGGTTGTACAAGATTATGATTATAATTTTTAATTTTAGGTCATGCACTTTTATTTTTTTGCAACATATAATTTGTTGTATGAGAAAATAAAAAGGAGGTCTTTATGTTTTCCTCACTTTGTTTGAATGGATTTTTTCAATTTTTACAGACAGCAGTATTTGTTGTTGGTTACATATCTGGTACAAATCTTTTCCCAGAACCATTAAGTGCAGAAGAAGAAAAATTATATCTTGAAAGATTATGCACAGGAGATGAAGATGCACGTAATATATTAATTGAACATAATTTAAGACTTGTTGCACATGTTTGCAAAAAATATAGTAATTCAAATGTTGAACAAGATGACTTAATTTCAATTGGAACAATAGGACTTATTAAAGGGATAAATAATTTTAAGCCTGAAAAAGGAGCTAGACTCTCTACATATGTATCTCGTTGTATAGACAATGAAATTTTAATGCATTTTAGAGCTACAAAAAAACTAAATGCCGAAGTTTTTTTAGATGAACCAATTGGTAAAGATAAAGATGATAATTGTATAACTCTTCAAGAAGTTTTAGAAAATGATGAAAGAAGTGTAGAAGAAGCTGTAGACTTAAAAATGAAAGTAAAACTTTTATATGAAAAAATGAAATCAATTTTAAAAGATAGAGAACGTACAATATTAGAACTCCGTTTTGGACTTGATGGAAATAAACCAAAAACTCAAATAGAAATAGCCAAGGATTTAGGAATTTCACGTTCATATGTATCTCGAATAGAAACTAAAGCAATTAATAAATTAGCTAAGGAAATAAAAGAATAGTATTTATAAAAAATAAACGATGAATGAATTTTAGGAAAATTTTGAAAAATTCCAGAGTTCATTCATTTATTTTGCAATTTTAATAAAATTTGTAGACAAATCCAGAAGAATATTGTAGAATAGGAAACATAGGAAATGAGAATAAGCAGATGTGGTTTCTCCATTTCCTATATTTATTATATAATATTTTAATTGAAAAAGTCAAGATAAAATAAGTAATATTATTTAAGGAGTAAAAACATTGATGGAATTACCACTTTTTTTTATAGAAAAAATTGAAAAACAATACGGAAAAGAAACAGCAAAAAAAATAGAAGAAGGACTTTTAGAAGAAAAGCCGGTAACACTAAGAGTAAATACAATCAAAAGTAGCCTAGAAAAAGTAAAAAATGAATTAGAAAAAAACAATATTGAATATGAATTTCTTGAATGGAATAAAGATGCACTAATTATAAAAAATGTCAGAGAAGATGAAATTAGAAAATTAGGTATTTATGAAAATGGAGAAATCTATTTACAAAGTTTATCTTCAATGATTCCAGCAGTAGTACTTGAACCCAAAGAAAAAGAAAATATATTAGATATGACAGCAGCACCTGGAGGAAAAACCACACAAATTTCAGCAATAGCAGAAAATAAAGTATTTATAACAGCTTGTGAAAAAAATAAAATAAGATATGATAGACTAAAATATAATGTTGAAAAACAAGGTGTAAAAAACATAAACATTATGCAAGAAGACTCAAGAAAATTAAGTGATTATTTTTCATTTGATAAAATTTTGCTTGATGCACCATGTAGTGGAAGTGGAACAGAAAATGTTTTTACTCCAAATTTTTCTGAATATTTAATTCAAAAATCTTCTAAAGTACAAGAAGAATTATTAACAAAATCATTAACTATCTTAAAACCAGGAGGAGAGATGGTTTATTCAACATGTTCAATATTAAAAGAAGAAAATGAAGATATAGTAAAAAAAGTTCTAAAGAAATTTAAAGCACAAATTATTCCAATAAATGTACCACAAAATATACCTGTATTGCCTACAAGTATTGATGGAGCATTATGTGTTTGTCCAACAAAATATTATGAAGGATTTTTTGTTGTAAAAATTTTAAAAAAATCTTAGCAAAAGTACTTGACAAGTGCTAAAAAATGTTATATTATAATATTCGTAATTAGCAGGCGACAAAAAAGAGTGCTAAAAATAAACTGCAATTTCCAAAAAAGAAAAGAGGAGGAGCGAAATTGCTAGATGAAAGAAAAAAAAGAGTATTACAAGCCATAGTAGAAGAATATATAAAAACTGCAGAGCCAGTAAGTTCCAATGCAATAATGAACTTAGAAGGACTAGAATGTAGTAGTGCCACAATAAGAAACGAAATGGCAGAACTAGAAAAATTAGGATATATAGAAAAAACACATATATCTTCAGGAAGAGTACCATCAGAAAAAGGATATAGATTTTATGTAGATGAATTATTAGAAGATGATAAAATCACTGTTGATGAAATAGAATATATTAGTGATAAACTAGAAACAAAAGTAAATGAATTAGAGGATTTAACACAAATAGCATCTAGTACGATATCAGAAATAACACATTATACAACAGTATCAATTGGACCAAACACAGATGTACAATTAATTGAAAATATAAAATTTGTACTATTAAGTCCAAGAATGATGATGGCAGTAATTTTAACAGATAATGGGCTTGTAAAAGAAACAATAATAAAATTTGATGAAGACATAACAGAAAATCAAGTTAATACCTTAAACTATATGTTTAATAATAAGTTAAAAGGTGAACCAATAACCAAAATAGATAAACCACTTGAAAAATACCTAGTAGACGAAATGAAATATAGTGTAAACCTAATAAAACCAATAATAGTTCAAATGAAAAAAGTTGTAGAAGAAGAAAAAGTCCATTTAGAAGGAGCAAAACAACTATTTGAACTACCAGAATTCAATAGCCTAGAAGTAGCCAAAAACTTTGTAAACATATTAGATGAAAAAGAGCTTATGGCAGATATGTTAAATAATGGTTATGCAAAAGATATAAATATATATATTGGAGAAGAAAATGAAAAAGAAGAACTTAAAGACTTCAGTGTAGTAACATTTAAACACAGAATAGGAAATAAAGATTTGGGAACAATTGGAATAATAGGACCAAAAAGAATGGACTATTCAAAAGTAATATCAGTTATGAAATATATAAGCAAAAAATTAAGTGGATATTCAGAAGAAAATAATGAAGAGAAAGAAGGTAGAGAAAATGGAAGAAGAAAAAAAGAATGAAAAATCAGAAGAAAATTTAGATAAACAACAAGTAAAAGAAAACAATATAGAAAATAATAATGAAAAAACACAAGAAAAAAAAACTGAAGGAGATTATATAATAGATCCAAAACAACACGAATTAGATGAATTAAATGACAGATATAAAAGAGTTTTAGCAGAATTCGAAAACTTCAAAAAAAGAAGTGGCAAAGAAAGAGAAACATTATATAATTCTATATTAGGAGATATTGTAGGAGTATTTTTACCAATAGTAGACAACTTAGAAAATGCAGTAAAAGCAGAAACTCAAGATACAGACTATAAAAAAGGAGTAGAACTTGTTTTAAAGCAATTTAAAGACATTTTAAAAGCAAAAGGAGTAGAAGAAATCGAAAGTATTGGAAAAACATTTGACCCAAGTCAACATGAAGCAGTAAGTAGTATTCAAGACCCAGAAAAAGGAACACAAGAAATTGTTCAAGAATATAGAAAAGGCTATAAAATAGGTTCAAAAGTTATTAGACATTCAATGGTAGTAGTAGCAAATTAATAATTAGTAATAATATAAAAAAATAACTTGTGAGAAAACATTTACATTTAGGTGTAAATATGAAAATATTATTAAAAAATGTTATTAATTTAAAATTGGTTACAATAGTAACAAAAACATATATTATAAAAATAAAATAGGGGCGAAAGCCAAAAGGAAGGAAGTAATTATTATGGGAAAAATTATAGGAATAGATTTAGGAACAACAAATTCATGTGTAGCAGTTATGGAAGGAGGAGAACCAGTTGTAATACCAAATGCAGAAGGAAGTAGAACAACACCATCTGTAGTTGCATTTTCAAAAAATGGTGAAAGACTAGTTGGACAAATTGCAAAACGTCAAGCAGTTACAAATCCAACAAACACAGTAATATCAATAAAAAGAAAAATGGGAACAAGCGAAAAAGTAAATATAGATGGAGAACAATTCTCACCACAAGAAATATCTGCAATGATATTACAAAAATTAAAAGCAGATGCAGAAAATTATTTAGGACAAAAAGTAACACAAGCAGTTATCACAGTACCTGCATACTTCAGTGATAGCCAAAGACAAGCAACAAAAGATGCTGGAAAAATTGCAGGACTTGAAGTATTAAGAATTATTAATGAACCAACAGCAGCAGCACTTGCCTATGGAATGGATAAAGAACAAGATCAAAAAATAATGATATATGACTTAGGTGGAGGAACATTTGATGTTTCTATACTAGATATTGGTGATGGAGTATTTGAAGTATTATCTACAAATGGTAACACACATTTAGGAGGAGACGATTTTGATCAAAAGATTATAGATTACCTAGTAGCAGAATTCAAAAAAGACCAAGGAATAGACTTATCAACAGATAAAGCTGCAATGCAAAGATTAAAAGAAGCAGCTGAAAAAGCAAAAATAGAATTATCTGGAGTACAACAAACACAAATCAACTTACCATTTATTACAGCAGACGCAACAGGACCAAAACACTTAGATGTAACATTAACAAGAGCTAAATTTGAAGAATTGATTCATGATTTAGTAGAAGCTACAGCAGGACCTGTAAACCAAGCATTAAAAGATGCAGGATTAACAGCAAATGATATTCATAAAGTATTATTAGTTGGTGGATCAACAAGAGTTCCAGCTGTTCAAGAAATTGTTAAGAGAATAACAGGAAAAGAACCAGATAAAGGAATAAACCCAGATGAATGTGTTGCAATTGGTGCATCAATTCAAGGTGGAGTACTTTCTGGAGATGTTAAAGACCTAGTATTACTAGATGTAACACCATTATCATTAGGTATTGAAACATATGGTGGAGTATTCACAAAATTAATTGAAAGAAATACAACAATACCAACAAAGAAATCACAAATATTCTCAACAGCAGCAGATGGTCAAACATCAGTAGAAGTTCATGTATTACAAGGTGAAAGAGAAATGGCTGCATATAACAAAACATTAGGAAGATTCCAATTAACAGGAATTCCAGCAGCACCAAGAGGAGTACCACAAATAGAAGTAACATTTGATATAGATGCAAATGGTATAGTACATGTATCAGCTAAAGATTTGGCTACTGGACATGAACAAAATGTATCAATAACAGCTTCAACAAATTTAACAGATGAAGATATTGAAAAAGCTGTAAAAGATGCAGAAGCACATGCTGAAGAAGATAAGAAAAAGAAAGAAGAAATTGAAGTTAAAAATAATGCAGAAAGCCTAATCTACAATAGCGAAAAAACATTAAAAGATTTAGGAGATAAAGTAAGTGGAGAAGAAAAAGCAAAAGTCGAAACTGAAATTGAAAATACTAGAAAAGCTTTAGACTCAAATAATACAGATTCAATAAAAGAAGCAACAGAAAAACTTACAAAAGTATTTTATGAAATGTCAGAACAACTTTATAAAAATGGAAATCCAAATGGAACAGAAGATTCAAATGCAACAGCAACAAGTGATGCAAATACAGATAATAATGGCGGAAATGATGGAGCTGTTTATGATGCAGACTATAAAGTTGAAGATGACAAAAAATAGAATTTAAGTAAGAATGGCAACGGGCGAGTTTAATACTCGCCCAATTTATGAAAAAAAGGAGTAAAAATATATGGCAAGCAAAAGGGATTATTATGAAGTGTTAGGTGTTCCAAAAACAGCTACAGATGAAGAAATTAAAAAAGCGTATAGAAAACTAGCCAAAAAATATCACCCAGATGCTAATCCAGATAATAAAGAAGAAGCAGAAGCAAAATTCAAGGAAGTAAATGAAGCTTATGAAACATTATCAGATCCACAAAAAAGAAAAATGTATGACCAATTTGGAGCTGATGGACCACAAGGATTTGGTGGATTTGGAGGTTCTGGAACAGGTCCATTTGGTAGTGGATTTGGAAACGGAGGATATTATTCATATACATCTTCAGGATTTGATGGTTTTTCAGATTTTGGAGATTTAGGAGATATCTTTTCTTCATTTTTTGGAGGAAGTTCAAGAACAAGTTCTAGAACACAAACAAGAGGACCTCGTAAAGGTGCAGATTTAAACTTAAATATGGATATTACTTTTGAGGAAGCATTTTTGGGAGTTGAAAAAGAAATTGTTATAACTAGACCAGAAACTTGTTCAGTTTGTAAAGGAACAGGTGCTAGACCAGGAACTTCTGTTACAAAATGCTCTGTATGTAATGGTACAGGAACTGTTAGACAAGTACAAAATACAATTTTAGGCCAAATACAAACAACAAGAACTTGTACAAATTGTCATGGAACTGGTGAAGTGATAAAAGAAGTATGTGATAATTGTAAAGGAAAAGGAACAGTAAGAAAACAAGCAAGAATTAAAGTAAAAATTCCTGCTGGAATAGATGACAACCAAACTGTTGTATTAAGAGGAGAAGGAGAACCAGGAGAAAAAGGTGGAGCTAAAGGAGATTTATACATAACAGTTAGATTGAAGAAAAGTAACATATACACAAGAAATGGAAATACCGTTATGTGTGAAATACCAATAACTATAACACAGGCAACTCTTGGTGCAAAATTAAAAATACCAATGGTAGATGGTAGTGTAGAAGAATATGATATTCCAGAAGGTACACAAACTGGAACTAAATTTACAATTAAAGATAGAGGATTTAAATCAATAAATTCTTCATCAAGAGGAAACTTTGTTTTTACTGTAACTGTTCAAACACCAAAAAGATTAAGTAAAGAACAAAGGGATTTATTAGAAAAGTTAGCTGTTACAATGAATGAACAGCCACCAATAAAGAAAAAAGGAATATTTGGATAAAATGATAGATGAAAAAGAATATGGATTGGTTTTAGCAGGTGGTGGAACTAGAGGAGCATATCAAGTAGGATCTTGGAAAGCTCTTCAAGAATTAAATATAAATATTAAAGGAATAGTGGGAGCTTCAATTGGTGCATTAAATGGGGCTCTCTTTTTACAAAATGATTATGCTCTAGTTTCCAAAATGTATGAAACTATTAAAATAAATAATATAATGAAAGTAAGTGGTGTAGATGGAAACAAAAATATATTTGACTTATCAAATATATTTAATTTAGCATCTAATTATAAAAAACAAAATGGTATAGATAATACACCTTTAAGAAAAATGATAGAAAAATATATAGATATGGACAAATTATATAATTCGGAAATAGATTTTGGATTAGTTACATATTCTGTAAAAAATAGACAACCATTACAAAAATTCAAAGATGATATACCAAAAGAAGAAATGGTAAACTATTTGTTAGCAAGTTCATGTTTCCCAATTTTTAAGCCCCAAATAATTAATAATGAAGAATATTATGATGGTGGCTTATATGATAGCGCACCAACAAATATGTTAATAGAAAAAGGTTGCAAAAACATAATTTTAGTTGATATTGCAGGTGTAGGATTTAGCAGAAAATTAACTACAAGTAAAGGAATATATTTAAAAACAATAAGACCATCTGAAGACTTAGGAGGAACATTTGAATTCAATCATGATAGAATAGTAAAAAATATAAAACTTGGATATTTAGACACAAAAAGAGCATTTAACAAATTACAAGGACACATATATTATTTCAAAAACGAAGAATTTCAAAAAATGTTAGAAATATTTAATTTGGAAACAATATATGGACTAGAATATGCAGCACAAATATATCACATGTATAAATACAGGGAATATACATTTGAAGAATTTATAAATGAATTATATAAAAGACATAGAGAGGCAGAAAAAAGATATAACAGAATTAAAAACAACAACTATATGTTAAAAATAGGAAAGCAATTCAAAATACTCTTTGACAAAGGACTAGGAATATGTATAGTAAAAGACTTATATATGGACAGACCATCATCAAAACTATCAAACTACTTACTAAACTTTGTAAAAGATTATAGATTAGCAGCAAAATCACTAATAGAGCTAAAAAACTATATTGGGTAATTTGGTGCCGGTTCTCTTTTTTCCCTTTTGGGCAATTTAGTACCGGTTCTTTTTTTGGACTTTTTTTAAAATTATAGTGGAAATTTATAAAAATAAATGTTAAAATATTTATGACATTAGTTACAAAAGGACAATGTTTTTATTTACAGAAGTTAAGTAACAGGTATAAAGAATCACACAAAATAAATCAAATATAATAAGAAATGAGGAAAGAAATATGAGTTTTTTAGGGAATGTTTTATGGTTCATTTTTGGAGGCCTTTTAAGTGGTCTTTCGTGGATTGTAGCAGGAATCTTATGTTGCATAACTGTAGTTGGAATTCCACTTGGATTACAGTGCTTTAAATTTTCATCAATGGCATTTGCGCCATTTGGAAAAGAAATAGTATATGATGGTGGAGCACCATCTTTTATTGCCAATGTTATTTGGTTTATCTTCTGTGGCTTACCAATGGCAATAGAAAATTTTGTAATTGGATGTCTTTGGTGTATAACTATTATTGGAATTCCATTTGGATTGCAATTTTTCAAAATTGCAAAACTAGCTTTAGCACCATTTGGAGCAAGAATAGTTTAACATAATAATTTGAATTTTATTTTGTGTGATTTTTTTAGGGAGTAGCATTGCTGCTCCCTTTTCCAAATAAAAAAATCAAAACTAAAATTAATACTGTATTGAATTATAATTAAATATATGATATTTTAAAAATGGAAAAAAAGTAATTGAATTTACCAATACAGTCAAAATAATATGACACATGAAGAAACAATAAATAGAGCAAAAGAATTATATAAGAATTTCTTTAAAGATAATAGACCAATTTTAAATTAAACAAGAAAGGAATACCAACAAACATGAAAAAAATATTAATAATAGAAGATGACACAAGCATAAGTAGTGAATTAAAAGACTTACTAGATAATGCAGGATATGAAGGAATAATAATAAAAGACTTTGAAAGCTCATTTGAAGAAATAAAAAAAGAAAATCCAGACCTAATATTATTAGACATAAACATACCAAAACTAAACGGAGAAATGTTATTACAAAAAATAAGAAAAGAAAGCAATGTACCAATTATAATGGTAACAAGTAAGAACACAGAAGCAGATGAAGTATTATCAATGAGTTATGGAGCAGATGACTACATAACTAAACCTTATAATCCAACAATACTCTTATTAAGAATTAACAACATATTCAAAAGAATGGAAAACAAAAATGATGTATTAACATATAATGATTTAACATTAGACCCAAAAAAAGGCATAATAAAAAACGGAAAAGAAGAATTTATCTTAACCAAAAATGAAATGATAATATTCATATTTTTACTATCAAATCGAGGAAATATAGTAACAAGAGATGATTTAATGACAGATTTATGGAATAATGATTCATATATAAATGATAATGCATTAAATGTAAATATAAGCAGATTAAGAACAAAATTAAAAGATTTTGGATATGAAGATGCAATAGAAACAAGAAAAGGACAAGGATATATTTTAAAATAAAGTTTATAGGTAAAAACTTCTTTAAAAACCTAAATATTTTTTACAAGGAAAGCCAATAAATGAAATTAAGCAAATATTTAAAAAATAATTTTTTAAATCTAGTATTATCTATGGTTGTTATAGTTATTATAAATTTAATGTTAATATCATTCAAAACAAATAATCAAGCAATTATAGGTATAAATTTTATACTTATAGTAGGACTAATTATACATATAATTTATGATTTTGAAAGAAGAAAAAAATTTTATAATAAATTTTTAAATGATTTAGATTTATTAGACCAAAAATATCTTATAACAGAAATGATAGAAAAGCCAAACTTTTATGATGGAGAAATCTTATATGACTCATTATATGAAATAGATAAATCAATGGCAGAAAAGATAAAAGAATACAGTTTAAGTATTCAAGATTTCAAAGAATACATAGAAATGTGGATACATGAAGTAAAATTACCATTAGCATCAATAAACTTAATGTTACATAATCACAAAGAATTATCAGACAAAAAAATTGTAGAACAATTAAAAAGAATTGATGATGATGTAGAACAAGTACTTTATTATGTAAGAAGTGAAAATGCAGAAAAAGATTATTTAATTAAAGAAACAGAACTAAATAAAGTAATTTCAAATGTAGCCATGAAAAACAAAGATATCTTACTAGAAAATAATATAAATTTTGAAGTAGAAGTTGGAAATAAAAAAGTTTTAACAGATTCAAAATGGCTTGAATTTATAGTAAATCAAATTGTAAGTAACAGTATAAAATATATTAGAAGTGGAGTAGAACACTATATAAAAATAACTGCAGAAGAAAATAATAAATCAGTAATTTTAAAAATATATGATAATGGAATAGGAATAGAAAAAAGTGATCTAAATAAAGTTTTTAACAAAACATTTACAGGAAATAATGGAAGAAAAGTAGAAACTTCAACAGGAATGGGCCTATATATTGCAAAACAACTGTGCAAAAAGTTAGGACATAAAATCACAATAGATTCAAAAGAAAGTGAATTTACAGAGGCAAGTATTTTATTTAACAAAAACGATTTCTTTGAAGTAAGAAAAAAATCAAAATAATCAAGTGGTCTTCAAAAATATTAAAGAAGACTGTTTTTGCCCTAACATTACAAAATTGTAATGTTAGGTAATTTTAGAAGAAAGACAAACCCAAATTAATCCTCTATAATAATTGAAAAGAGAATTACTTAAAAAGCAAATTCGTCTTAAATTATAATAAAAAAATAGAAAGGATTGTGATTAATATGTCAACTATATTAAAAATTGACAAAGTAGAAAAATACTATGGCAGTAAATCAAGTTTAACAAAAGCATTAGATAATTTATCTTTTGAAGTAGACAAAGGAGAATTTGTTGCAATAATGGGAGCATCAGGCTCAGGAAAAACCACACTTTTAAATTGTATATCAACAATAGACAAAGTAACATCAGGTCATATATATGTTGGAGGAGATGATATTACAAAATTAAAAGGAAATGACTTAAACAAATTTAGAAGAGAAAAATTAGGATTTATTTTTCAAGATTTTAATTTATTAGACACATTAACAGCATATGAAAACATATCTTTAGCACTATCTATTCAAAATAAGTCAGCAAAAGAAATTGAAAAAAGAGTTAATGACATATCAAATAAATTAGGAATAAAAGATGTATTACAAAAATATCCATATCAAATGTCAGGAGGGCAAAAACAAAGAGTAGCTTCAGCAAGAGCAATTGTAACAGACCCACAAATTGTCTTAGCTGATGAGCCAACAGGAGCTTTAGACAGTAAAGCATCAAAAATGTTACTTGAAAGTTTTGATTATTTAAATGAAAAACTAAACACTACAATTTTAATGGTTACTCATGACAGTTTCTGTGCATCATATGCAAGTAGAGTTATTTTTATTAAAGATGGAAAATTATTTAATGAAATAATAAAAGGAAATAGTTCAAGAAAAGAGTTCTTTGACAAAATTATAGATGTTGTAACCTTACTTGGAGGTGAGGAAAATGACAACTATTAAATTATCTTTTAGAAATATAAAGAAAAGTTTTAAAGATTACGCAATATACTTTTTTACACTAATATTAGGAGTTGCAATATTTTATGTATTTAACAGTATTGAAAGCCAAGCAGTATTATTAGATGTTACAGAAAGTACTTATGACATTATTGAAATGATGACAACTATGCTATCAGGAGCAAGTGTATTTGTAGCTTTTATATTAGGTTTTTTAATTATTTATGCAAGTCGATTTTTAATGAAAAGAAGAAACAAGGAATTTGGAATTTACATGTTACTTGGAATGAGTAAAAGAAAAATTTCTATGATATTATTTTTTGAAACAATTTTAATAGGAATTATTTCATTACTTGTAGGTTTAGGATTAGGAATTGTATTATCACAACTTATGAGTATGTTAGTAGCAAATATGTTTGATGCAGATATGACAAAATATGAATTCATATTTTCATCAGATGCTTGTATAAAAACAATTATTTATTTTGGAATAATGTATGTAATTGTTATGTTATTTAATGTAATAAATGTTGGAAAATGCAAATTAATAGATTTAATACAAACAAGCAAAAAATCAGAAACAGTAAAAATGAAAAATCCAATGTTATGTACAATTGTATTTGCTATTTCAGCAGTTGCTCTAGGATATGCTTATTATATGGTAACAGGAGGAATAAATGAAACAGTTGAAACACCAAAAGATATTTTAAAGCCAATTATAATAGGAGGAATATCAACATTTTTCATATTTTGGTCTTTATCTGGATTAATTTTAAAAATCGTAATGAGTATGAAGAACTTTTATACAAAAGGACTTAACACATTTACATTAAGACAAGTAAGTAGCAAAATAAATACAACCGTATTTTCTATGACAATTATATGTTTATTGCTATTTGTAACAATATGTGTATTATCTAGTTGTTTATCATTAAAAAATTCTATGAGTGCTAATTTAGATGAACTTGCACCAGCAGATGTTCAATTAGAAAAAAGAGTTTTAGATGAAAGTTGGTTAGACCAAGGCTATAATATGGAACAAATAGAAAATTCTAAATTATCAGTTAAAGAAATATTAGAAAGACTTGATTTTAATATAGATTCTTATTTAAAAGAAAGTGTAGAATATAATCTTTATCAAACAGATGAGTTAACTTTTGGAGATACATTAGGAGATAGTTTAGAAATAATAAAAAATGCTTATACATCAATGATACCATATAATATGCCAGATGATATTATGACAATAAGTGATTATAATAAAGTTGCTAAATTTTATGGAAATGAAGAATATTCATTAAATGAAGATGAATATTTAATTATAGCAGATTTTGATTCAATGATAACAATAAGAAATGTAGCATTACAAAATAATCAAGAAATAACTGTTTTTGGACACACTTTAAAACCAAAATACCAAGAATGTAAATATGGATTTGTAGAAATGGCAAGCAACCATATAAATTCTGGAATTATAATAATACCAGATGATATTGCTGATGAAAGCTGTATTGTATATAATTCTGTAATTGGAAATTATTATACAAATGACTTAGATGAACAAAGAGAAATACAAAATCAAATAAGAAACTTAGTAAATAATCCACTTGCAACAAAATATAATTTACCTTCAATAAATAGCAAAGTAGATATAAGTGAAGCAAGTATTGGAATTGGAGCTTTAGTAACATTTTTAGGTTTATATTTGGGAATAGTTTTCTTAATTGCAAGTGTAGCAATATTAGCCTTAAAAGAATTAACAGAAAGCACAGATAATAAAGAAAGATATAAAATGCTTAGAAAACTTGGAGCAGATGAGAAAATGATTAATAAATCACTATTTAGACAGGTAGCAATATTCTTTATGTTCCCACTTGTTGTTGCAATTATCCACTCAATTTTTGGTATTACATTTTGTAGTTATGTAATTTCTACTTTTGGAAATGAACAATTATTGCCTTCAATTGTTATGACTGCAGTGTTTATAGTTGTTATTTATGGTGGCTATTTTGTAATTACTTATTTGTGTAGTAAGAATATTATAAAAGAAAATTAATTAGAAAAACACTTGAAAAATTTGTATTATTTGGTAAAATAATAGTGAAGTTGAACATGTTGTTAACTTTGAGTATAATAAAGATACTATTAATGATGATGTATTTGAAAATGTAGATACTACTGGTTATGAAGTTAATTGGGAATAAAAAGGCAATATATCATTATATTGTCTTTTTTCTATACAATAAAAGTAGAAGATTGTATAAAAAGGGGAAGTACACAAATGTTAAAATTAGAAAATGTATCAAAAATATATTATAACAATGGAATAATAGCCACAGGATTTTCAAAAGTAAATTTAGAACTGAACTTAGGAGAATTTGTAGTAATTACAGGAGAATCTGGAAGTGGAAAAAGTACTCTATTAAATGTTATTTCAGGGTTAGATAGCTATGAAGAAGGAGAAATGTACATAAATGGACAAGAAACAAGTCATTACACAGAAAAAGATTTAGAACAATACAGGAAAAAATATATAGCAAATATCTTTCAAAATTTCAATTTAATAAATAGTTATACAGTATACCAAAATGTAGAATTAGTGTTACTTTTAAGTGGTTATAAAAAAAGCCAAGTCAAAAAGAAAATTTTAGATATTATTGATCAAGTAGGATTAACAAAATTCAAAAACACAAAAGTTTCAAAACTATCTGGAGGTCAAAAACAAAGAGTAGCAATTGCAAGAGCAATTATTAAAGACAGTCCAATAATAGTTGCAGATGAGCCAACAGGAAATCTAGATACAGAATCTGCAAAAGATGTAATAGACATTTTAAGAAAAGTCTCAAAAGATAAGCTCGTTATAATTGTAACACATAATATTGAGCAATTTGAAGAACATGCAACAAGAATCATAAAAATGCATGATGGTAAAATTATTGAAAATAGAGAGATTGAAAAAATTGATGAAACTAATTTAATAAAAGAAACTAAATTCAAAAAAGTAACATTTTTTAATAAATTGAGACTAGGAATTAGAAATACATTTAATATTAAATCAAAATTTTTGCTACTATTTATGGTATTTTTCTTTATAACATCAGCTCTATTTTTAGAATACACAAGTTTTAAATTAGCAGAGAGCGACATTGATAATGGAGTTAGTGTAACTTTTAAAGACTTATCAGAAAATAGAATATTAATAAAAAAACAAGATAAAACTTCTTTTTCAGAAGAAGACTATTCAAAAATAAGTAATTTACAAAATATTGATTATATAGTAAAAAATGATGTATTTTTAGATACACAAATTACAATATCACGTAGCACAACTAAAGGCTATGGAGAATGTTGGTATGCTACAACAATTAATGATGTTAAAAACTTTAAAGAACAAGTTGACTTAGGAAGAATACCAGAACAAGAAAATGAAGCAATTTTGCAAACAAGTAGTAAAAATTATTATATAGAAAATTTTGTCGATGAAGTTTTAGAACAAAATTTTTCTATTAAAGATTCACAAGAAAATTCAATTTTAGATGGAATAAAAATTGTTGGAATAAAATTTAATGAAAATAGTAATAATTATGATTCTAAAATATACATGGATTCAACTCAAATTGAAAAATTAAACACATATATGAATGAAGAATATAGTACATTAAAAGCACTTTTTCAAAACAAATATATACAAAACAAAATAGTTCCTAGTGAAAAAGTAGAAAAAGAAAATGCAATTGTAAGTGATGATTTAAAGAGTTTGGTAAAGAATGGAAGAATAAAAGGAAAAGATATTCAAATTGAAGTAAGCAATATATTTTATTCAGACAAAATCAATTTAACAATTAATAATACATATACCGAAAAATCTTTTACAAGACTAACTGGAAATGATAATTATAAATTATATGGTAATGCAATTTTTATTAATAATGAAGTATATGATTCTTTATTTAATAAACAACCATATCAATCTAGTGTTTTTGTTAAAGATTTTGAAAATATAGACACAACAATTCTAGAACTTAATAATTTAGGAATAGATACTAAAAAGGTAACTGATTTTAAAGTAATTACAAATGATAATTATAATGAATTAGTACAAATGATAAGAACTATAGTAACAATAATATTAATATTTATACTATTTTTTATATCATATTTTATAATAAAAATTATTTTAAAATCAAGAGCAATTTATTATACTACATTAAGAATGTTAGGCTCAAGCAGAAAAGAAGTAAGAAAAATATTAGATATAGAACTATTTATCAACTCTAATTTAGCCTATTTTACATCAATATTAATAATATATTTAACAAAAATTAATATTATTAATATCCAATATTTAAGTAAACTTTCACAATTCATTGGATTATGGGAATGTGTATTAATTTATGTAATAATTATACTAATGTCTAAATTACTATCAAGAAAAGTATCAAAAGACATATTTAAAAAATCAGCAATTAGTACATATAATGAGGAGGTGTAAAAGATGGTCAAGATTGAAAGATTGAATAAATATTTTAATAGAAGAAAACCAAATCAAATACATATAATAAATAATGTTTCACTTGAATTAGGACAAACAGGTTTAATTGCAATTCTTGGACCATCTGGAAGTGGCAAGACAACTCTTCTAAATACAATAGGTGGTTTAGATAATGTAAACAAGGGAAAAATATTTATAAATGGTAAAAAAATAACTAAAAGAAGTACTTTTGTAAAAGATAAAATTAGAAATGCAAATATAGGATATATATTTCAAGATTACAAATTAATTGATAATATGACTGTGTATAATAATATAGCTTTATCTTTAAGAATGATAGGTATTAAAAACAAAAATCAAATAAAGAAAAAAGTGGACTATGTGCTTAATAGTGTGAATATGTATAGACATAGAAATAGACCAGCCAAAATGTTATCAGGAGGAGAAAAACAAAGAGTAGCTATTGCTAGAGCAATTGTAAAAAATCCAAACATTCTCTTAGCTGATGAGCCAACCGGAAATCTAGATAGTAAAAACTCAATAGAAATAATGAATATTTTAAAAGCAATCTCAAAAGAAAAACTAGTAATATTAGTTACACATGAAGAAGAACTTGCCAAATTTTATGCTTCAAGGATTATAGAAATCAAAGATGGACAAATTGTAAAAGATTATGAAAACACTGATAAAGAATATTTAGACTATAGATTAGATAATAAAATTTATTTAAAAGATTTTGAAAATTATGAAAATTTTCAGAAAGATAATATAAAACTTGATGTATACTATAACAAGTGTGATGCTATAAATGCAAAACTTGCTATTATGAATGGGAATATATATGTAGAAGCAGAAGGAAAAAAAGTAGAAGTAGTAGATGAAAATTCTATAATTGAATTTGTAAATGACAATTATAAAAAAATAGACAAAAAAATATATAAAGAATTTAAATTTGATTTAGAAGAAAATAAAAGAAAACCAAGATATAGTTCAATTTATGGTATTTTAAAATCTGTTATAAATGGATTTAAAAAAATAGGAAATTATTCAATACTAAAAAAAGCCATACTTGTTGGTTATTTTGCTTCTGCAATGTTTATAGTATATTCAATTAGTAGCATATTTGCAACATTTAAAATTGAAGACAAAGATTTTATAACAAAAAATAAAAATTATTTACAAGTAAATAGTGGCAAAATCAATATAGACCAATATTTACAATTGGAAACACTAGAAGGTATTGATTACATTTTGCCAGGAGACAGTTTAGCAAATTTTAAAATGAAATTTGAAGAATATTTTCAAACATCAAGATTTTTTCTAAATATATCTGGTTCTCTAACAAGTATTGATGAAATTAATGCAAATGATTTGATTTATGGAAATATGCCAAGTAATCAACATGAGATTGTTATAGATAGACTAGTAATTGACAGAATTTCTAGCATTACAGGTAATAGTGGTTCAAGTTCTGGTGTAGAAAATAATGTTATAAATGAAGTTGGTATACAAAAAATTCAAGATGTAATAGGAAAAAAATTATCGATTGACAATTTAGAAGATTTTGTTATTGTTGGAATTACAGATAAAGCAAGTCCTTCAATATATATGAATAAAGATAATTTTATAAATATATTAAACAATACAACAAGTAATAATTCAAGTTTTAATTTTGGATTTATATCACAGGATGATAATATTTCTGAAAAAGTTGAAGATTATAATTTATATTTAGATGATATTACAATAGAAAAAGGTAGAATGCCTACTAATGATTATGAAGTTATTGTAAATATTGCTAATAAAGATACAATTAAATTAAATAAAACAATAGATACTAAAATTAACAATATAAATCTAAAAGTTGTTGGATATTATGAAAGTAAAACTAATAAACAAAATTATCTTGTAAATAATAATACAGTAAAATATGGTGTTTTAGAAAATAAAGATAATTTTGTAATATATCCAAAAAATAAAGAAGATGTTTATAATAAACTAAAAAATGAACAGAACTTAAATATTATTGATACATATGAATATGATAAACAGCAATATATTGATAGCCAAAAAGAAAACGTTAATAATACTATAATTTTCTCAGTAATTATTTTCTGTATTTCACTGATTGAAATTTACTTGATGATGAGAGCATCATTTTTAACTAGAGTAAAAGAAATTGGAACTCTGAGAGCAATTGGTGTAAAAAGAATGGATATTTATAGAATGTTTACTGGAGAAATATTTGCAATTACAACAGTTGCAAGTCTAACAGGAGTTATATTTATGTCTTATATTCTAAGCACTGTATCTAAGTTTAATGATTTTAAAAATATGTTTGTTATAAATTTTAATGTAATATTATTAAGCATTTTTATAATTTATATTTTTAATTTTTTGGTTGGTTTAATACCTGTTTATAAAGTTTTAAGAAAAACACCTGCAAAAATTCTTGCAAGACATGATGTAGAATAAAAAAGGATATATAGCACTACAAAAGTTTAAATTTTGTGGTGCTTTTTTTGATAAGAAATTTTATAAACTGAAACTTTTTTTATTTTAATCTGTTTGTATAAATGAAAGGAGGATAGAAATGGAAAAAGACATAGACATGAAACTATACCATGAATATTTAAATGGGCAAAAAGACGCTTTTGAAATTCTTTACAATAAATATAAAGAAAAAATAAAGTATTTTGTTTTCAACATAGTAAAAGATTATCAAAAAGCTGAAGATATTACTCAAGAAGTGTTTATTTACATTATCCAAAACAAAATGCAAGAAAAATATTCCTTTAAATATTATATATTTTTAATAGCAAAATGTAGAGCATATAACTATATAAACATGGAAAACAGAAAAAAGGAAATAAATGAGCAATATTTTTCAAAAGAAAATAACAAAATAGAAAATGACATAATAGATATTATAACAGAAAATGAAAAAAGAAAAGAAATACTTGAAGCAATAAATATGTTAGATGAAAAATACAAAAATGCAATATATTTAGTCAATATAGAAGAACTATCATATAAAGAAACAGCCCAAATACTTGGAGAAACTGTCCAGAACATAAAAAATCTTGTACATAGAGGCAAAAAAGAATTACGAAAAATTTTAATAAAGAAAGGATTTGATGAAATGAATAAATCTTTAAAAGTTATATTAATAGTAATATTAGTTGGAGCATTGTTATCAGGAGTAGTTTATGCCGGAACAGTAATTTACAATAATTACATAAAAAATAATACAAATCATAATATATCAATGAATCCATCTTACCAAAGTACATTAGATGAAAAGACAATAAACAACTTATGGGTAGGAACAATAGACTTAGCATGGAAAGAATTAGAAAATCAATTAGGAAGAGAAAGAATTGATTTAGAAGATGGAAATCTACCAATTGTTGATGATTTAAATTCAAGTACTTTTACAAAAGATATGTTAGACGAAAATGATTATAATGTTACTGTAGAAAGAACTTTAACAGGAGGATATAAAATAGATACATCACTAAATAAAGAATTACACTTTTTAGAAGAATTTGACAATTTTAGCGATAATTATAATTGGACATTTGGAGATAGTGAAGAACCAATAAAATATTTTGGAATTAACAATGCAAGTTCTGAAGAAATGAATAAAAATATTGAAATTCTATTTTTTAATAGAAATGATGATAATAGTGCAAATAGTGATGATTTTGCAATTAAATTAAAAACACAAGAAGGAGATGAAATCATTCTATACAGAACAAATGAAAATAAAAATTTTGATGAATATTATAACGACATTCAAGAAAAAGCAAATACATATACTGGCAGTAAAGAATTTCTAAAAGAAGATGAATTAAGAATTCCTTATGTTAGAGTAAATGGAATGATTGCATATAACGAATTATATAATAAAACAATAAAAGACACCTCACTTTATTTTTCTGATGTAGTACAAAATATAAACTTTTATTTAAATGAAAAAGGATGTAATTTATCTAGTCAGACAACATTAGTAACTGAAGTAATAGGAATATCAAATGAACCAAGATATTGTTATTTTGATGATCAATTTATTGTATTTATGAAAGAAGCAAATTCTAATAATCCATATTTTGCTTTAAAAGTCGATAATACAGATATATTAGAAAAAAAAGAAGAAATAGATGCCCCTAAAATAATAGATTATACAGCAATTGATAGTAGTAAATATGTTGCTACAGAAGGGGAGTACAAGTTTTATGAAGATGAAAATTATGAATATTATTTTCCAACTCGTAAAGTTGCCTATGTAATAGTATATTTTAAAGATGGTGATTATTTTGATGTAGAAAATGCATTGAAAGATGGAAAGATTACAATAGATTTATTGGACAAGTATGAAATTGAATACATAAGAAGGGAAAAATAGAATTTCCTCATTTTTTGTCGAAAAGAATTTGAATAAAAACAGTTTATTTCATTGACAATGAATTATATTCATGATAAAATACAAACAGATTTTCGAAAAAAAGGAGGTGTAAATATGACAGATAAAATTCCAAATGAATTATTAGAAATTATAAGAAGCGGAGAAGGAGTTACAACAGAATTTAAAGAAGCAAATAAAAACTTACCACAAACACTATTTGAAACAGTATGTGCATTTTTAAACAGAAATGGAGGACACATTTTCTTAGGAATTGCAGATAATGGAAAAATAATTGGCGTAGATAAAGAAAATATAACAAAACTAAAAAAAGACTTAACAAACTTATGTAGTAATCCAGAAAAAATAGATCCAACAGTATATTTAAATATAAGAGAATACGAAATCGAAAAAAAGAAAATACTACATATATATGTTCATGAGAGTTCAATGGTACATAGAACTAATGGAACTGTTTTCGATAGAAATGAAGATGGAGACTATAAAGTAAAAATATCAGAAAGAATAGCAAATATTTATGCTAGAAAGCAAAGTTTCTATACAGAAAATAAAGTATTTCCATATGCTGAAATGTCTGACCTAAGAGAAGATTTAATAAAAAGAGCAAGACAAATGGCAATAAATAATAGTAGCAAAAATCATGTATGGACAGATATGTCAGATGAACAAATGATGCGAAGTTTAAACTTTATTGAAAAAGATTTGGTTACAGGAAAGGAAGGATTAACTCTTGCAGCAATACTATTATTTGGAAAAGACACAACAATATTATCTGCTTTGCCACATCATAAAACAGACGCTATCTATAGAGTAAAAAATATAGACAGATATGATGATAGAGATGACATAAGAACAAATTTAATTGAAAGTTATGAAAGACTAATAGCGTTTATAGAAAAACATTTAGACGATAAATTTTATATAGAAGGAACGCAAAGAATAGATGTAAGAAATAAAATAGCAAGAGAATTATGTGCAAATCTTCTTATACACCGTGAATTTTCTAATCCATATCCAGCAAAACTAATTATAGAAAAAAATTGTATGAGAACAGAAAATGCAAATAGAGCCAAAATGATTGGAACTATTGATATTAACACATATGAACCTTATCCTAAAAATCCTAAAATAGCAAAATTCTTTAAAGAAATAGGACTAGCAGATGAACTTGGCTCTGGTGTAAGAAATATGGTTAAATATACAAAAATATATTCGGGTGGTGTGCCAATATTAAAAGAAGATGACATTTTTAGAACTATAATTCCATTAGGGGATAATACATATATTGATAAAAACTATACAGAAAGCTATACAGAAAGCTATACAGAAAGCTATACAGAAAACTATACAGAAAACTATACAGAAAAATTAAATGAAACACAAAGAAAAATTTTAGAATTAATTAAATTAAATCCAAGTATAACGCAAAAGATGATGATGGAAAAAATTAATTTAAGTAGACCAGCAATAACATTAAATTTGAAACAATTAAAAGATAAAAAAATAATAGAAAGAGTTGGTTCAGATAGAAAAGGAAATTGGATTATAATAAAAAATAATAATGATAGAAATACTTAAAAATAAAGGCTTGTTGATATATACCCTCTCTTTACAAAATACCCCTTATGGTATATAATACTAAATGTTAAAGATAAAAAATTCTTTAAAATCCAAAAACAAAGAAAGGAGAATTTCGTATAAGAAATACATTTCAATTATACGAGAAACAGGAATGGAAAAAGAACTTTGTTGTAATAAAAAAACAATAAGAGGAGAAGAAGAAAAGAAAATTATCAATAACAGAATAAACAGAATAGAAGGGCAACTAAAAGGAATCAAAAAAATGATTGGGGAAGATGCATATTGCAATGATGTTTTAATTCAATTATCTGCTATTGAAAACTCAATAAAAAGTTTATCAAACCATATACTAGAAAATCATTTATATAGTTGTGTAACAAGAGATTTAGAAAATGGTAAACTTGAAGTAATAGATGAGTTAATAAGTTTATTCAAAAAATTTAACAAATAACAAGGAGAATACAATGAGTTTTATATTTGAAAGAAAAATCAATTATTATGAAACAGACAGAATGGGAGTAGTACACCACTCAAATTATATTAGATTTTTAGAAGAAGCAAGATGCTCTTGGCTAGAAAGTGTAGGAATGCCATTTTCACTATTAGAAGAAAATGGAATAACAATTCCTGTTTTAGGTGTAAGTTGTGAATATAAATATCATGTTACATTTGGAGATATCATAATAATAACACCTTTTGTAAAAGAATATACAGGAGTAAGAATGACAGTAGGGTATGATGTAAAAGACAAAAAAACAGGAAAAACAGTACTTATTGGAGAAACAAAGCATTGTTTTACTAACATAGAATTAAGACCAATAAACTTAAAAAAACATGCAAAAGAATTTAGTGATAAATTTGAAAATCTATTAGAAAAAAAGTAAATATTAAAACAGCAGAATAATTCTGCACAAATTTGTAATTTAAGAAAGGAATGTGATTAAAATGAAAGAAACAATAATAAATGTAAAAGGTATGGTATGTAATGGATGTGAAAATAGAGTTAAAAATGCTCTAAAAACAATAGATGGAGTAGAAGAAGTAGAGGCAAATTACACAAATGGAATAGTAAAAGTAACATCAAAAGACGAAGTTGAAGAAAGCTCTCTAAAAGATAAAATTGAAGACATTGGATTTGAAGTTGAAAAATAATTTCAAGGCATTTAGAAAGGAATAAAATAAAAATGAAAAAAATTATTTTATCAATTGATGGAATGACGTGTAGTGCCTGTTCAAACGGATTAGAAAAATATTTAAACAAACAAAATGGAGTTTATAATGCATCAGTTAATTTAGTAATGGCAAATGCAACTGTAGATTATGATGAAAATATTTTAAATCAAGAAAAAATAGAAGAATTTGTAAAACAAGCAGGGTTCAAGAGCTTAGGAGAATTTAAAGAAATTAAATTTGAAGAAAAAAGTAAAAAAGAAAAAATAAAATTTATTGTATTTACTATTTTAGCAATAGTTCTAATGTATATATCAATGGGACATATGATAAATTTACCAACAATTCCGTTTCTTGATCCTCATACAAATTCTACAAATTATATGATTAGTTTACTAATTTTAACTATATGCTTTATGTGGTATGGATTTGATATTTTAAAAAACGGATACAAAAATTTAATACACAAAACACCCAATATGGACACCTTAGTAGGAATAGGTGTTATAACAAGCTTTTTATATAGTTTATATAATATGTATTTAGTATTGGCTGGAGACCATACACAAGTTATGAATTTATATTTTGAGTCTGCAAGTATAGTAATTTATTTTATAAAACTTGGCAGATATATTGATGGACTTAGTAAAGACAAAACAAAAGAAGCAATACAAAAATTAGTAAAAATTACCCCAAATACAGCAGTAATAAAAGTAAACGGAGTAGAAAAACAAGTAACACTTGATGAAATACATAAAGGAGACATTGTTGTATCAAAAGCAGGAGAAAAAATTGCAGTAGATGGAGAAATAATAACTGGAAAAGCACATTTAGATGAATCATTTATAACAGGAGAAAGTAAGCCAGCATCTAAAGAAGTTGGAAGCAAAGTAATTGCTGGAAGCTTAAATTATGATGGATATATTGAATATAAAGCAGAAAAAATAGGAAGAGAATCTACTGTATCTGAAATTGTAAGATTAGTTGTTGAAGCTAGTAACACAAAAGCACCAATAGCAAAAATAGCAGATAAAGTATCTGGATATTTTGTGCCAGCAGTAATTGCTATAGCAATTGTTACATTTTTTGCATATTTAGTCATTGGAAAAGATATTGGAACTGCTATAACAACATTTGTAACAGTATTAGTTGTAGCCTGTCCATGTAGTTTAGGATTAGCAACACCTCTTGCAATAGTTGTAAGTGAAGGAAAATGTGCATCAAACGGAATTTTAATAAAGAAAAGTGAAATTTTAGAAAATGCACAAAAAGTAAACACAATAGTTTTTGACAAAACAGGAACTTTAACATATGGAAAACTAAAAATAGCAGAAGTAATCAATTATAGTTCTCTTGAACAAAATAGCTTATTACAACTAGCTCGGAAGCATAGAAAGTAAATCAACACATCCAATAGGAAAAGCATTTACAGATTATTTAGAAGAAAATAAAATTAGTGTATTAGATGTACAGGAATTTGAAAATATTGTTGGTCTAGGAATAACAGGAAAAATAAATCAAGAAAAGATATTACTAGGAAACTCAAAAATAATAGAAAAATACAATATCAAAAATAATCATTTAGAAGATGAAAAAAAATTAGCAGAAAAAGGAAATAGCATTATTTATGTAGTAAAAGACAAAGAAATATTAGGTATCATTGGAGTAAATGATGTAATAAGAGAAGAAAGCAAAGAAGTTATAGAACAATTATCTAAGATGAAAATAGAAACAATTATGCTAACAGGAGACAACAAAGAAACTGCAGAAAAAATAGCAAAAGAAATAGGAATAACAAAAGTAATATCTAATGTATTACCAGCAGAAAAAACAAACACAATAAAAGAATTAAAACAACAAAACAAATTTGTAATGATGTGTGGAGACGGAATAAACGACAGTCCAGCACTTGCAAATGCAGATATTGGAATAAGTGTAAATAGTGGAACAGATATAGCAATGGATTCTTCAGAAGTAATATTAACAAATAATGACTTAAACAGTATTATAAAATTAATAAATATCAGTAAAAAAACAATACGAAATATCAAACAAAATCTATTCTGGGCATTTTTCTACAACTGTTTAATGATACCAATAGCAATTGGAATATTAAAACCAATAGGAATTTCAATAAATCCAATGATAGCAAGTGTAGCCATGGTATTAAGCAGTATTACAGTAATATTAAATGCATTAAGACTTAGATAAATTAGTGCATGTTCTATTTTTGCTTTTTTTATTTTTAATATGGTAAAATTTAATTGTTTATGTTATACTTTTAATATACAAAGAGTGGAGGAAGAAAAATGATTGATTTTACTAATGCAATAGAACAACTTAATAGTTATAGAGGATCAGAAAAAAAGAAGACTTTAATATATAATGATCATAAATATTTAGTCAAATTTCCAGATCCAATTAGAGAAAAAAATAAGAATATATCATATATAAATAATGCTTTTTCTGAATACATTGGAAGTAACATATTTAAAATTGTAGGAATAAAAACGCAAAATACAATACTAGGAAAATATCAATATAATGGAAAAGAAAAAATTGTATGTGCTTGTGAAGACTTTACAGATGAAAAACATGTTTTATATGAGTTTGAAAATTTAGCACTAAGTACTAATCCAGACAAAAAAATTGAAACTGAATTAAATGATATAATGGAAGTTATAGAAGAAAGCAAAATGATAAATAATATAGAAACAAAAGAAAAATTTTGGGATATGTTTGTAATAGATAGCTTAATAGGAAATACAGATAGACATAATGGAAATTGGGGATTTTTATTAAACAAGACAACAGGAAAAGTTAGTTTTTCTCCAATATATGATTGTGGCTCTTGCTTAAATCCTATGTTAGAAGATGAAGAAATAGAGAATATGAGCCAAATAGAACTTAAAAATCTAGCAATAAACTGTTATTCTTGTATAAAAGAAAATGGAAAGAAAATAAATTATATGTCATATATAAGACAAATGCAAAATGAAGAATGTAATAATGCTATAAAGAGATTATTTAGCAATATTAATATAGAAGAAATTAACAAATTTATTGATAATATAGAATGTATATCAAATATAAGAAAAGACTTTTACAAAAATATTATAGAACAAAGATATGAAATTATAAAAATTGTCATAGCAAAAATATTGACATTAACTTAGATATAGAGAAAATCCAAATGAAAGTTGGGAAAACTTTTCATTACTTTCCAAAAGACTGATAAAGAATATTAGTTGAAAAAAGTGCCGATTCTATTTTTAGCAATTGCTAAAAATAGAACCGGCACTAAATTTACAACAAGGGAAAAAAGAGAACCGGCACCAAATTGACCAAATTTTCAAATATATTTTTCGCTTATTGAACCATTTTTATAAGCATCCAAAAGCTTCTCTAAGTCAGCAATTTGGTCTTTTAATTCTTTGCCTTTATCAGTATCTTTGATTAGTTTCCTTTCAACCTTTTCAACAATTTGCCTTTCAGAATGTAAATCTGTTTCATTAATAATAGCATTTTCTCTTGAAGTGAAAGGTTCATGAGCAACTAATGTAAGTCCATATGAACTATATCTTAAAGTATATCCAGCAATTCCAGTAGTTCTCTGATATGCTTTAGATAAGCCTCCATCAATTATAAACAATTTTCCATTAGCTTTAATTGGACTTTCACCAGCTTTAAATTTAACAGGAATATGTCCACAAATTATATGCCCTTTACTAGAGTCTATACCAAATTCTTCTAAAACTTTAATAGATATATTTTCATCATTTTCAAAATTATAGAATGGATTTTTAATTTCTTCCCATGTTTCTTTGTCATTTAAATAATATCTTTCAAAAGTTTTCATTTTATCTTTACAAAATATAGGTGAATTTTTACCACACCATAAATACCATAAAAAATCCTTTCCATTTTCTCTTTTTTCTGAACCTTCAGGTTCAAAATAACCTTGACGTGCTATCTTTTCAACATAATCTAAATATTCTTTTCCTTTTAACTCTTTACCATTAATATTAACTTTAACAAATTCTCCAGCAGAATCCATAGGAACACAACCATGTATTAAAAGGTTGTCATTAAATACTTTATAAATATTTCCTTTTGAATATAAAAATTGGATATGTCTTTGTAGTTTTTCACTATTTTTAAAAGATTTTACTAGTTTTTTTACAACATCTTTTTCTTTCATGCTTAATTCATAAGGATTATTAGGATTAATTGTTGGAAAGTAATCCTCGACTAAATCATATGTTTTTCCATTAATATAAATTTTACCTTTTTTATAATTAATTTTATCAAGTAAAAGCCTATCATCCATTTCATATTCAGGATGTTTTTTTATTATTGCACCTTCTAGCTTAAATTGAATTATAGCTGCAGCTTGTTGAGTTTTTTCCATAATAATTTGGTCAAACTGACTATTTTTCTCGTCAACATTTTTAGGCTTAAATATTACTGAATTTTTATCACCATATTCTTCCATAGCAAATTCAGTAATAGTTCTAATATTAATTCCATATCCTTCTTCTAAAATATCTAAATTATTATATCTAGCACATATTCTAATAACATTAAAAATACAAGCTTCACTTCCAGCAGCAGCACCCATCCATATAATATCATGATTTCCCCATTCTATATCAATTGAATGATATTTCATAAGTTCATCAATAATTATATCAGGACCAGGGCCTCTATCATAAATATCACCAATAATGTGCATATGGTCTACAGCTAATTGTTGAATCAAATAAGATATAGTAATAATAAAAGCATCAGCTCTACCAAGAGAAATTATACTGTCTATAATTTTATCATAATAACTTTCTTTATCAAAAGTATCTTGACTAGAATGTAAAAGTTCATTTATTATATATTGATAATCTTTTGGGATGGCCTTTCTTACTTTAGATCTACTGTATTTAGAACCAACAACTTTACAAATTTTTATTAATCTAAATAAAGTTATTCTATAAAATTCACCTAAATTTGCAGTTTCTTTTTTTATTAATTCAAGTTTTTCTTTTGGATAGTATATAAGAGTAGCAAATCTTCTTCTTTCAGATTGAGTCATATCATTTTTAAAAATATCATCTATTTTTGTTTTAATAACTCCAGATGCATTTTTTAAAATATGTAAAAAAGATTCATATTCTCCATGTAAATCACTTAAAAAATGCTCAGTTCCTTTGGGTAAATTAAGAATTGCTTCTAAATTAATTATTTCTGTACATACACTTTGCACAGTTGGAAATCTTTCTGACAAAATTTCTAGGTATTTTAATTCATTTTTTTCATAATTGCTCATATATTTCTCCTTTTATTAAGTTAGTATTATAAAAAATTTAAAATATATACTAATAAAAAGTAGTACTTTGCCATTATATCATCTATTCACATAAAAGGAAATAGATAATTTTATTGAAAAAAAGTTATTGTTGTGATACTATTTAGACATAAAAATGTAAAGGAGGAAATTTTTATGAGAAAAAATATTAAAACAACAGAAGCAATATTTCCAATGCCAGTATTAATGATTGCAACATATAATGAAGATGGAAGTGTTGATGTAATGAATGCAGCATGGGGAACTATGCTAGACAGAGATAAAGTAATTCTTAATTTAACAGAAACACATAAAACAGTAAAAAATATTAAAGAAAGAAAAGCATTTACAGTAAGTATTGCAGACGCAAAACATGTTGTAGAAGCTGATTATTTTGGAGTAGTATCTGGAAATAATACAAGAAATAAATTTGAAAATACTAAACTTACAGCTACAAAATCAGAAAATGTAGATGCACCAATTATAAATGAATTTCCAATTTGTATGGAATGTGAATTTATAGAATATCAAGGAGATGAAACAGGATGTGGTGTAATAGGCAAAATAGTTAATGTATCTGCTGATGAAAGTGTTATGAATGGAGACAATGTAGATATTTCTTTAGTTGATGCAATTAGTTTTGACCCATATACACATGGATACTATAAAGTGACTGAAAGAGTTGGAGAAGCATTTAAAGATGGATTACAATTAAAAAAATAAAATAAAGAAGCTAGTTTTAATCAACAAGACTAAAACTAGCTAATATATTTTTAGGGAAAAAGTAATTACTTCAAAATAACTATTCTTTTTGTTTTATCTGTAGTAGCTAAGAAAGCAGTATTCCTAACTTTAAAATTATCAATCCAATCAATATTAACATAAATTGATTTAAAATATAGTAACATATATAAATTACCAGTTTCACAAACGAATCCCATTATATCAGTTGTTTTATCAAAAAAAGAAGCCTTGCCGTTTGATGTTTTTTCTAAACATATTACTCTATCTTCATTGTAATGATAACAATAGTCAAGATGAGTATTTGTCTCATAAACACTTTTTGAATTTTTTAACTCATTAAAAGTTTCTTTGCTTAAGAAAACCAAAGTATGAATTTCACTCAAAAAAATATTACGAATATCCTGCACAATATCATTGCTGTGGGTGATTTCTTCAAATAGCATATTATACCTCCAAGCAGTTAAAACATAGACCAAAAAATTATTGATATTATTCCCTAAAAATATAATATATCCAAAAGAGATATATTAAGTGAAATTATAGCAAAAAATCAAGATTTTTTCAAGATATAAAAATTATATTACAATTTACAAAAATTATTGAATATTTTTTTCTTTTATGATACATTAAAAATAATAATAATAAAGGAGATGTTGTATTATGAAAAAAGATACTAAAATTTTATGTATTGTATTAGCAATAATAATAGCTTTAGGAGTAATATTCTTTATATTTGATTACAACAGAGTGAAAAACAATGAAACACCAATATTTTGCATAAACAGTGCTACTTATAGAGATGGAGGAAGCAAAGAATATTTAGGGCTAGGTTACAAAGTAATTGACTTTAATAGAACCAATGGATATGATGTAATGAAAATTGGAACGTGGTTTATGAATTATGAAGACTTTATAGAAGAATATGGAAAAATGTAAATTTAGTGCCGGTTCTCTTTTTTCCTTTTGGGAAAATTGTGAAGTGAACCCAAATTATTAGACAAAAAAGTTTAATAAGGAAGGTTCATTTTTTACTTTTTTCAATCTTACAAAACTGTAAGATAAATTTAAACTACTTCTATATGAAGAAAAGCAAAAACCAAGTATAATTGAATTAGCTAGTCAGATGATAGCAAAATACAGATAGCTTTATATAACCAATAAAAGCAATCTGTGTAAATCAATAAATAAGAGGAGTGATTAATTTGAAAAAAATTTTAAAAGTAGAACAAATTCAAAAATACTATGGTAACAAAGACAATATAACAAAAGCAATTGACGGTATCAGTTTTGAAGTAGAAGAAGGAGAATTTATAGGAATAATGGGAGCAAGTGGAAGTGGTAAAACAACACTTTTAAATTGTATCTCAACAATTGACAATGTAAGTGCAGGACATATTTACTTAGAAAATCAAGATATAACTGAAATTAAAGAGGAAAATATAGCCAAATTTAGAAGAGAAAATCTAGGTTTTATATTTCAAGATTTTAACTTATTAGATACATTAACAATAGAAGAAAATATTGCATTAATTTTAACAATAAATAAAGTACCAGAAAAAGAAATTGATAGAAGAATATTAGAAGTTGCAAAAAAACTAGGAATGGATGAATTACAGATGAATAGAACAATATTTAAACAATTATTTTTCTATTTTGCAATTCCAATGTTAATACCAGTACTTGTAAGTGTTCCAGCTGTATTAAGCATAGGTAGTTTATTCGCAATTGCAGTAACTATGGAAGAAATTATTAGAAATATGTTTATTATATTAGGAATGTTAATCCTAGTTTATGGAATTTATTTTATAGCAACAGATGTACAATTTGACAGAAATATAAATGGAAGTAGGTGATAATAGTGAAAAAAATATATATTGTATTAACATATTCAGGAACAGCATTATCAAAAATTATAAAAGGTTTTACAAAAGATGAGTTTTCACATGTTTCAATTTCATTAGATAAAGAATTAAATGAAATGTATAGCTTTGGAAGATTAAATCCATATAATCCATTTTGGGGTGGATTTGTACATGAATATATAGATAAAGGAACATTTAAAAGATTTTATAAAACTAGATCTAAAATATATTCTTTAAACATTACAGAAGAACAATATGAAAGTCTAAAAAACAACATAAAGCAAATTGAACAAGAAAAGAAAAATTATAAATTTAATATAATAGGTTTATTAGCAGTTGGGTTTCATAAAAAAATACAAAAAGAACATTATTTTTATTGTGCTGAATTTGTGAAATATGTAATGGAAAAAGCAAATATTAATACAGTATTACCAGAGCTAATAAGACCAGAAAACTTTAAAGAAATAACAGGTCTTCAAGAAATATATTCAGGACTTTTAAAAAATTATAATTCTCCAAAATTAAATATTGCAGAATTGGTAACAAATAACTTATTATTGTATACAAGTCCAAAAAAGGAGATAGTATAAATAAAAAAAACTTACAGAAATGTAAGGCTTTTTATAAAAAAATTCCATATTTTCTACTTTTTATTGAAAAAAAAGCAAAAAAATGATATAAAAAAGATATCATTAAACTTATATGGTTATAATATGCTAAAGTATTATTATTTTAACTTATTATCGAAAAATATATGAAAAGAGGTAAAAAATATGGAAGAAAATAAAAAAGAAAATCATGATACTAAAATTAACAATTTAAAAATGACTTTGGGTATTATTGTAGCAATTTTGCTTATTTTTGGCATATTGTATTTAATATATGATATTAATAGTATTATAAATCCAGAAAGACCAAGTAGTAATTCAAGCAATGATCAAATAGTTGTTACTTATAGAGATGGTGAAACTTTTACGACAAATACTGTTATTCAAGAGTAAGGAGTAGAAATTGCTAAAAATTTTTTGGCAAATATTGGTTATGAGAAAGAAACTATAGGAGATACATATATTGCTAGAAAAGTATGGAAAGTTGATGCAAAACAAAATTCAAATACATTAAATTTTTTTGTGGATGTTGAAACAGGAGAAATAATTGGAGGAAGAGGAAGTAGATAAATCATTGCATTGGAGGTTAAAAATTATGCAAAAAATTTTAATAGTAGAAGATGATAAAAAATTAAGAGAAGAACTTGAAACATTTTTAAATAAAAACGGATTTCAAGCTAAAAGTTTACAAAACTTTGATAATACAGTTCAAGATATCTTAAATGAAAATGCTGATTTGGTATTATTAGATATAAATTTACCATATACAGATGGAGAATTTGTTTGCAAAGAAATAAGAAAAGTATCAAATGTTCCAATTATAATGGTAACAAGCAGAGACAACGAAATAGATGAACTAATGAGCTTATACGGTGGAGCAGATCAATATGTAACCAAACCATTTAATATACAAATATTACTTGCTAAAATAACTGGTTTGTTAAAAAGAAATCAAACTGCTGGAAGTAATCCTGAAAAAATTGACTGTAATGGCTTTGTACTAAATAAAGCAGAAAGAGTTATAGAAAGAGACAATAAAAAAATAGAATTAACAAAAAACGAATACAGTATATTATACTATTTAAGTATGCACAAAGGAACAGTTGTTTCAAGAGATGAATTAATGGATTATTTATGGGAAAGTGAAGAATTTATTGATGATAATACTCTAAATGTTAATATTAAAAGATTAAGAACAAAATTAGAAGAATTAGGATTTGTAGACAAGATAGAGACAAAAAGAGGACAAGGACATATTCTAATCTAATTAGGAGATTTTGGCAAATTTTACTGATAGTGTAAAGTAATCTATGAAAAATTTGATTATGAAAATATTATCTAAAATTTATAAAGAAACACATGAGGGGAAAGAAAAAATGAACTTTAAAGATTTTATAAAAGATAAAATGTTATTAATTGTATTAATAATATTAGCATTAATTAGTATAGAAATATTACTACTTGCGTACAACATAGGAATTATACCCAAAATATATATTGCAGTAATTATCATCTTACCAATAGCCATATCATTTGTAGTAGAATATAAAAGGAAACAAAGTTTTTACAAACAAATTGAAAATAATATGCAAGAATTAAAAGAAAAATATTTAATTTCTGAAATAATAAAAAAGCCAGACTTTATAGAAGGTAGAATTTTGAAGGAAATTTTACAAGACATGTGTAGTTCTATGATAGAAAATGTAAATTACTATAAAAATATACAAGAAGATTATAAAGAATACATAGAAATGTGGATACATGAAGTAAAAATACCTATTGCAACAAGTAAAATGATTATAGAAAATAATAAAACACCTGTAACAAAAAATATAGATGAAGAATTGGATAAAGTAGAAAACTATACAGAACAAGCATTATTTTATGCAAGAAGCAATGCAGTAGAAAAGGATTATATTATTACAAAAACCAATTTAAAAGAAATAGTAAATGGAGCAATATTAAAAAATAAAACTACTTTGCTTAATGAAAAAGTTACATTAGAATTAAAAGATTTGGAGCAAGATGTATATACAGATAGCAAATGGGCTACATTTATAATAAATCAAATTTTACAAAATGCTATTAAATACTTAAAAGAAAATGATAAAAAAATAGAAATTTATGCTAAACCAAAAAATGATAAAATTATTTTATACATAAAAGATAATGGAATAGGTATAAAAAAAGGAGAAATTACTAGAGTATTTGAAAAAGGATTTACTGGAGAAAATGGAAGAATTATTGGACAAAAATCAACAGGAATAGGCTTATATCTTTGCAAGAAATTATGTAATAAACTAGGACTTGGTATAGAGCTTAACTCAGAAAAAGATAAAGGAACAGAGGTTAAAATAATTTTTCCTAAAAATAGTTATGTTGATTTTAAATAACTTTTATAATTTAATATATTAAAACACCTTTTTTATGATAAAATCACACCATAAAAAGAGGTGTTATTTTTATGATTAAAAAGTCAAATCTTACAAAAATGTAATAAAATTGTAAGATTAAAAAATAGCAAGGAAATAAAGAATAGTTTATAATATAGTTAAAGTTAAGGAAAGGAGAAATCAAAATGAGCAATGTATTAGAAGTAAAAAACATTGAAAAATACTATGGAAATAAATCAAATTTAACAAAGGCAATTGACGGTATCAGTTTTAATGTAGAAAAAGGAGAATTTGTTGGGATAATGGGAGCATCAGGGTCTGGTAAAACAACATTACTAAATTGTATTTCAACAATAGATAGAGTAACAGCAGGACAAATTATTATTAATGACCAAGATATTACAAAATTAAAAGGAAATAAGTTAAATAAATTTAGGAGAGAAGAACTAGGTTTTATATTTCAAGATTTTAACTTGCTAGATACTTTAACAGCATATGAAAATATCGCATTAGCTTTAACTATTCAAAAAGTAAAGCCACATGAAATTGATGAAAAAGTAAAGGAAGTAGCGGAAAAGCTAGACATTTCTGGAATCATAAATAAATATCCATATCAAATATCTGGTGGACAAAAACAAAGAGTAGCATCAGCAAGAGCAATTATAACAAACCCTAAAATAGTTTTGGCAGATGAACCAACAGGAGCCTTAGACAGTAAATCAGCTAGGCAATTACTAGAAACATTTGAACATTTAAATAAAAACTTGGGAGCTACAATTTTAATGGTTACACATGACGCTTTCACAGCTAGTTATGCAGAAAGAATAATATTTATTAAAGATGGAAAAATATTTAATGAGCTAATAAAAGGTGAAGACACAAGAAAACAATTCTTTGAAAAAATAATAGAGGTACAAACACTTCTTGGAGGTGATTTGAACGATGTTATTTAAATTATCAATAAGAAATATGAAAAAGAGTTTTAAGGATTATGCAATATATTTCTTAACATTAGTATTAGGTGTAGCAATATTTTACATGTTTAACTCTTTAGACAGCCAACAAGCAATGCTTCAAGTTTCTCAATCTACTAGAACAATGATACAACTAATGATTCAGTTACTTGGAATGATTTCAGTTTTTATAGCAATTATATTAGGATTTTTAATTGTATATGCAAACAACTTTTTAATAAATAGAAGAAAAAGAGAATTTGGAATATATATGACACTTGGCATGGGGAGAAGACAAATATCTGCAATTATTTTATTAGAAACAGTTCTTGTAGGAGTATTATCATTAGTTGTGGGCTTATTTATTGGGATTTTTGCATCTCAGTTTATGTCTATTTTAGTAGCAAAATTATTTGAAGCAGACATGACAGAGTTTACATTTGTGTTTTCAAAAACAGCTTGTATAAAAACATGTATATATTTTGCAGTAATGTATGGAGCTGTAATAATATTTAATAGTTTAACAATTTCAAGATATAAACTAATTAATTTATTAACAGCTATTAGAAAAAACGAAAAGGTAAAAATAAAAAATCCAATAATTTCAATACTAATATTTCTAGCTTCAGCTGTAATACTAGGATATGCTTATTATCAAGTTACAGGAGGAGTATATGAATTGCAAACAGGAGATAAATTATTACCACTGATTATTATGGGAATTGTGGGAACTGTAGGAATATTCTGGTCTTTATCAGGGTTTATATTAAAAATTATACAATCAAGTAAAAGTATTTACTTAAAAGGAACAAATATGTTCGTATTAAGACAATTAAATAATAAGATTAATACAAATATAATTAGTATGAGCATAATCTGTTTAATGTTATTTATGACAATAAGTGTATTATCAAGCAGTTTATCAATAAAATCTTCATTAGATTCTGAGCTAGATAAGTTTACACCAGTAGATGTAAATTTGTATAAAACTGCATATCTACCAGAAAGTTATGTAAGCTCATATAGTGGAAAAACAATATATAATACAGAAGAACAAATAGAAGATTCAAAGCATCCAGTAAGCTATACTCTTGAAACAAATGGCTATGATTTGAATAGTTTAAAAGATATAGTAGAAATACCAATTTATACATTACCAGAATGGACATTACAATTTAGTTTAGGAGATTATTTTAAAACTGCAAAAGCACAATTTTCAAATCTTGCTTATGAAATGCCAGAAACTATTATTAAAATTTCAGATTATAATAAAATTGCAGAGCTTTATGGAGAAGAACAATATACATTAAAAGATGATGAATATATTGTACTTTGTGATTTTGAACAAATGACAAATTTAAGAAATGAAGCATTAAAAGAAAATTCCAATATAGTAATAAATGGAAAAACATATTATGCAAAAGATAATGAATGTAAATATGGATTTGTATTTATGTCTGTAAGTGAGATGAATGGAGGAATTATAATAGTACCAGATAGTTTTGAATTTAAAGATGAAAATATAGAACAATTCTTCCTAGCAGCAAATTACAATGCAGAAACAGAGGAAGAAAAAGTAGAATTAAATAATGTTCTTGCGGGAGAAGTTGATAGTGAATTATTTAATAACTTATCAGATAAAGGAATAGATCTTGAAGGAAGTACTAAAATTAGCCTAGTAGAATCAAGTAAAGGACTATCATCAATTATCATATTTATATCAATTTATCTAGGTATTGTATTCCTAATTGCAAGTTCAGCAATTTTAGCATTAAAACAACTAACAGAAAGTTCAGACAACAAACAAAGATATACAATTTTAAGAAAAATTGGTTGTGATGAAAAGATGATTAATGGAGCTTTATTTAAACAAATATTCATATTCTTTATGTTACCTTTAGCATTAGCAATAATCCATTCAATTTTTGGTATTAAATTTATCTTATCAATGCTTGCAGCACTTGCATCACCAGATGAACTATTACCATCAATTATAGTAACAGCAATTATTATAGGATTAATTTATGGAGTATATTTCTTAGCAACATATTTTGGAAGTAAAAACATAATTAAAGAGGAGGAATAATAGAGATATTTGAATATAGAATAGTTAGAAAAAATAGATGTAAAAAGAAATGGGGTGGTAAAATGAAGAAATTTTTAAAAATATTAATTTTCTTACTATTAGTTGGAATGAGTATAGCATTGCTTTTCATAGGTAATGGCTATAATATGTACAAAGATGCAATTGATAAAATGTCTATTGAAGATAAAGTTGCAGAAATAAAAAGCAAAGAAAATTACACAGAATTTTCAGAATTACCACAGATGTATGTAAATGCAGTAATTAGCGTAGAAGATAAAAGATTTTACAAACATCATGGAATTGATGTATTGGCAATAGGTAGAGCTTTTATAAATGATATAAAAGTAATGGAATTTGTAGAAGGTGGAAGTACTATAACACAACAACTAGCTAAAAACATGTATTTTACACAAGAAAAAATTATAGAGAGAAAAATTGCAGAAGTTTTTATGGCTTTGCAAATAGAAAATAAATATTCAAAACAAGAAATATTTGAATTATATGTAAATACCATATACTTTGGAGATGGTAATGGCACAGTTAAAGATGCTTGTAGACGGATATTTTAATAAAGATTTAAGTGAGATGACTGACTATGAATGTATAATGCTTGCAGGTATTCCAAATGCACCATCTGTATATGCTCCAACAAAAAATCCAGATCTTGCAAAACAAAGACAAAAACAAGTGATGAATAAAATGATAGAAAATGGATATTTAACAGAAGAAGAAGCAAATAATATACTTAAACAAGCCCAATAAATAATTTTAAACGTGCTAATTGTATGGTGAAGCAATTAGCACATCCCCCTTTTAATTTACTATAGAACTACTTTGAATTTGAAGTGCATCCCAAATGTTAGACAAAAAAGTTAATATTTGGAGGTGTATTTTTTATGAGTAAATATTCTAATGAATTTAAATTAATCATGAATTGTGGTTCTTTTTTTATTGATAAAATCCCTTAAATATGATAATATTAAAAAAAATAATTTATTGTAAGGAGGAATTTATGGGAAATATTGCAATAGGATTATTAATACCATTCTTAGGAACCACATTAGGTTCAGCAATGGTATTTTTAATGAGGGATAAAATAAATCCAAAAGTTCAAAAATTATTATTAGGATTTGCCTCAGGAGTAATGATAGCCGCTTCAATATGGTCATTAATAACACCATCAATGGAAATGGCAGAAGAACAAGGACAAATTGCTTGGATCCCAGCGGCAATTGGATTTTTACTAGGTATAGTTTTTTTGTTAATTTTAGATAGTATTATACCACATTTACATTTAGACACCAAAAAGCCAGAAGGAATGAAATCAAAATTAAAAAATACAACAATGATGATATTAGCAGTTACACTCCATAATATACCAGAGGGAATGGCAGTTGGAGTTGTTTTTGCTGGTGTATTAGCACAAAATGCTACAATAACATTAGCAGGAGCATTTGCATTATCAATAGGAATAGCAATCCAAAACTTTCCAGAAGGTGCAATTATATCAATGCCACTAAAAAATGAAGGAATATCTAAACCAAAAGCTTTTCTATATGGAACATTATCAGGAATAGTAGAACCAATAGGAGCAATTATAACTATATTACTTACAAGTATTGTAACACCAATTTTACCATATTTATTATCATTTGCAGCTGGAGCAATGATATATGTAGTTGTTGAAGAACTCATACCAGAATCACAAGCTGGAGAACACTCTAATATAGGAACAATTGGAGTTGCAATAGGATTTGTTATTATGATGATACTAGATATAGCACTTGGATAATAAGAAATAAAAGAGGAGAAATTTATGAAATTAGTAGTTAAAAATTTGAAAAAAAGTTTTGAAAAAAAAGAAGTATTAAAAGACATCAATTTTGAATTTGAAAAAGGTAAAATTTATGGATTGCTAGGAAGAAATGGAGCTGGAAAAACAACATTTTTCAACTGTCTAAATGAAGACATAGAAATAGACCAAGGAGAATTCTATATTGAGGAAGAAAACAAAAAAAGAAAAATGGAAGCTGAAGATATAGGATATGTTTTATCAACTCCAAATGTTCCAGAATTTCTAACAGCAAGAGAATTTCTAAAATTCTTTATAGACATAAATAAAAAAAGAATAAAAGATTTAAAAACAACTGACGAATATTTTGATTTTATGAAAATAGAAAAAGAAGATAGAGATAGACTATTAAAAGATTACTCACATGGTATGAAAAATAAAATGCAAATGCTTGTAAATATTATTTCAAGCCCAAATGTATTATTATTAGATGAGCCATTAACATCTTTTGATGTAGTCGTTGCAGAAGAAATGAAACAAATGCTAAAAGAGATAAAGAAAAATCATATTATAATATTTTCTACACATATAATGGAATTAGCCTTAGACTTATGTGACGAAATTGTTATATTAAATAAAGGTGTATTAGAAGAAATTGATAAAAACAATTTAGATAATGAACAATTTAAAAATAAAATAATAGAAGCATTAAAGGAGGAATAAAAATGATAGAAACATTTATAACTTCCTTTAAATTAAAAAATACTTATAGAGCAAACAGTATAATATATTCAATAAAACAATTTCCAATTATAAGAAAAATATTACCAAATAGTTTATACAAAAACAGAGGTTTAAAAATATTTGCTAATATAATTAGTATTATAATTGAATTAATTAGCATTTTTATAGGAAAACTATTATATGTTGCAATTATGATATTTGCAGTATTATCACTATATAAAACAAATAAAGCAGACACATTTTTGCATATATTTACATTTTTAACACTCTGTGGAGGAGTATTAAACACTTATATGCTTAATCCTACAAAAGACAAATATTATGCAATAGTTCTTATGAATATAAATGCTAGAGAATATGGATTATCAAATTACTATTATCAATTATTAAAATTAGTAGTTGGATTTTTACCATTTACTATATTATTTGGAAATATTGCAGGACTTCCATTGTGGCTTGGAATTACATTACCATTTTTTGTTTTATCAATAAAATTAATAGTTATGAATTATTGCTTATACGATTTTAAGAAAACCAAAAAAGCCTCAAATGAAAACTTACCAAGCAAATTTGTTTGGAGTTTTGTAGGAATATGTTTGTTACTAGCTTATGGACTACCAGTCATAAATATAACTATAAATCAAACAATTTTTATATGTGTTTTTATAGTTGCTATAATATTAGGAATATATAGTTTTGTAAAAATACATAACTTTAATGATTATAGAAAAATGTATAAACAAATATTAACTACATCTAATGTATATGTTATACAAAATAATTCTGGTACACAAGCAATGAAAAATACAAGTTTAAATCAAATAGAATTAGACAAAAATTATACAAGTAATAAATCTGGGTTTGCATATTTTCATGACTTATTTGTAAAAAGACATAGAAAAATATTAACAAAAGCAGTAAAAAAACAATCTGTTATTATATTAATAATTTTTGTAGCTGTTATAATAGGATTTCAATTTAGTGCAGAATTTAAAAGTAAAACAAATAATATATTAATGCAATATTTACCATATTTTGTGTTTATAATGTATTGTATAAACAGAAGCTCTTCAGTTACTCAAGCAATGTTTATGAATTGCGACCATAGTATGCTTACATATAGAATTTATAGAACACCAAAAGTAATATTGGGAATATTTAAAGAAAGACTTAAAACTTTAATAATAATAAACTTATTACCAGCTTCAATTATTGGACTAGGCTTAGCTCTATTATTATATTTATCTGGTGGTACAGACAATAATTTGAATTATATAATTTTGATTGTTTCTATAATATCAATGAGTGTATTTTTCTCTGTACACTATTTAGTAATGTATTATTTATTGCAACCATATAATGTTAATACAGAGATAAAAAGTAGTACATATAGAGTAGTACAAGCTGTAACATATTTTGTATGTTATTATATGATACAAATACAATTACCAACTTTTTCATTTGGAATAGCTATGATTGTTTTCTGCATATTATATAGCTTGATTTCTTTGATTTTGGCTTATAAATATGCACCCAAAACTTTTAAATTGAGAATATAAAAAATTATTTTCATTGATTTTTCCATATTGAATAAATTGTTTAAGTGTGATATAAATATTTGAGAAAAGGGGGAATGAAAAATGTCATATTTAGGAGAAGAAATTAAAAAACTAGGATTTGGACTAATGAGACTACCTCAAAAGGATGGGCAAATTGATATTGAACAAACAAAAACAATGGTTGATATGTTTTTAAAAGATGGATTTACATATTTTGACACAGCATGGGCATATAACGGAAGTGAAGAAGCAATAAGACAAGCACTTGTTGAAAGATACCCAAGAGAAAGCTTTCAATAAAAAGTAAATAAAGCATTAGGAACAAAATAATTGGATATAATTAAAATATTGAAAGGAATGATTTATTATGGTAAAAGCTAAAGTTTATTTTACAAAAGAAATAACACCTGAAAGTGTTGTAAAAATGTATGAAAAACTAGGAGTAAATTTACCAGGAAAAGTAGCTGTTAAATTACATTCAGGAGAACAAGGAAACCAAAATTACATTAGACCAGAATTTGTAAAAGCAATTGTAGAAAAAGTAAATGGTACAGTTGTTGAATGTAATACAGCATATGATGGAGCAAGAAACTCAACTCAAAAGCATAAAAAATTAATTGAAGACCATGGATGGACAAAATATTTTGATGTTGATCTTATGGATGCAGAAGGACCAGATTTAGAATTAAAAATACCTAATGGAAAAGTTATAAAAGAAAACTTCGTTGGAAAAGATATTCAAAAATATGATTCAATGCTTGTTTTATCACATTTTAAAGGACATCCAATGGGAGGATATGGTGGAGCATTGAAACAATTATCAATAGGTGTTGCATCATCAGAAGGAAAATCATGGATACACTCTGCTGGATTTACAAAAGACCAAACTATTTTATGGGATAATTTACCAGAACAAGATAAATTCTTAGAATCAATGGCTGATGCTGCTTCAAGTGTAGTTAATCATTTTAAAGATAAAATTGCATTTATAAGTGTAATGTGTAATTTATCAGTTGACTGTGATTGCTGTGCTGTTGCAGAAGACCCTTGTATGAAAGATATAGGAATTTTGGCAAGTACAGACCCAATTGCTATAGACCAAGCTTGTATAGATTTAATATATAATTCAAAAGATCCAGGTAGAGACCATTTTGTAGAAAGAGTAGAAAGACAACATGGAATTCATACAATAGAAGTTGCAGCAGAACTTGGATTTGGAACAAGAGAATATGAACTTATAAATATAGACTAGAAAAATTGGGAAAATTGGTGCCGGATCTCTTTTCCCTTATAAATAAAAAAATATTTTGGAAAATAACTAGTGGGTAGAAATTTACAATATTTCAACTATGCAAAAATTAAGAGAAAGGATGTTTTTATGAAAAATAATAAAATAACAGATTCAATTATTTATATAGGAGTAGATGACAAAGATATAGATTTGTTTGAAAATCAATATATTGTACCAACTGGAATAACATATAATTCATATGTAATTTTAGATGAAAAAATTGCAATAATGGACACTGTTGATATAAGAGGAACTGAAGAATGGTTATCTAACTTAGAAAAAGTACTTAATGGAAATAAGCCTGATTATTTAATTGTTTCTCATATGGAATCAGACCATTCAGACAATATCGAAAATTTAGCAAATAAATATCCCGAAATGAAAATAGTAGGAAATATGCAAACATTTAAAATGATATCACAATTTTTCGATTTAGACTTACAAGATAGAGCAATTACTGTAAAAGAAGGAGATACATTAAATTTAGGAAAACATACATTACAATTTATTATGGCTCCAATGGTTCATTGGCCTGAAGTAATGGTAACATATGAAAAATGTGAAAAAATATTATTTTCAGCAGATGGATTTGGAAAATTTGGAGCAATTGATGAAGAATGGGAAGATGAAGCAAGAAGATATTATCTAAATATTGTTGGAAAATATGGAATGAATGTTCAAGCATTACTAAAAAAGGCATCAAACTTAGAAATAAAAAAGATATGCCCATTACATGGTCCAATATTGGAAGATAATTTAGAATATTATATTAATAAATATGATATGTGGAGTAGTTATAAACCAGAAGAAGATGGAGTTTTAGTTGCATATGCATCTATACATGGAAATACTGAAAAAGTAGCAAAAAAGTTTGCAGAAATATTAGCAAAAAAAGGTGCTAAAAAAGTAGAATTAGTAGATTTAGCAAGAGATGATAAATCTAAAGCATTAGCAGATGCTTTTAAATTTGATAAAATGGTTGTTGCTTCATCAACATATAATATGGAGATATTCCCATGTATGGAACAATTTTTGAGAATGTTAGCAAGTAAAAATTATCAAAATAGAAAAGTTGGAATAATTGAAAATGGTACTTGGGCACCAAGCTCAGGAAAGCTAATGAATGAGATGTTTTCAAAAATGAAAAATATTACAATTTGTGAAACAATGGTTACAATAAAATCTGCTTTAAAAGAAATAGATGTACCAAATTTAGAAAAATTAGCAGAGCAAATTTTGAATTAATGATAAATGTAAATTTTGATTGAAAAAGACTGAGAGTATTAACTTTTGTAAAAGATAATACTCTCAATTATTTTTATATAATGATAAAAAATGGAGAAATTAAATTTAAATACATTAGTAGACTATTTAAATAGTTATAAAAAATAATATTAAAATAGATTTAAATTTTAATAAAATTTGTTGTAAAACAATTTTCATTTATGCTATAATAAAACCATGAATATAGAAAAATATATAAAAATAGATAAATTAAATAAAAATAAGAAAAATATAATAAAATCAATGCCACTCAAATACAAAATTATAGCAATAATAATACTGGCTATAATAATTGCATTAGTAACAATGACAATAATTAAAGCGATAAAAATAGAACAAAGTAAGCAAAAATATGAATTATATGATGGCACAAACTTAGATAAAGAAAAATACCCTGGATTTAAAGAATTAATAGATAATTTGCAATCAAATCACCCTAATTGGACATTTACATTATTTTACACAAAGCTTGACTGGGAAGAAGTAATCGCAAATGAAGGGCATTCAGACACAAGAAAAAATCCATTAAATCTAATTCCAGATTCTTCTAAATATCCAGATGACTGGAAATGTGAAATTGACAAAGACAAATCTTTTGACAATGGAACATGGCTTTGTGCATCAGATAAAGCAATAAGACATCAAATGGATCCTAGAAACATATTAAATGATGATAATATATTTCAATTTGCTGAATTAAAATATACAGAAGGAGCTCAAACAGTAGAAGGAATTAAATCACTTACAGAAGATTCATTTTTAGCAGGAGACAGTATAGCAGAAGCATTATTACAAGCAGGTCAAAATGCAAATTTAGATGCATATTTTATCACATCTAGACTAATACAAGAACAAGGTAGAAGTGGAACAGTTTTATCAAAAGGCTATGAATACAATGGAATGACCGTATATAATCCATTTAATATAAGAGCAACTGGAAATTCAAGAGAAGAAATATTGCAAAATGCAGCACAATATGCATATGAGCAAGGATGGGATTCATTAGAAAAAGCATTAATTGGAGGAGTAGATTTTGTTAAAACAGGTTATATAAATGTAGGTCAAAATACATTATACTTACAAAAATTTGATGTTGTAAAACTAGGAGATACACTATATACACATCAATATATGCAAAATTTATTAGCACCAGAATCAGAGGCAAGTAATATGAGAGAAATATATGAAGCATCTGGAACTGTAGATACAAGTTTGAACTTTATAATACCACTATATGAGAATTTGCCTGAAGAAGTTTCAGAGTACTAGAAATTACAGATTTATAAAGTAGTTTTTAATACAAAAATAATAAGGGGAAATAAATGATATGAAAAAATTTGTAAAAATCTTAGGTATTAGTTTACTAGTAATATTGATTGTAGCAATTATACTTTTTGCTGTTGGTTATATTATTATAAAGAATTATATGGAAACAATAAAAGGAGTTGTAGTAAAAGTAAATGATAATAGCATGTTAGTTATGGGAATAACAGACAATTTAAGTGGACTTATGTCTGTAGGTTTTACAGACGAAGGAAATATTGGTTATAAGCAAGGACAAGAAATATCAATAAAGTTTGACGGAACCATAATGGAAAGTTATCCTGCACAATTAGGCAATGTTGAAAAAATCAAGATAACTCAAGAAAAAAGTGATGTAGAAATACCAGAAAGTATATTAAGATATTGTTATAGTTCAAAAGATAATGTATATGTTACTTTATTAGACTTAACAAGTAAAGGAATATCAATAATAATAGATGATTTAAATGAATATCCATATGATTTTTTTGAAGATTATATAATTCGTAAAAAAGTAAAAAATGAAAACTATACAGGTGAAGGTATATATAGTGAAGCTACAGAAAATTCTACATCTTCATATACTCGGTACAGGGGCTGAATACATATGGGAAGAGTTAGAAAAAATTTCAGATGTTTCTAAAAATAATACAATAGAAGAATTAGTATATGATTTGCCAAATACTACAGATGAAGAAAGTATAAAAACTAGTGGAAGAAGAATTAATTGGGAACCATTATATGGAGAATTATCACAAGGAGAATATGGAATAACTTTACTTGGAAATAGTTCACCTATTATAAATATAAACTTTACAATTGATGAAAATGGAAATGTATCATATGGGGAATCTACAATTGAGTAAAAATATCACTTATCTATAATATATAGGTAAGTACTTTTTATTTAGGCAAATTATTTTTATATAAAAAAATAAAAATATAATTTTAAAAGTTATTTTTATATACAAAAATAACTTGACAAAACACATGAAAAATTCTATAATAAATATAGGTGATGAAAAATGTTAAAAAGAGAACTATATTTAAAAAGAATTAGAGATTTTTATGATAGTGACTTAATAAAAATTCTAGTGGGAATTCGTAGATGTGGAAAATCTGTTATTTTAGAACAAATAATTGAAGAACTAAAAAACAAAGGCATAAATGAAGATCATATTATATATGTTAATTTTGAGTTTATAGAATTTGAAGAACTAACAGATTATAAAAAATTAAATAATTATATTAAAGAAAAAATAAAAGACAGTTCAATGTATTATTTATTTTTTGATGAAATCCAAAATGTAGAAAACTTTGAAAAGGTAGTGAATTCTTTAAGGGCTTCTCAAAAAGTAAGTATATTTATTACAGGCTCTAATAGTAGACTTTTATCAGAAGAATTATCAACAATACTTTCTGGAAGATATGTAAGCTTTAGAATAAACCCATTATCATATAAAGAAATATTACAATTAAAATGCTTAGAAAAATCAACAGATGAAGCATTTCAAGATTTCATGAAATGGGGAAGTTTGCCTAACAGATTTCAATTTCAAAATGAAGAAGCAATTAAGAACTATTTATATGGAGTTTTTGATTCTATTATATTAAGAGATGTTGTTGAAAGACTAAAAATTAGAGACACATCATTATTCAATTTAATTTTACAATATATAATAGATACAATAGGTAGAGAATTTTCAGCTGAAAATATTATAAACTTCCTAAAAAATGAAGGTAGAGAAGTTTCAACTTTAACTATATATTCATATATAGAAGCTTTATGCAAAGCTTTACTGATAAGAAAAGTTTATAGATATGATGTTCATGGAAAAGCAGTTTTAAAAACCTTAAACAAATATTATGTTACAGATTTAGGAATAGCACAAATTAAGAATAACAAAACAGAAATAGATAAAAGTTATGCAATTGAAAATATTGTTTATAATGAATTAATAATAAAAGGATATGAAGTATTTACTGGAAAAACAAAAAAAGGAGAAATAGACTTTGTAGCAACAAAACCAAACAAGAAAATTTATATACAAGTAGCTTTTAGTATACCAAATGAAGAAACTAAAAAACGAGAATTTGGAGCATATGATAATATAAATGATAACTATACTAAATATGTTATATCTTTAGATAAGATTACTTATGAATATAATGGAATAAAACATGTTAATTTGATAGATTTTTTATTAGATGATGAATTTTAAAAATGAAAGCAATGGAGGACAATAAATGAATATATTTAACAAAATTCCAGAAAACTTTTTTTCTATATTAGTATCAAAAAACAAAAATATTTATATTGATGCATTATTTGTACTAAGAGAAGCATTTAAGCAAGAAATGACAATATCGAGAGAAAATATTATATCAAGACTAATAAACAATTTAGAAGATGAATTTTATCAAGAAGATTTTTCAGAAGAAGACGAAACAAATGAATTAAAAGATAACAACATATCAAGTAAAGCATATTTTTTATTAAGAAAACTAAAATGGGCAGGTTGGGTAGAATTTGAAATGCAAAGAGACTCTTTTGAAGAAAATGTAATAATACCAGATTATGCCATAAAATTCATAGATTTATTATATTCAATAGTAGAAGAAAAACAAGTAGAATACAACTCATATGTATTTGCAACTTATTCAAGTTTAAAATTAGCAAGTATAGAAAAAGGTGAAACCTATAATGCAATAATTACTGCATATAACAATACTATACAATTAATCAATGAATTAAAATCACTATACAATAGTTTAGGAAGATTTCACAGAAAAATGTGCAACCAAGATAATATAAATGAAGCCATTAATGAGCATTTTTTCGAATATAAAGAATATAGTGACGAAATGATTTTTCCAAGATTCACAAGAGATTCAGTTCCAAGATACAAATCCCCAATAAGAGATATGTTAAATGATATTTTAGCAGATAAAGAACGATTAGAAAATACAATAAATATAGCAAGTAAAAACAGTAAGTATAAGTCAAGAGAAGAAGCAGAAGATGACATTTTAAATAAAATTAGAACAGTATTAGAAGTATATGAAAATATTGATTCAACAATGAACCAAATTGAACAAAAAAATACAGATTATGTAAGAGCATCTGTAAAGAGAATACAATACTTATTAACAAATGATAAAGAATTAAAAGGAAAGTTGGTCAATATACTAAAAAATTCTAAACATGAAAAAGTTTTAGAACAAATGGAAAAAGAAGTAAAATTACTAAGACAAGAATACATAAGTAAGGACTCTATTTATCTAAGAAATTCAAATGATAAAAGAAAACAAGGAAATCCTATAGCATTAAAAGAAACTAAAGAACTAGATTCAAAAACACTTTATGATTTTGCCAAAAGTCTTGAAAATTTATATAGTAATAAAAAAATAAATGACTTTATGAGTAAAAATTTTAAAGATAGACCATTTATAAACTCTAATGAAATTGAATTAAAATCAGTAGAAGATTTAATATTATTAATACTTGCAACAATAAAAGCAGACAAATCTGGAAAAAGTTTCTATTATTTTGAAGATAGTGATGAAATAATAAATAACAATGGATATAGAATACCAAATATAAAATTTATAAGGAGAAAATAGATGTTTATAGAAATGTATAATGAATTAACAAATTCAGAAAAAGATAATTTTAAGAGAGTACTTAGTTTAATACTTAGTAAAACATTTATAGTAAATAGAATTTTCGATGGGAACCAAAACACTTTTAAATCTAATAGTGATTATAGATTTATAGATAGAAATATAGAACTATTTAGAGATTATTTAGAAATTGCTGGATATAGACTAATTAAAGATAGTAATTATGAAGTAATATATTTAGAAAATGAATATGGATATAACAAAAAAAGGTTAGACAAAAATACAACAATATTTCTTTATGGATTAAGACTAAAATTTGATGAATATAGAGAAAACATAAATTTAAATGTTGATACAGTAGTAACAGTAGCAGATATAATAAAAACATTAATAGATGTTGGAGCATATACAAAAAAGCCATCAGACACAGAAATTAGAACAGCATTATCAAATTTAATTAGTTTTAACATAATTCAAAAAATTGATGGAATATTAGAAAAGCCTGAAACCAAAATTGTAATTTTACCATCAATATTATTTGTAATAACAAATGAAAAAATTACAAAATTAAGTCAATCTATTAATATGTTAGAAGAAACAGAGGAAGAAGAAAATATAGAAGAAAATGAAGAATTAGGAGAAGAAGAATGAAAGTTTTAAAAAGAATGTTATTAATAAATTGGCATTATATTAATAAACAAATGATTGAGTTTGAAAATATAAATTTTTTAACAGGAAAAAATGGGTCAGGAAAATCAACAATTTTAGATGCATTACAATTATTAATTTTAGGAGATACTAGAGGAAACTTTTTTAATAAAGCTGCTAATGACAAGACAGATAGAACATTAGAAGGTTATTTAAAGGGTGAAATAGGTGATGATGGAGATGTTGGGTATAAATATATAAGAAATGATAGATTTTCAAGTTATATTGTGTGTGAGTTTTATGATAAAGTTACAAGAAAATATTTTTCTTTAGGAGTTGTTTTTGATGTATATAAAGACAGCGATCCAGATAGCCACTTTTTTTCTTTTAATAATCAAATTCCAGAAAATGAATTTATAAGTGAACAAAATATACCATTTTCATATAAAGATTTAAAAAGCTATTTTACTAGACACTATGGAAATAAGAATTATGAATTTTATAGTAGTAATAAACAATATCAAGACGCATTAAGAGGAAAATTAGGAGGACTAAATCAAAAATTTTTCAATTTATTTAAAAAGGCAGTAACATTTACACCAATTAATGATATAGAAAAATTTATTGTAGAATATGTTTGTGATGTAAAAAACAAAATTGACATAGTATCAATGCAAGAAAATATAAGACAATATAATAATTTAACAAAACAAGTAGAAATTATGAAAATTAGAGAAAATGAATTACAAGATATTGAAAACACATATAACTTATATGAAGGAGAAATTTCTAAGGCAAGAGAAGAACAATATTTAATTTGGAGAGCAGAAAAACAAATAATTACTAATGATTTAGAAAAATTAAATAATGACATAAAAAATAAAGAAGCAAAAAAATCTGAATTAGAAACTAACACAAATAACTTAGAAAACGAAACAAATAAATTATCAGAAGAAATAAACGAATTAAGAGAAACAAGGGCAAAATCAGATGTAGAAACAAAAAGAAAAGAACTTGTAAGCAAAATAAATGAAATAAATTCTAATATAAAAAGAATAGAAGAAATAGTAGAAAAAAATATAAATTTAATTAGAAAACAAACTTTAAAATGGAATGCTAATATTTTAAAATTAGAAAAAATAAAAAATCATGTAAAAGCAAAAGAGATAGATGAGTTAAATAATATAAAAGACTTGTTAAAATATTTAGATAATATAAATGAAAACAATTTTTCTGTCTTAGAAATTACAGCAACAAAAGAAATAAAACAAAAAATAGACGAACTAATAAAATTAGGAAATACAGTATTTTTTGCAACAAAACAAGAATTTGAAAATGATAATAAAAAAATGCAAGACCTAGAAGAAGATATTAATAAACTTGAAAAAGGAATCAACCCTTATGAGCAAGAATTAATAAATTTTAAGCTACAATTAGAAAATAGTCTAAAAGAAAAATATGGAAAAAATATAGATATTTATATTTTAGCAGATTTATTAGAAATCAAAAATCCTAAATGGCAAAATGCAATTGAAGGATATTTAAATACACAAAAGAAATACTTAATTATAGAACCAGAGTATTTTGAAACCGCTTCAAAAATATACAGGGAATTAGCAAAAAACAATCAACAAATACATTCTTTTGGTATAATAGATATAGATAAAATTCAAAAAGAAAATTCTTTAAATCCAAATCCTAATAGCTTAGCTGCAGAGATTAGTACACAAAACAAATTTGCAAGAATATATATAGATTATCTTTTAGGAAGAGTAATAAAATGTGAGACAATAGAAGAATTAAGAAAAAATAAAATTTCTATAACACCTGATTGTATGTTATATCAAGGATATGTATTAAGAAAAATAAATCCTTTATTTTATAAATACCCAATTATAGGAAAAGAAGCATTAGAAAAACAAAAACAAATAAAACAAGAAGAGTTAACTCAAATTAAAGATAAAATATCAAATGAAAAAGAAATTATAGAAATAATGGAAAATGTTAAACAAATGTCTAACTTTAGTGAAGGAGATATTAGCACTTTTAGCGATAATATAGAAGAATCAAAGAAAAAAGAAACTTATCTATTAGATAAAAATAAAATACAAAGTGAATTAGATAGTATGGACATGTTCTGGCTAAACAGCATTACTGAGCAAATCTCTCAAAAAGAAAAATTAAAATCAGAAAAAGACAGTTTAATAAAAGAAAATAATAAATTAATAGTAGCTTTAGATACTGAGATAAAAATTGAACAAAGTGAAAAAATACCAGAAAAAGAAAAACAACTTGAAGAAAAGGTAAGCCAAATTGAAGAAGATTATTCAAAAGACTGGCAAGAAAATGTTGGAGAAGAAAAATACGGAATACAAACATTAAAAAGGTTGCCAGAAAAAATTGTAGAAGTATTTGAACGTAATATAAAGCAAACATATAATAGAAAAGAACAAGCAAAAACAGAACTAATACAAAAAAGAAGTGATTATAATACGAAATATCAATTTGCATTTAACATTCAAGATGGAAATAACAAAGAATTTTCAGAAGAGTTAAGAAAATTAAGAGAAATAGCTCTACCAGAATATTTAGAAAAAATAGAAGATTCTAGAAAAAAAGCATATGAGCAATTTAGAATAGAATTTTTGGATAAGTTAAAATCAAATATTGATGAAGTAAAATCACAAATAAAAGAATTAAATAGTGCTTTAAGCCAACATAGATTTGGAACAGATACATATATTTTTAGGGTAACACCAAAACAAGAATATAAAAGGTTTTATGATATGTTGCAAGATGAATTACTATTAGGAGATTGGGGAATTGGACAAGTACAATTTAACCAAAAATATGCACAAGAAATAAAAGAATTATTTGATAAAGTAACAACACAAGACTTAAATTCTAATTTAGCTTCAGATGAAGAGTATGAGAAAAATATAAGAGAATACACAGATTATAGAACATATTTAAATTTTGACCTAATAGTTAAAGATAAAACAGGAAATGAACAAAGATTATCAAAAACACTATTAAAAAAATCAGGAGGAGAAACACAAACACCTTTTTATATTGCAATATTAGCTTCCTTTGCACAAGTATATAGAATTAATAATGATGACAATACAATAAGGTTAATTGTATTTGATGAAGCATTTAGTAAAATGGATAGTGAAAGAATAGAAGAAAGTATAAAACTTTTAAGAAAAATTGGGTTTCAAGCAATTTTCGCAGCTCCACCTGAAAAGTTGCAAGACATTCAAAGTTTAGTGGATTCTACATTACTAGTGTTAAACCCAGAAGAACATGAAATTTTAGTAAAAAAATATACAATCAAAGAAGAGTGGTAAATTTTAATGAATTATAAAATATTGTTATTAAACAAGTTATTAGATAAATATGAAAGAAGTAAATCAATTTATGAAGACACAAATAGAAGAATAATATTAAAGATGAAAGATATTAAAGAATATAATATAGAAAACTATGAAGCAAAAAATATTTTTCATGATATTATACAAGATTTAAAAAATGAGAACATTATAGATTATGCTTGGGAAAAGTTTGAGAAGCGGAAATATATTAAAAGAAATATGGTTAAACAAAAGAAATGTAGAAAAAGCATATATAATAGCTAATAGAGTAGATATTAAACAACAAAATAACATTTTATTAGAGTATTTAGAACAATATCAATTTAATCAGAAATGGATAGAAGATTATAGAAAAGACATGATATCTTATATAAGCGAAAAACATAAAACAAATAGCTTGTTTCCTTATGAATATGCAAAAGATATTTTAAAAGTATTAAAAGAAATTGATAATAAAAAAGAAGTTTTAAAAAGAGTGCTTAGTATTAATTGTTTTGGAGATTCAAAATATTTTGAAAAAAATATTGAACATATAATTGTTAGAATAATAAAAAATTATTTATTAGAAAATGAAATTCAAGAAGATGCTACAAATGAAGATATCTTGTTAGAAGTTGGCATTTCTAAATATCCAGAAGTGCTAGAATTTTGTGGAGATTTAGAATATTATATAAAAAATGAAAAAATAGAATATAAGAAAGAAACTATTCGGAAGCTATATAAATAGTTATAATGTTAGGGAGATGAAAAATCTAAAAATAAAAAATGCAAATAAAATTATTTTTATAGAAAATAAAGCAAATTATATTGATTATATTCAAAACAAGATGCAAAAAGATGAATTTGTAGTTTATCATGGAGGAATGTATGGACCTATAAAAGGTCAATTTTTCAAGAATATATATGAAGCATCAAGAAACAGTGAATTTTACCATTGGAGTGATATAGATATTGGAGGACTTAAAATTTTTATTAGATTACAAAATATTATACATGAATTAATACCTTATAAGATGGATATAGAGGCTTTTTATAGCAAAAAAGCTTATTGGAAAGATATGAGTAAAGATTATAGAAAAAAACTACTTGAATTAAAAAAACAATTAGATTATAATTGTTTCGACAATTTAATTGATGAAATGTTAAAAAATAATAGTAAATTAGAACAAGAAGCATTTATATAACAAATTTCATATAATAATAAAATTAATTATTGAACGAAAAAATCATAAAAAGGACATAAATATTTATTATAATAAATTGTATATATTAAAAACAAGTGGGAGAATAAAAATGTTACAAATAAAAAACATCTACAAAGAATATAAAACAGGAAACCTAATACAAAAAGCCTTAGATGATGTAAGCCTTAACTTAAGAGACAATGAATTTGTTGCAATACTAGGACCAAGTGGTTCGGGAAAAACAACACTATTAAACATTATAGGAGGCTTAGACCGTTATGATGAAGGAGACTTAATAATAAATGGTATTTCTACAAAAAAATATAAAGACAGAGATTGGGATTCATATAGAAATCACACAATTGGTTTCGTATTCCAAAGTTATAATTTAATACCACACCAAACAATTCTAGCAAATGTAGAATTAGCACTAACAATTTCAGGAGTATCTAAAAGCAAGAGAAAACAAAAAGCAATAGAAGCATTAGAAAAGGTAGGGCTAGGAAATCATTTGCACAAAAAACCAAACCAATTATCAGGTGGGCAAATGCAAAGAGTTGCAATAGCAAGAGCATTAGTAAATGACCCAGACATTGTACTTGCAGATGAGCCAACAGGAGCATTAGACAGTGACACGAGTATTCAAGTTATGGAATTATTAAAAGAAGTAGCAAAAGACCGTTTAGTAGTAATGGTAACACATAACCCAGAATTAGCAGAAACTTATGCTACACGTATTGTAAAAATAAAAGATGGAAAAATGCTATCAGACACAAATCCATATATTATTGAAAAAGAAAAAACCAAACCACCTGTACATAAAAATATGGGAAAAACATCTATGTCATTTTTAACATCATTATCACTTAGTTTTAACAACCTAAAGACCAAAAAAGGAAGAACAATTTTAACATCATTTGCAGGTTCAATTGGTATAATTGGAATAGCACTAATATTATCATTATCAAATGGAGTTAATACATACATAAGTTCAGTGGAAGAAGATACATTATCAGAATATCCTTTGCAAATACAAAGTTCAGGAATTGATTTAAGTTCTATGCTTATGGGAATGGGTAATGACAGTGGTCAAGAAGAAACAGGAGATATTAATGTAAGTAAACAGTTAACAAGCATGTTTTCAACAATTGGCTCAAATGATTTAGCTTCACTAAAACAATATTTAGAAAGTGAAGATTGCCCTATAAATGATTATGCAAAAGATGTTGAATACTCATATGATGTTATACCATTAATATATAGTTCAGACACTGAAAATTTAAGACAAATTAATCCAGACATAACATTTTCAAGTTTAGGAATTGGATCAGGAGTATCTACTAATAGTATGATGTCAAGTATGATGAGCACAAATGTGTTTTTTCCAATGCCCAATAATTCAGAATTATATGAAAGCCAATATGATGTAAAAGCAGGAAAATGGCCTAGCAATTACAATGAATGTGTTTTAGTATTAACATCAAGAGGAAATATTAGTGACTTTCTACTTTATACATTAGGTTTAAGAGAGTATAGTGAATTAGATGATTTGGTTACTCAATTTTCAAATGGACAAAATGTTGACACTCCAGAAAATTTAGGTTCATATTCATATGATGATATACTAGGAACTACATTTAAACTAATAAATAGTACAGACCGTTATGAATATGATGAAGAATATAAAATTTGGCGTGATAAAACAGAAAATACAGAATATATGAAAAATCTAGTACAAAATGGAGAAGACTTAAAAATTGTTGGAATTGTGCAACCAAAAGAAGGAGCAACAAGTACAATGTTATCTACAGGAATTTGTTATCCAGCCTCTTTAACAAATCATGTAATGGAAAATGCAACAAATAGTAAAATAGTACAAGACCAATTAGCAAACCCAGAAATTAATGTTATTACCGGAAAAAGATTTGATGATACTGGTGACGAAAATGCATTTGATATGAATTCGTTAATAGAAGTAGACACAAATGCTATACAATCAGCATTTAAGATAGATCAATCAAAAATAAAGGTTGATTTTGGAAACTTAAATAATATATTAACACAAAACACTTTACCAACTCTTGATTTAAATGACATATTAAGTAATATTAAATTTTCAATGACTGCAGATGACATGAAAAATTTAATGGATGATCTTTTAAAAGGATATGAAACATATATTCAAAATCATCCAGAAGCAAATGTAGGTGAAGTTGGTAAGCAATTGTCAGAATACCTACAATCTAAAGAAGTTAGTGAATTGCTTAATAAAAAAATTCAAGAAATCATCAAAGAAAATGGAAGTTTAACTATTACACAAGAACAATTACAAAGTATTATGACAGAAATTTTGAGTGGATATGAAAAATATGTAGATGATAATGAATTAATAAGTGTGGAAGATTTAAAAAAATATCTTATGGAATATCTAAACTCAGATGAAGCCAAAAATATTATTTCTAATAATATTTCAGAAATAATAAAATCTCAAAATATAGATACACAAATTTCAAATATTATGGAAAAATATATGCAAACAGCTATAAGTTCATTAAGTAAAAGCTTACAAAAAGAAGTGCAATCTAGTATTAAAACATTAAGCCAATCTATAACAAAAGCAATTAGTGTAGATTCAAATGCTATTATAGGTGCCTTTCACATGAAGATGAATGAAGAAGAACTAGCAGAATTATTTAGCTCTTTAATGTCTAAAGAAAATGTTACTTATGAAAGCAATTTAAAAAACTTTAATTATGCAAGTATAGATGAGCCAAGTGGTATAAGTATATATCCAAAAGATTTTGAAGGAAATCAATCAATTACCAATTTATTAAATGATTATAATACACGTATGGAAGAAGAAGGAAATGAAGAAAAAGTAATTTCGTATACAGATATGGTAGGAACTTTAATGAGTTCTGTAACAACAATTGTTGATACAATAAGTTATGTGCTAATTGCATTTGTTGCTATATCTTTAGTTGTTTCTTCAATAATGATTGGAGTTATTACATATATAAGTGTATTAGAACGTAAAAAAGAAATTGGAATTTTAAGAGCAATGGGAGCTTCTAAACATAATGTAGCACAAGTATTTAATGCAGAAACTATTATTATTGGAGCTTTAGCAGGAATACTTGGTGTTGGAATTACTTTATTATTAATAATTCCTATAAATAAAATTATATTTATTTTATCAAATGGAGCTAATGTAAGAGCAGCATTACCAACTGTTGCAGGAATTATCTTAATAATAATAAGTATAACATTAACATTAATTGGAGGAATACTTCCTTCTAGAAAAGCTGCAAAAGAAGATCCAGTTCTAGCATTAAGAAGTGAATAATATAAAAAAGCAAGTAGTTAAATATTACTTGCTTTTTTTAAAATTTATAATAAAAAAGGAGTGTGATAAAATAAATAAGAATTTTTTGTTAAAATAAAAACTGAACAAAGTAAGTTTTATAAGGTGGAAGTAACCATAAATAAAAGAAAAAATTAAAAGGAGGAGAGAGAAAATGTCAGGACACAGTAAATGACACAATATTGAAAACTCTTTCCTTACAGCCTCAACGGTTTCAAAAAACGAATAAATGCTTTTGGCACAATTCGTTAAACAAAGAACCATAAAGAACAATAATTAAAATGATTAATATAGAAAAAAAGTAAACCATAATCTTTATAATATTTATAAAAAGATTATGGTTTAAATCTTTTTTAGATATCAACAAAACTATACAAATATAAATTGTATATTGTTAAAGTTTAAAATTTAGAAGAATATAATTGTTGTTTAAAACAAAAATATATTTTAAAAGTTTAATATCAATGAATTAAAACTAAATAAAAGTTTATAATAAATGATATAATTTATAAAAAAATTAAACTAATTGTCGGAAAAAAATTGATTTTGTCCTACAATTAATAAAATATATGTCTATAAAACCAAAGAAGTAAAAAATGCAAATATATATGGAAGAAAATAGAAAAGCATGATATAATATGGAAGTAAAAAATATAAAGGAGAAAATCAATGGAAGGTTCTAAAATTAATTCTATATTAACTATTGAATATATGTGTAATGAAAAAGAAAATCAATTTTTTGATAGAAAAAGTGCTAAAAAAGATATAAAAGAGTTGGCAAATCATATAGCCGGATTTGCTAATGCTAGTGGTGGAACTTTAGTTATAGGAATTTCAGATGATGGAAAGTTAGAGGGATTTGAAGAATGTCCTGAAAAGTATAATAAATTTTTAAAGATTACTTCTGGAGATTATCTAAAAACTATG
>CALYAA010000002.1 GCA_944393385.1 uncultured Clostridia bacterium
ATCCTTATTGGTAATCTAGGATAACTCTTTTTAAACTTTGGTAGTAATCTTTTTGATGCGTTTAGTTCACAATCTTGTTTTATTTCTTCTTCACTTTTATTTAATATATCTGCTTCTGTTTCATACTCTTTCATTCTATCTTTGTTCTTTATCATTTCATTCATTATTGATACTGCCATTTTATTTGCGATTAATTTTAGCTCTAACATAGATAAATAACATATTGTCTTTCCTTCTATTGTCTCTTTTAACCACTCTTCATTTATTTCATAATGTGCTTTTTGGAATCTTGTTGCATCTAATACTAAATTATATTTTCCTAATATTTTTGAATCTTCATATATTTTATTTCTTATCATTTTGTAATTAATTTTGTATTGAAATTCCTCTATATCCTCTTTTTTTATTCTTGAAAATACATTTGTGTATATTTCTGCATCTGGTATCTTTTCTATTTTTTCTTTCGTTATCTTACTAATATTCTCTAAATACTTTGTTTCTTCAAATGCTGTTTCTGTAAATCTTTGTGATTTTCCTTCACTCAAAAACATTAACATTTCTGACATTATCAAATATCTCATTGAGTATTCATGTCTTTTCCTCGGTTCTTTTATTTCATCTATATACTTTAGTATTTCTGGTACATAGTGAAATATTGTTTTTGCAAATACTTCGGTTGTATTTTCTGAAAATTCCTTTTTCATATATACCACCTTCTTTCGTATTTTTTCACTTATATTTTATCATCTTTTTGTGCGAAAAAGTTATTTTTTTCCAAAAAAACATAGCTGTTTTTTCTTGATTTTTCTATGTTTTTTATTTTATACTTTTTTATTCGTTATTACTGCAAATTTAGAGCTTTTATGTATTGAAGTAGTAAATTATTTAAAATTAAGTAATAAAATTTTGATATAAAAAATTATTTACATAACAAAATTTTAATACTAATTGAAAATATGAAAAAACTGTGATACACTAATAAATATAAAAAACGGAAAAGAGGTTAAAACTTGGAAGAAAAAGAAGGAGTATTAGCAGAAATAATATATCAAAACGAAGTAAATAGTTACACAGTTGGAATATTCGAAACAGAAGAAGAACAATTTACAATTGTAGGATATTTACCATTTATAAACAAAGGTGATTCACTAAAAATTATTGGAAGATTTGTTGAACACAAAGACTATGGAGAACAATTTAAAATAGAAACATTTGAAAAAATAATGCCTAGAACATTAGGAGCACTAGAGAACTATTTATCAAGTGGAAATATAAAAGGTGTAGGTCCTGCAACAGCCAAAAAAATAGTAAAACTGTTTGGAGAAGAAACAATACATGTATTAAAATATGAGCCAGAAAAGCTATCACAAATAAAAGGAATAACAAAAGACAAAGCAAAAGAAATTTCAGAAAGTTTTATTGAAAACTGGGAAGTGTGGCAAATTGTTGGCTTTTTAGAAAAATTCGGAATTGGAGCAGAAAGTGCCAAAAAGGTCTATAATCTATTAGGAATAAATGCAATACAAGAAATAGAAGCAGATCCATATATATTAATAGACATATCAAGAGGAGTAGATTTTAACCAAGTAGACCAAATGGCAATTAAGCTTGGCATAGAAAAAGAAAACCAAAAAAGAATAAAAAGCGGAATTAAATACGCATTAATAAAAATAACTTATAATGGACATTGTTGCACATTAAAAGAAAACTTAATTGAATATGTAAAACAATTACTAGGTGTTTCAAAAGAAGTTATAGAAGAAGGATTAATAACATTAAAAGTAAATGATGATATAGTTATAGAAGATAGAGATAATCAGCAATGGGTATATCTTTATACTTTTTATGATGCAGAAAAGAAAATAGCAGAAAGATTAATAAAACTAAAAGAAGCAAAAAATACCAAAAAATTTAATAATATAGAAAAGGAATTAAAATTAATAGAAGAAAAAACAGATATGTTATTATCAGAAAAGCAAAAAGAAGCAATAAAAATGATAAATGACAATAATGTAACAATAATTACAGGTGGACCAGGAACAGGAAAAACAACAATAATAAAAAGTATAATAGAAATTTACAAACAAAAAAAATATAAAATAGTATTATGTGCACCAACAGGAAGAGCAGCAAAAAGAATAACAGAAACAACAGGAGAAGAAGCCTCAACATTACATAGATTATTAGAAATAGGAAAAGTAGATGAAGACAATTTTTATAAAAAAGAAAAAGAATATGAAGGAGCACCAATTGATGCAGATATCATAATAGTAGATGAAGTTTCAATGGTAGACATGTTTATAATGAATTATTTACTAAGTTGCATTTATTTAGGCACTAAATTAATACTTGTTGGAGATACAGACCAATTGCCATCAGTAGGACCAGGAAGTGTATTAAAAGACATAATAACATCTCAAAAAATACCAACAGTACATTTAAATCAAATTTTTAGACAAGCTGCAAAAAGTAAAATTATAGTAAATGCACATAGAGTAAATGAAGGAAATAAATTTATTCAAAAAGATGATCCCAACTTAGAAGAAAATCCAAAAGAAGATTTCTTCTTTATAAAAGAAAACAATCCAGAAAAAATTTTAGAACAAGTTTTATCATTATGTAATGGAAGACTAAAAAAATTTGGAGATTATGATTTTTTCGAAAATATACAAGTTTTAACACCAACCAAAAAAGGGATGTTAGGAACGAAAGAATTAAATAAAGCATTACAACAAGAATTAAATCCACATCGAGAAGGAGAAACAGAAAAGGTAAGTATGGGAGCAACATTTAGAATAGGAGATAGAGTAATGCAAACCAAAAACAATTATGACATGTATTGGGAACGAAAAGACGGAGAAAGTCTAGAAGTTGGAAATGGTGTATTTAATGGAGAAACAGGTACAATAACAAATATAAATGAAAAAGAAAAAAATATTAGAATAAAATTTGATGACGAAAAAGTATGTTGGTATGAATTTAATGACTTAGAACAAATAGAACATAGTTATTGCATAACAATACACAAAGCACAAGGAAGTGAATTTGATGTTGTAATAATGGTTATACCACAAGCTGCGCCAATGCTTTTAACTAGAAATTTGCTTTACACAGGAATTACAAGAGCCAAAAAACTTCTTATAGTAATAGGAAATGACAAAGTAGTTGATTATATGATTAATAATGTAGATAGTAAAAAAAGAAATACAGGATTAGAATTTAAGTTGAAAAATTTATAAGTTTATAAAATTTTTATTTATGTAATATTCATGTAATAAAAATTTAATATAAGAAATTTGTAATTTTATTGAAAAAAATTTTGTACTAGTATAAAATATACTTGAGAGAGTGCAATAAAAATTTTATTAAATTAAATTATATATAAATAATTTAAAATATATCTAATCATGCATTAAAATTAACGAAAATAGGAGGGAAAAGTTCATGATTTATGGAACAAATAAACTAAAAAGAAAAATATTTATAGCTGTTAGTATAATAGCAATTGTATTAATAATAATTGCTTTATGTGCACAAGCAATTTCAAAAAATAATTTAGAAAATACAAAATCAATTATTGCTGGTAGAGATGTTGCAAAAAATGAAATAACACAAACAATAGATCAATTTGATTGGCAACAAGATGTAAATACAAGAATTGGTTCTATAACAATAGAAGATAATGGAAAAACTGTACATATGACTGGAAATTCATCACTACCAGGAAAAAATGCAATATATATAATTCCAGAAAGTCATCAAGAGCAAATTTTTAGTTTTGATTATAATGTTGACTATGGAGATAGTTTCAATGCGGCAGGAGTATTATTAAGAGTAAAAAAAGATGGCGATACATTAAAAGGATATATGATTAGTTTTAATAATACAAAGGCAGAGTGGCAAGTAATAGATCCTAATTTTCCATTCCCAGGAGTATATAGATTAGGAAGTATTTGGAAATTTTCATATATATTAAACTCAAATGAAAGTAAAACAATTGATAGAACATTAGTAAAATGTTTAGATTTACCACAATCTGGTAGCATGACAGTAACATCTAATCCAACTCAAATAGTTGTTACAGGAACAAATATTAATGAAACAATTGAAATTTCAGAAGATGATGAAGTAGGAGAAGGATTTGGATTTTTTACAAATCATTATGCACATAGTTGCCCTGCAATAGGAGAATTTAACCTAACAAATTTTGCTGTAACAGTTATAGATATAGAACCACATAATTTATATGTAGATCCAAATGGAGGAACATGGAATGATTCATCAGAAGTATCAACAATTGTAGGAGAATATAAAGATGAGGTAGATATACCATTACCAACAAGACCAGGCTACAACTTTGCAGGATGGACACAAACAGGAAACAGTGGAAGTATGTCATCATTAACAGAAGATGCAATATACACATTTGGAGAAGATGCAGAAACAGACGACACATTAACAGCACAATGGACCAAAATAGATGTATCAAAAGAACAAAGAATAGACATGGGAGAAGATTATGGAGATATAATGCCAGAGAATCCAAGTGCCGGAGGAATAACATATGTAATAGAAAATCAAGAAATAATTTATACAATGACAGCAACAAATACTGGAACAGTAGATGGAACAACATTAATAAAAGATACTGTACCAGAAGGAACAACTTTTGTAGAAAACAGTATAAAAATAAATGATGAAGAAACAACATATACAGAAGAAGATTTATTAAATGGAATAAATGTTCCTATAGCAAAAGATAGTAGTTCTACACTATCATTTAAGGTCAAAATACAAGAATTAGAAAAAGGCGAAATAATTGATAATAAAGCTACATATCAAGATATAACAATATCACAAGAAACAGAAGAAAAAGAAACAAATAATGTACAATTAATATATTTTAATACATATGGAGAACCAATATTAAGTTATTCAAAATCAATGTTAACAGAAAAAGGAGAAAATTATGTAACAAGTGGAGAAAAAATAACATATAAGATAAATATAAGTAATATAGGACTAGTGCCTTTAGAATTAATAGTAAAAGACCAAATACCAGTAGGAACAACATATGTAGAAGATAGTTTAAAAGTAAATAATACAACATATACAAAAGAAGATGGAAGCAATGCAACAATCTCAGATTTAGAAAATGGATTAACGGTAAGTGTACCAGAAGAAACAACAAATTATACAATAAGTTTTGAAGTAACAGTAAATGCAGAACTAGAAGATGAAACAGAAATAACAAATACAGCCACAGTAGATGGAAATACAACAAATACTACAACAATAAAATATGGAGGATCATCAATAACAGCAGATAAAATAGCAGAAACACAATTTAAAAAGAATTATGTAGTATATGGAGAAAGAATAACATACAGTATAATAATGAAAAATGCTGGAAGTATAGAAAAAGAAGTAATATTAAAAGATATAATACCAGAAGGAACAACATTAGTAGATGGAAGTATAGAACTAGATGAAAAGGCATTAAAAAATGAACAAGGATTATTATTAAGTGCAGAAGATTTAGAAAAAGGAATAAGCATTTTAGTGCCAAGAAAAGCTGTAGGAAGTAATAAACCAGGAGAAACAATATTAAGTTTTATAGTAACAGTAAACGATTTAGAAGATGGAGATAAAATTACTAATATAGCAACAGTAGATGATATACAGACAAATGAAGTAACTTATAATTATGTAGAAAATCGTCTAGAAGATGATGGAAAAATAACCCAAACAAAAGAAATAGAAACAGAATATGGTAATGATTATGTTGTTGAAGGAGAAAAAATAAAAATTACAATAAAAATAGAAAATGATGGAACAACACCAAAAGATGTAGATGTAAAAGACACAATTCCAGAAGGAACAACATTTATAGATGGAAGTATCAAAATAGATGGAGATGTAGCAGTAGATGATAATGGTAATCCTATAACTGAAGAAACTTTAGAAAATGGAATTACAGTAAATGTATCTGATGAAATAACAATATCATATGAAGTAATAGTAAATAAATTAGAAGATGGTGATATAATAGAAATTGTACCAGCAACAATAGATGATAATACAACAAATGAGGTTACAATTAAATATTCTGATACAGACCAAGATCCAGATGATAACCCAGATGACAATCCAGATGACAATCCAGATGATAACCCAGATGACAACCCAGACGACAATCCAGATGACAACCCAGATGATAACCCAGACGACAATCCAGATGATAACGCAAATGACAATAAAAATGATAACTCAGATGACGACTCAAATAATAACCAAAATAATGGCTCAAACAATAATACAAACAACAATCAAAATTCAGATAACAATTCAAATACAAACATTGGAGATAATTCAAACAATACAAATAATAATGGGAATACAACAGGAAATGGAGACACAACAACAGCCAAAGAGGACATACCAAAAACAGGTATTAAAAACATAATAATTATATTTGTAGTCATGTCATTAGGAACAGCAATATTCTATATAAGATATAAAAAGTTAAATACATATGTGAAATAATATTAAAATTATATAAATATAAAAATTAACATTTAAAATTAAATTTAAAAATTTAACGAAAAAAAGTTCGCAAAAATATTGACAAAAATTCAAATAAAATATATAATACTCTTCGAACAGATATTTGTTTATCTGAAAGGAGAGTATTTTTATGATTACAAACTTACACATAAAAAATATTGGAATAATAGATGATTTAGAAATAAACTTAAACAATGGAATGAATGTATTAACAGGAGAAACAGGAGCAGGAAAAACACTAATAATAGACTCTTTAGAAATAATATGTGGTGGAAGATTCTCAAAAGAAATGATAAGAAAAGGAGAAAACTATTCTTATATAGAAATATGTATGTACGAGCCACAAGACATTAATGCAATAGATGGAAACATAATAATAGAAAGAGAAATATACAGTAATGGAAGAAACTCATGTAAAATTAACGGACGACTAGTTACAGTAAATGAATTAAAAACATTTATGAGCAATTATATAGAAATACATGGTCAAAATCAAAATCAACAATTATTTGACAATAGCACACACATAAAATATCTAGATAATTTCATTGGAAAAGAAATAATTCAACTTAAAAGCTCATATAGTGAAAAATACATGAAATATAATGAAATCAAAAGAGAATTAAAAAATAATTATGGAGATGAAAAAGAAAAACAAAGAAAGCTAGATTTATTAAGATACCAATTAAATGAAATAAAAGAAGCCAAATTAAAAAATGGAGAAGAAGAAAAACTAGAAGAAAAAAGAAAAATAATGATGAACTCAGAAAAAATAGCAAAAAATTTAGGAGAAGCATCACAAGCAGTAGGAGAGAACACAATTGATAGTATAGGAACAGCAGTAAGAGCACTAGAAAAAATAGAAGAAATAGATACCAAATATAGCCAAACAATAGAAGATTTAAGAAACATATACTATGGAATGCAAGAAATATCAAGAGACATAAATTCATATTGTGAAGATATAGATTTTGATGAAGAAGAAAGAACAAATGTAGAAACAAGATTAGACACAATATATGAATTAAAAAGAAAATATGGAAATAATATTCAAGAAATTTTAAACTATGCAGAAGAAGTTGAAAAAGAAATTACCAAAATAGAAAATGTAGAAGAATATAATGAAAAACTAAGAAAAGAACAATTAGAATTAGAAAATTCATTAAATACAATAGGAACACAAATAAGTGAAATAAGAAAAAAATATGCCAAAAAATTAAGTGAAAAAATCAATAAAGAATTATTAGAACTAGAGATGAAAAATGCAAAAATAAATGTAAAAGTAGAATTCAAAGAAAACGAATTTTTTGAAGACGGAAAAGATGAAGTAAAAATATTCATAAAAACAAACATCGGAGAAAATGAATGTAAACTTACAAAAATTGCATCAGGAGGAGAAATGTCAAGAATAATGCTTGCAATCAAAAAAGTGTTAGCAGAAGTTGACAATATGCCAGTACTAATATTTGACGAAATAGATACAGGAATAAGTGGAAAAGCAGCAAAATCAGTTGCTGATAAAATGAAAAGTATATCAAAAAATCATCAAGTATTATGTATATCACATTTAGCTACAATAGCAGCAACAGCAGACTACAACTATTTTATAAGCAAAAAAGTAGAAAATGAAAGAACATCAACAAAAGTAAAATTATTAAATGAACAAGAAGTATTACAAGAAATTGCAAGAATATCATCTGGAGAAATAAATGAAGTAACACTAAAATATGCAAGTGAACTTAGAAACAAAAAAGTATCATAAGAATTATTTAAGAAATATTAATAAAATATTTATAGCAAAACAAAAGATAAAATGATATAATTACAACGAAAAAGTAATTATATCATTTTTTGCAAAAGGAACACTCAAATTTTTTTAATTAGTTTAAGCAAAGAAAATACACTTCTTTTGAAAATAAATTTGAGTTCCGAAAATAAAAATTTCATATTGTTTCCTAAGCAAAAAAGATAGAAAGGGGAAAAAATGCCAGAAAGAATAGAAGTTACAAAAATGAGAGAAAATGCACATAACAGAGAATATGTAAAAGAAGCGGTTTCAAAGGAAGGCGGATTATTAGATTTTGCTGGAGATGAAATGAAAGACGATAAAGAAATAGCATTAATAGCAATACATAATAATCCAGAAGCACTAGAATATGTAAGTGATAGACTAAAAGCAGATAGAGATGTAGTATATGATTCTGTAAGTGAAGTAGGCTGGACATATTGCTATGCAAAAGAAAGTTTACTTGATGATAAAGAATTATTAATGTCTGGATTAAATAAAACAGGACAAATTTTATATTTTGCAACTCAACAAATGCGAGATGATAAAGAAGTTGTAATGCTTGCTGTAACGAATAAGCCTATTATAATAAAATATGCCAGTAAAAGACTTAGAGCAGATAAAGAAATAGCCTTAACTGCTATGAAAGTAAATAAAAACTGTTATGAGTTTTTAGATGATGAACTCAAAAAAGATCAAGACGTTTTAGATATTTTAAATGCATAAATTATTAAAAAATAAAATGGTATACTATATAGTGTACCTTAGAAAGGAATGGAATTTTTAATGAAAATATGGAAAAAAATAAATAAAGGATTAATTTTAACAATTATAGTAGTGGTTATATTAATTATATATTTAGAACAAGTAGAAAGACAAAGAGAAATAGATAAAACAGCAATAAAAACAGCCTGTAATGAATATATTAAGATGGTTGATAGTTTAATAATTCTACCAGAAGATTTACAGGAATATTCACAAAATTTAACACAAGAAGATGAAAATAAACTTAAAGAAAATATAAATAATGAATTAAAAAAAGTAATGATAGATAATCAAGATGCAATTGATATACAATCACAATTTATATATGAAACACTTAAACAAGCTAATGAAAATAAAATAACAACAAAATGTAATAAAACCATAGAAAAAATAACAAAATATGAATTTGATGGAGATCAAGTAATTGTAAACTTTTCATCAAATTTAAATACATCCTATAAACAAATGAATTTAGAAACCAATACAGAAGAAGAAAAAGAAAATATACAATCAATATATGGAGAAGAAATAACTTTACAAAAAATAGATGGTTTATGGAAGATAGTATATTCAAATTTAAACTATTATCAAGAGTCATCTAATATGTTTTTATATTAAAATGAAAGGGGAACTATATGTCAAAAATTGTATTAGAATTAAAAAATGTTAGCAAAACATTTGGAAGAAGAAAAGTATTAGACAATATCAGTTTGAATGTAAAAGAAGGAGAAATTTATGGCTTTTTAGGTCCAAATGGTTCAGGAAAAACAACAACAATAAAGATAATTTTACATCTAATAGATAGTGATTCTGGAATTATAAAAGTAAATGGTTTTGATACCAAGAAACAATTTGAACAAGCAATGGAATATATAGGAGGAATTGTAGAAAATCCAGATATGTATAGATATATGTCGGGAATAGATAATTTAAAACTTCATGCAAGATTAAGGAACATAGATAAAAAAAGAATTGATGAAGTGTTAAAACTAGTTGAATTAAATGGCAGAGAATGTGATAAAGTAGGAAAATATTCATTAGGAATGAAACAAAGATTAGGATTAGCATTAACATTATTACATAGACCAAAAGTATTAATTTTAGACGAACCAACAAATGGACTAGATCCAGCAGGAATAAAAAAATTAAGAGATATTTTAAAACAAGTTGCACATAAAGAGGGTGTTGCAGTATTTGTATCATCACATATACTTGCAGAAATGCAACAAATGTGTGATAAAGTTGCAGTTTTAGATAATGGTAAAATTGTAAAAGTTGAAGAAATAACTAATCAAAGTGAAGAAATAATAGAACAAGTAGAATTAAGAGTAAAAGATATCGACAAGACAGTAAAAATTTTAAAAGAAAAATTTAAATTGGATCCTATTGTAGAAAAAGAAATAATAAATATTTTCATTCAAACAGAAAAATTACCTAAGGTAGTTAAAGAATTGGCAGTTTCTGATGTTGAAATAAAAGCAGTTATACCTAAAAACCATACGCTTGAAGAAATATTTTTTGATGCTACAGAAGGAGGTAAAAATGAAAATAATTAAATTATTTATAGATGAAAATATAAAAATATGGAAAAAATTATCAACTAAAATAATGATAGTCGCAATTATTTTATCGTTATTTGCTGTACTTGCACTTGTGAAATTTATGGAAAAAACTGAAGAAAATACGTTAATTTCTAATATAGAAGTTGAATATGAAAAAGAAGATTTGGAAAGAGAAATACAGTATTTTGAATCTCAGTTAGAAAATGAAAAATTAGATGAAGAATCAAGATTAAATTTTGAAAGAAATTTAGAAGTAAATAAATTATATTTAGAATATAATATTAGACCATATTCTAATTCATGGGAAAATGAGCTAACTACATATATTGTAGAACAAAAAATGAATGGTCAGGATGTAGAAGAATTATTAGATATATTGAAAAATAAAGATTTTAATAAATATATAGAATATCAAAAAAAGCAGTTAAAACAACAATTAGATAATGCAACAATTTCTGAACAAGAATATAGTGATAATTTAACAATATTAGATTTAAAAGAAAAATACGAAATAGGTAAAAGTTATAATCAAGAATCTTATTGGAAAATGACTGTTATAGAAAAAATAAAGAGTGCACAATATAGTTTAAGAACAGGAATAAATAAAGAAACTAGTAAATTACTTAAAGTGGAAGAAAAACAGGATTTAGAAGATTCAATAAAATTAAATATATATAGATTAGAACATAATATTCCAGATTCAAATACAGGATCTAATTCCAACTATAGGTTAAGATTTGAGTTATTGGCACCAATGTTCTCAATAGCAGTAATATCTATAGTAATTATAGTAATTGCTGGTGGAACAATTTCTAATGAAATATCTACAGGAACTATAAAATTTTGGGCATTAACACCTAATAAAAGATGGAAAATTATGACTGCAAAATTATTATCTATATTATTTTACATAATAATTTTGGTTTTAATAACTTCACTAGTAAGTGTTTTAATAGCAAATGTATTTTTTGCACAAGAAGGGGAAACTTATTTATATTGTAAAAATGGAGAAGTTAAAGAAATTGGAAATACATTATATACTATTGAATTTTATTTTGTAAAAGCAATACCAATTACATTATTTGCTTTATTTGCAGTCATGTTATCAACAATTACAAGAAATACAGCAGTGGCTGTAAGTTTCAGTGTTGCATTATATATAGGTAATGGAATAGCAATGCAAATTTTAAATCAATTTATAACAAAAGATTGGGTAAGATTTATACCATTTAATAATTTAAACTTAACTACAAAAATATTTCCAAATGCAACTGATATGACAAGTATGATGTTTGGAACAAATTTTGCAACTTCAACAACATTAGGATTTTCTTTGGCAGTTATAGGAATTTGTGCATTTTTAATGCTAGTTACAATGTATGATAGTTTTAATAAAAGAGATATAATTTAAGATAATGTGTTAAATACTTAACAAGAAATAGAAAAATTTGTTAAAATACTTGATTTTTAGTCAATAATATAGTACAATAAATATGTTAAAAATATTCCTTTAACTTAGCCTAATAAAAGACACCTATTATTAGAGCTCGGTATAAGGAGAAATAAAATAGGAGGTGTTAAAAAATGACAGTAGAAAGAAAACAAGAAATTATAAAAGAATTTCAAAGAGATGAAAAAGATACAGGTTCATCAGAAGTTCAAATTGCTCTTTTAACAGAAAGAATTAATGAATTAACAGAACATTTAAAAGTTCATAAAAAAGACAACCATTCAAGAAGAGGAATGTTAAAAATGGTTGGAAAAAGAAGAAATTTATTAAATTACTTAGCAAAAAAAGATCAAGAAGCATACAAAGCTTTAGTTGAAAAATTAGGATTAAGAAAATAATTTAAAATAATAGGGGCGTGTGCAATATGGCTTACGTCTCTTTTTATAATTTTATATTTAATATAATTATTAAAAAATTATTTAATCTAAACCCAAAATAGCTTTATATATAACATGGAAATTATATATAATAATATTATATAAAAAATAGTTAAATATGTATTTAGAGAGGTAGCTTGTATAATGTTTTTTATATATAGAGAATATTATAGAGGTTACAATCTAATACATATTTGCTAAAACTAAAAAATATGTAAATACTTAAATTTCCAAAATGAGATTACAAAAATACATATTTACTAAATAGGTGTAAAAAATATAATAATAAAAGACATGAAAGTCTATAAAAAGGAGGAAAAATATGTTTAAAAGTTATGAAACAGAATTAGCAGGAAGAAAACTAGTAATAGAAACAGGAAAACTTGCAGGATTAGCAAATGGAAGTGTATTAGTAAAATATGGAGACACAGTTGTAATGGTAAATGTTACAGCGTCAAAGGAGCCAAAAGAAGGAATAGACTTTTTCCCATTATCAGTAGATTTTGAAGAAAAAATGTATTCTGTAGGAAAAATACCAGGCTCATATACCAAAAGAGAGGGAAAGCCAAGTGATAAAGCAATATTAGTATCTAGAGCAATAGATAGACCACTAAGACCATTATTTCCAAAAGATTTTAGAAATGACGTTGTAGTTGTTGCAACAGTGTTAAGTGTTGAGCAAGATAATTCACCAGAAGTAGCAGCGATGATTGGAGCATCAGCAGCATTATCAATATCTGATATTCCATTTGGAGGACCAACTGCAGCAGTAAATGTAGGATTAGTAAATGGAGAAATTGTGATAAATCCAACAGAAGAACAAAGAAAAATAAGTGATTTAAATTTAACAGTTGCAGGAACTGAAGAAAAGATTGCTATGATAGAAGCAGGAGCTAATGAAGTTCCAAATGATATAATGTTAGAAGCAATCAAAAAAGGACATGAAGAAATAAAAAAATTATGCAAATTCATTCAAAAAATGAAAGACGAAATAGGCAAACCAAAATTTGAATACAAATCTTTTGCAGTAGATCCAGATTTATATGATTATATTGAAAGAAATTATACAGAAGACATGAAAGATGCAGTTCAAGAAGTTGATAAAGATACAAGAGATAATAATGTTTCTAAATTAACAGAAAAAATTGAAGAAGATATAGCAGAAAAATTAAATGATGATGAATTTGAAGAGAGAAAACAAGAAGTTGGAGAAGCAATTTATAAATTAGAAAAAAAATGTGTTAGAGAAATGATATTTTATGAACATAAAAGAGTTGATGGAAGAGCATTAGATGAAATTAGACCATTATCATGTGAAGTTGGATTATTACCACGTGTACATGGAAGTGCATTATTTACAAGAGGACAAACTCAAGTAATGTCTGTAGTAACTCTTGGTATGAAGAGTGAAGAACAAGAATTAGATGGAATAGATACAGAAACAGCAAAAAGATATATGCATCAATATAATTTTCCACCATACAGTGTAGGAGAAGCAAGAACATCTAGAGGACCAGGAAGAAGAGAAATAGGACATGGAGCTTTAGCTGAAAAAGCATTAGTACCAGTACTACCATCAGTAGAAGAATTTCCATATTCAATAAGAGTCGTATCAGAAGTATTATCTTCAAATGGTTCTACATCTCAGGCAAGTATATGTGGAAGTACACTAGCATTAATGGATGCAGGAGTACCAATAAAAAGACCGGTAGCAGGAATTTCAACAGGACTTGTAACAAACCCTAACAATCCAGATGATTATATAATGTTAACAGATATTCAAGGATTAGAAGATTTCTTTGGAGATATGGACTTTAAAGTTGGTGGAACAGAAAAAGGAATAACAGCAATTCAAGTTGATATAAAAATAGATGGATTATCATATGAGATAATTGAAGAAGCTTTTGAAAGAACAAAAACTGCAAGACAATATATATTAGATAATATTATGAAACCAGTTATATCTGAGCCAAGGGAACAAATATCAAAATATGCACCACATATTATAACAACACAAATACATGTAGATAAAATAAAAGATGTTATAGGAAAAGGTGGAGAAACAATTAACAAAATAATTGATGAAACAGGTGTAAAAATTGATATTGAAGATGATGGACAAGTATTTATATATTCATCAGAAGAAGAAATGGCAGAAAAAGCTTTAGGAATTATTGAAGATATAGCTAGAGTTATAGAAGTTGGTGAAATTTATTATGGAACAGTAGTTAGAACAACTTCATTTGGAGCATTTGTAGACCTTGGAGGAGGAAAAGAAGGACTTGTACACATTTCTAAAATTTCTAAAGAACATGTAAGAAATATTTCTGATTATGTAAAAGTTGGAGATAAAGTTCCTGTTAAAGTAATAGAAATTGATGACCAAGGTAGAATTAATTTAACTATGAAAGATTTAGTAGATAAAAAAGAAGATAATGAGAAAGATTCTAAAATAGAAAATAATTCATCAGAACAATAAAAACTTTAGATAATCCATGAACAATACAATGATGTGGGCTTCAAAATGTTATGAACAGAGATAATATTAAAGAAGCCCACTATTGTTTACTATTATATAAAAAGTCTTTGTCTTAACAAATGCACTTAAAATAGTGTGTTTATGTATTTTCATAATTTAATATTTAAATATTTCTAGAAATTAATTTAATTAATTCATTTTTTAAATTTTCAGAACATTTTATAAGAGGGAGTCTAGGTTCTCCAAAATTAAATCCAAGTAAATTTAAAGCTTGTTTAACAGGAATTGGATTTGTTTCTTTAAATAATGCTTCAATTATTGGAAGAGCTTCTAATTGATAATAACAAGATTTCTTCAAATCTCCATCAAAAAAAGCATTTGTAATATTTAAAACCAATTCAGGATTAATGTTTGACAATACAGAAATAACACCTTTACCTTTAACAGACAAAATGGGAACAATTTGATCATCATTTCCAGAATATATAGAAAAATCATCTCCACATAAACTAGAAATTTTAGAAACTTGAGAAATATTTCCACTTGCTTCTTTAATACCAATAATATTATCAATTTTAGAAAGTTCGAAACAAGTTTCTGGTAATATATTCATGCCAGTTCTACTAGGAACATTATATAAAATAATAGGTAAAGAAGTAGATTCTGAAATTGCTTTATAATGCTCAATTAATCCATCTTGAGTTGTTTTATTATAATAAGGAGTAACAACTAGAAGACCATCTGCTCCTAGTTTTTCTGCTAAAATAGAATTATCTATTGCTTGAGATGTATTATTAGAGCCAGTTCCTACAATTATAGGAACACGTTTATTACAAACAGAGATAGCACATTTTATTAATTCTGTTTTTTCTTCATTTGTCAATGTAGAAGCTTCGCCTGTTGTACCACAGACAACTAGAGCATTTATTCCAGAATTGATTTGCATATCTATAAAATTTTCAAACTCTTTATAATTAATACCATTTTGAGAAAAAGGAGTTGCTAAAGCTGTTGCAACACCTGTAAATAAACTTTTTTTCATTTATAAGACCCCTTCCTTTAATAAAATTTTTTGTAGAAAAAATCAAAAGCTTTTAATTAACTTTTCAACAATCTGAACAGCATTAGTCCCAGCACCTTTTCGCAAATTGTCTGCAACTACCCATAAATTTAGACAATTTTTCCTACTAAAATCTTTTCTGATTCTACCAACAAAAACTTCATCATGTCCATTAACAATAGTATTAAAAGGATATTCTTCATTATTTATATTATCTAAGACAATAATTCCTGGAGAAGACTTTAAAATATCAGTAATTTCTTCTATTGAAAAATCATTTTCAAATTCAATATTTATACTTTCTCCATGGCAATTTGATACAGGAACACGAACACATGTGGCAGTAATTGGAAGAAATGGATGACCTAATATTTTTCTTGTTTCATTTATCATTTTCATTTCTTCTTTTGAATAACCATTAATTAAAAAAATATCAATTTGAGGCAAACAATTGTCATAAATAGGATGAGAAAACTTTATGAGAGGTTTTGGTAAATTTATTCTACCATTTTCTAAATCTTCTAATCCTAATTTACCGGCACCAGAAACGGCCTGATAAGTTGAATAAACAATTCTTTTTATTTTAAATTTATCATCTAATGGTTTTAAAACAATAACTGCTTGGATTGTAGAACAATTAGGATTTGCAATAATATTTTTGTGATTAATTATATCTTCAAAATTTACTTCTGGAACAATAAGAGGAACATCGTCATCCATTCTAAAAGCACTACTATTATCAACTACAATACAGTTTTTTGATGCTACTATTGGAGCAAATTTTTTTGCAGTCTCAGCTCCTGCAGAAAAAATAGCAAAATCAAAATGTTCATCAAAAGAATTTTCTTTTAATTCCTTTACTGTATAATTTTCATTCATAAATTTTAATTTAGTTCCTGCAGATTTACTAGATGAAAAAAGAGTATATTCAAAATTATTAAAATTTTTTTCTTCTAAAACTTTTAAAATTGTCCTACCAACTAGACCTGTAGCACCAACAATAGCTAATTTGTAAGTATTCATATTTAAATCCTTTCTTTTTAAAATATTCAAGTTTATAAACATATATATAGTTTTATATATTCATAAAACTTAAAATAATTCATAAAAGTTTTTATCTTGACGAAGTAACTAAGAAATGGTAAAATAATACACGTAAATATGAAATAAAGCCCAAAATTAAAATAAACAAATAATTAATAAAAAAAGCAACTTAGGAAAGGAATGTGATAAATATGAAAATTTTAGCAGTAGGAGATATTGTTGGAGAATCAGGTGTTAGAAAATTAAAAACAGAACTACCAAGAATAAAAAATGCAGAAAATATAGATTTTGTAATCACAAATGGAGAGAATTCAGCCGGAGGAATGGGGATTAACGAAAAAAACTTTAATGATATATTAGAGGCTGGAACAGATGTTGTTACAATGGGAAATCATACTTGGGGAAAAAAAGACATTTTTAAATTTATTGATAATCCTCAAATATTAAGACCAGCAAATTATCCTAAAGGAGTAGTTGGAAAAGGTTTAGGAATATATGAATGTAAAGCTAAAAAGATAGCAGTTATGAATTTTTTAGGAAGAGTTGATATAAATATATTAACAGAAAATCCGTTTTTATTAGCCAGAGATATGGTGGATGATTTACAAGAAAAAGTAGATATTATAATAATAGATTTTCATGCTGAAGCAACTGCAGAAAAAATAGCTATGGCAAGATATTTAGATGGAAAAATAACATGTATATTTGGAACACATACACATGTGCAAACAGCAGATGAACAAATATTACCAAAAGGAACAGCTTTTATTACAGATATTGGAATGACAGGACCAAAAGATTCAGTCATTGGAATGGATGCTGAAGCTTCTATAAAAAGATTTGAAACAGCACTTCCAGAAAAATATAAATTAGCAGAAGGAGAATGTATTTTAAATGCTGTTATATTTGATATAGATGATGTAAAAAATAAAGTTACAGATATAAAAAGAATTTATATTAGATAAAAATATATGTAAAATATATTTATAGAAAAATAAAATTATAAACAATGAAATTAACTTTGAATTTATTTATATGTAATAAGATTTATACATTATAAATACTTAAATTAGAAAAATGTCGAAACATCAAATAAAAATTTCAAAAAATTTCCAAAAAACACTAGACAAAATTTCCTAAATAATGTAAAATACAAAATGTAAAAGTTGCAACAAAAAATTATTATAGGAGGCAAAAGAAAAATGGAAGTTTTAAAAATTTCATCAAAATCTAATCCAAATTCAGTAGCAGGAGCTATAGCAGGATTAGTAAAAGAATCAAACAAAGCAGAAATGCAAGCAATTGGAGCAGGAGCTCTAAATCAAGCAGTAAAGGCAGTAGCAATAGCAAGAGGATTTGTAGCACCATCAGGAGTAGACTTAGTTTGCATACCAGCTTTTGCAGAAGTAGAGGTCGAAGGGGAAGACCGAACAGGAATAAAATTGATTGTAGAATCAAGAAAATAATATAAAACTAAGGGGCAAATTTTTTAATTTGTCTCTTTATTTTATATAATAGGAAAGTTATACTTTCCTATTATATAAAAAGCTACAATCGTTAGCACTTTGAGTTTTCCGGCTTACATTCGAAAATTCAAATCGGGCTTTGCCTAATAGATGCAATAATTAGTAAAATCATAAAATCTACTTGAAAAAAACTCAATAATAATGTATGATAACTAAGCAAGGGGTGATATTTTGAAAATTAATATTGTAAAATATATTTTTATTTTATTTGTTATAGGAATAATTGGATTTGTTATATTTAAATTAAATGAAGAAAAGAATAATCAGCCAGAAGAAGTTGTGCAAAACGCACAAGAAGAGGTAATAAAAGAAATAAACTTAGGAGTGGCTCAATTTGATTCAATAAATCCATTATTAAGTAATAATAAACAAGTACAAGAGTTAACAAAAATAATCTTTGAACCAATATTACAAATAAATAATGAATATAAAATAGAAAAATGTCTTGCTAAAGATTGGGCCAAAACAGCAGAAAACCAATATATCATAAAACTGGATGAAACAATACAATGGTCAGATGGAAATAAATTGACAGCAGATGATGTCATATTTACAATACAAACTATAAAAAATCTAAACTCAATATATTCAGATAATGTAAAAAATATAGTAGAAGTAAATAAAGTAGATGAAAATACTGTACAAATTATTTTAGATCAAGAAATTCCATTTTTTGAATATAACTTAATATTTCCAATATTAAGTCTAAAATATTTTGAGGGTCAAGATTTTGTATATACAGAAAAAAATAACATGCCTGTAGGAACTGGAAGTTATAAAATAGTAGAAAATTCAGCAGAAAAAATAGTATTAGAAAAAAACGAAAATTATAAAAGAGAAGAAGTAACTTTAGAAAAAATAACAATAAATAAATATGCAAATTTGGGAGAACTATATAATGCATTTAAACTAGGAAAAGTTGATTTAATAACTACAAATAACATAGGAATAGAAAATTATATTGGAACTATAGGATATAATAAAACAGAAATAAATGGAAGAGAATTTGATTTTTTAGCAATAAATACACAAAGTGATATATTATCAAATAAAGAAGTAAGACAAGCAATTGCAAGAGCAATAAATAGAGAAAATATTATCTCACAAATTTATAATAATAAATATAAAGTACAAGATTATTTTTTAGATTATGGAAATTGGTTACAAGGTGAAAAAGCAGATTCATCATATAGCCCAGACACAGCTATAAGTATTTTACAGAATAATGGATGGGAATATAAATATAATAGATGGCAAAAAAAGATAAATTATAGAACAAAAAGAATAAAATTAAATTTAGTTGTTCAAGCATCAAATCAAACAAGAGTTACAATAGCAGAAATGATAAAAACGAACTTAGAAGAAATAGGAATGGATGTTACTGTTGTAAAAGCTAATGATAGGCAATATGAATCATATTTAACTAGAAAAAATTATGATATATTACTAACAGGTGTAACATTATCGCTTAGTCCAAATTTAGAAACTTTTTTTGGAGCAGGAAATTTAGCAAATTATACTAATGAAGAAATAAATTCAATTTTAAATGAAGTAAAAAATATAACAAAAGAAGATTTGCTTAAAGAAAAATACACAAGAATAAGGCAAATTTATAATGATGAATTACCATATATAGGACTATATAGTAATTTTTATGAAGTCGCAAGTAATTGGACTTTAAAAGGAAGTATTCCAGTAAATTGGTATAATATTTTTTCTACAGTAGGAAGTTGGTATAAGAATTAAATATAAAAATAAATTTTAATTGAAAAAATACTAAAAAAATTAGAAAAAAATACTTGACAAAAAAATAAAAAGGATATAATATAGATATCGAACAAAAGTTTTGAAATATAAAGCTAGAAAGGAAAGAAATAAATATGAGTGAAAATGCAGAAAAAAGAAAAGCACTAGAAGTTGCAATGAATCAAATAGAAAAACAATTTGGAAAAGGATCTGTAATGAAATTAGGAGAATTTAAAGCTATGGAGGTAGAAGCAATACCTACAGGAGCATTAAGTTTAGATATAGCATTAGGAATTGGTGGTGTGCCAAGAGGAAGAATAGTTGAAGTGTTTGGACCAGAATCATCAGGAAAAACAACTTTAGCATTACACATAATAGCAGAAGCACAAAAAATGGGAGGAGAAGCAGCATTCATAGATGCAGAACATGCTTTAGACCCAGTATATGCAAAAAAATTAGGAGTTGATATAGATAATTTAATAGTATCACAACCAGACACAGGAGAACAAGCATTAGAAATTACAGAAGCATTAGTAAGAAGCGGAGCATTAGATGTAATAGTAGTAGACTCTGTAGCAGCATTAGTTCCAAAAGCTGAAATAGATGGAGAAATGGGAGATTCTCATATGGGACTTCAAGCAAGATTAATGTCACAAGCATTAAGAAAACTTGCAGGAGCAATAAATAAATCAAAAACAGTATTATTATTTATAAACCAATTAAGAGAAAAAATTGGAGTTATGTTTGGAAATCCAGAAACAACAACAGGAGGTAGAGCACTTAAATTTTATGCATCAGTAAGAATGGATATAAGAAAAATAGAAATGATGAAACAAGATGGACAAGTTGTAGGAAACAGAGTAAGAGTAAAAGTCATAAAAAACAAAGTTGCCCCACCATTTAGAGAAGCAGAATTTGATATATTATATGGAAAAGGAATATCAAAAGTAGGAAATATATTAGACATGGCAGTAAATCTAGACATAGTAGAAAAAAGTGGAGCATGGTTTAGTTATAATGGACAAAGAATAAGTCAAGGTAGAGAAAATGCAAAAAGATATTTAGAAGAACATCCAGACACAATGAATGAAATAGAGAAAAAAGTAAGAGAAAACTTTGCAAAAGCATTTGAACAGAGTCTAGGAGAAGAAATGCCTACAGATTCTGATGAAGAAACAGAACCAATAGACGAATAAATTAAAATAATCAAAAGAACAATTCAAAAAATAGCAAGATTTTCCTTGCTATTTTTTGTTATATGGAATAAAATAATAAACAGAAGAAAGGATATTAAAATGAACAAAAAGTGGGAAATATGTAAAACAGATAAAGAAAAAGTAGCAGAACTACAAGAAAAATACAAAATAAACAAATTATTAGCAACATTACTTGTTAATAGAAAAATTATATCAGAAGCAGAAATTACTAAATTTTTGAATCCCAAAAGAAGTGATTTCTATAATCCATTTGGAATGCCAGATATGGAAAAAGCAATTAACAGAATTTTAAAAGCAATAGAAAATGGTGAAAAAATAATTATTTATGGTGACTATGATGTAGATGGAATTACAAGTGTTGCGGTATTAAAAAGTTTCTTAGAAGAAAGAGGTTTGCAAATAGGAGTATATATACCTAATAGATTAAATGAAGGGTATGGGTTAAATAAAGAAGCAATAAAATTTATTTCAGACAATGGATACCAATTAATGATAACTGTTGATTGTGGAATTACAGCAACTGAAGAAATAGAATATGCGAAAAGTTTAGGAATAGAAACAATTATAACAGATCATCATGAACCTATCGAAATTTTACCAGATGCAGTAGCTGTAGTAGATGCAAAGAGAAAAGACAATAAATACGAATGTAGAAATCTTGCAGGTGTTGGAGTAGTATTTAAACTTATTCAAGCACTAAGTATAAAAATGGGATTAGATGAAAAAGAATTTTTAAAATTTTTAGATATTGTTTGTGTAGGAACAATTTCAGATATAGTACCTTTAACAGATGAAAATAGAGTAATTGTTAAATTAGGATTAAAATTAGTTGAACAAACAAGAAATTTAGGTTTAAGAGAAATTTTACAAAGTTGTGGATATTCAAAAATTAATTCTACTACAATATCTTTTGGAGTTGCACCAAGAATTAATGCATGTGGAAGAATGGGACATCAAGAAGATGCATTAAATTTATTATTATCAAAAAATATAGATGAAGTAAAAGATTTAACAGCAAAATTAAATGAATATAATAAAACAAGACAAGACATAGAAAAAAGTATTTATCAAGAAGCAGTTGAAAAAATAGAAAAAAATAATTTATCAAATAATAGCACAATTGTAGTTTATGGAAATGGTTGGCATCATGGAGTTATAGGAATTGTATCTTCTAAAATTACAGAATTATATTTTAAACCAAGTATATTATTATCAGAAGAAGATGGAGAATATAAAGGTTCTGGAAGAAGCATAAATGGTTTTGATTTACATGAGGCATTAATGGAGTGTAACCAAACAATAAAAAAATTTGGTGGACATGCTATGGCTGTTGGTATTTCAATAGAAAAAGATAAAATAGAACAATTTAAAGAAATGTTTGAGAAAATTGCCAAAGAAAAAAATGTAGATAAAATTATTCCAATTATAAATGTTGATGCTGAAATAAGATTAGATGATATAAATAAAGATATGGTAGAAAGTTTAAAAGAATTAGAACCTTATGGAGAAGCTAATAAAATGCCTGTATTTGCATTTAAAAACTTAAAAATCGAATCAATAAGGTCTTTAACCAATGGTAAAAATTTAAAACTTTCTGTAAGAGATAATAAAAACATTGTAAATGCAATTGGCTTTAATTTAGGAGAATTATCTGAAATTTATAAAATTGGGGACAAAGTAGATATAGCAGGAAATTTAGAAATAAATTCTTTTAATGGAGTTGATAGTATTCAAATTAATATAAAAGATATCATGAAATCAATATAATTTTGGTAAAACACTTTAAAATTATACAAAAAAAGTGTAAAATATCTTGAGAAAAGGGGGAAAGTATATGGTACCAAATTATACAATAAAAGATGTATTAGAAAAAGTTAAGAAAAATAAAAGATGGCCAGACACTAAATTAATATTAAAGGCATATAATTATGCACTAAAAAAACATGGAGAACAAAAAAGAAAATCAGGTGAACCATATATTATACACCCAACAAATGTTGCTTATACAATAGCAGAAATTGGATTAGACGAAAAAACAATATGTGCAGCACTATTGCATGATGTAGTTGAAGACACAGATGTAACATATGAAGATATAGTAAATGATTTTGGTAAAGAAATAGCGGACATGGTAGATGGTGTGACTAAATTAAAACAAATTCAACATGCATCAATAGAGGAAAATCAAGTTGAAAATTACAGAAAAATGTTTTTGGCAATGGGAAAAGATATTAGAGTTATACTTATAAAATTGGCTGATAGATTACACAATATGAGAACTCTAGAATATTTAAAAAGAGATAGACAAATTGCAATTTCTACAGAAACAATGCAATTATATGCACCACTTGCCAATAGATTAGGATTATATTCTTTAAAATGGGAATTGGAAGATTTAAGTTTTAAATATTTAAATCCTAAAGAATATGAGGAATTAGTAAAAGGAATAGAACAAAAAAGAGATGAAAGATTAAAATTTATCCAAAAAATAATGGAAGACATAAAAATCCAGTTAAAAAAACAACACATAGAAGCAGAAGTAACAGGTAGAGCAAAACATTTATATAGTATTTACAGGAAAATGAAAAGAGATAATAAAACACTAGACCAAATATATGATTTATTTGCATTAAGAATAATTGTCAACTCTGTAAAAGACTGTTATGCTGCACTTGGTGTTGTTCATGAAATGTATAGTCCAATGCCTGGAAGATTTAAAGACTATATAGCAGTGCCAAAAACAAATATGTACCAATCTATACACACAACTCTTCTAGGGGAAAAAGGAACACCTTTTGAAGTACAAATTCGTACTTGGGATATGCATAGAATTGCAGAATATGGTATTGCCGCACATTGGGCATATAAAGAAGCAAATTATGGAAGCAAAAAAGGACAAAAAAATGTAAAAGTTGAGAACGATAAACTATCATGGCTTAGGGAAACATTAGAATGGCAACAAGAAATGCAAGATCCACAAGAATTTTTGGAAAATTTAAAAACAGAATTGTTTGAAGATGAAGTTTATGTTTTTACACCAAAAGGACAAATAAAAGTATTGCCAAGAGGTGCAACACCTATTGATTTTGCATATAGTGTACATGCTGAAATTGGTAATAAAATGGTTGGAGCAAAAATAAATAGTAAAATGGTTCCAATAATAACACCAATTAAAAATGGAGATATTGTAGAAATATTAACTTCAGAAAATTCAAAAGGACCTAGTTTAGATTGGCTAAAATTTGTAAAAAGTACATCTGCAAAAAGCAAAATAAATTCATGGTTCAAAAAAGAGAAAAAAGAAGAAAATATAGAAAAAGGAAAAGATGCAATAGAAAAAGAATTAAAAAGAATAGGAATAGATTATTCAGAATTATTTAAAGTAGAATATATTAATCCAACATTAGAAAGATATAAATATAAAACCTTAGATGATATGTATTTAGCAGTTGGCTTTGGAGCAATATCAGCAAACAAAATTATTGCAAGAATGTTAATAGAATATAGAAAAGAACATAAAGATGAAAACAAAATAGAAAAACAAATAGAAGAATTAACAGAAAATAAGTCAAAAAGCAAAACAGTATCAAATTCTGGAATAATTGTAAAAGGAATAGATAATTGCTTAGTAAAACTTTCTAAATGCTGTAATCCACTTCCAGGTGATGAAATTATAGGATATATTACAAAAGGAAGGGGAGTATCTGTACATAGAAAAGACTGTACAAATGTAGCAGAATTATTAAAAGAGGAAAACAGAATTATTGAGGTAAAATGGTATAATGATGAAAAGAAAAGTACATATTCTGTTGAAATAGAAATTTTTGCAAATGATAGAAATGGTTTATTAGGTGATATTGTTCAAAAAATTAATGATTCAAAAATAAAACTATTAGGAGTAAATGCAAAAGCAACAAAAGAAAGAATTGCAATAACAGAAGTTTCTTTGGAAATAGATAGTTTAGACAGCTTAAATAAACTAATAAGAGAAATAAAAAAAGTTGATAGTGTTTATGAAGTAAAAAGAAAAAATAAAGTTAAAGAATAGGGGTAACAAAAATGATTTTAAAAGAACTAAAGATTTCAACATGGGTTGGAGATGTAACAAATTGTTATATTGTACAAGATGAAAATTCAAAAGAAACAATGGTAATAGATCCTGCTGGAGATGTTGATAAAATTATTGAAATGCTTAATATTTTAAAAGCAAAATTAAAATATATATATTTAACTCATTGCCATGGAGATCATATAGGAGGAGTTAATGAATTAAAAGAAAAGTATGGAGGAAAAATAATTGCACATAGAATTACAGCAGAAAATTTAAAAAATTCAAATATAACATTAAGAACATATATGGGATTAAATGATGTTACAATTGAAGTTGATTCAAGAGTAGATGATAAGGACTTATTGCATATAGGAGATTTAGAATTTGAAGTAATTTATACTCCAGGACATACATCAGGAGGCTCATGTTTATATTGTGAAACAGAAAATTTAATATTTTCAGGAGATACATTGTTTAGAGGAACATGGGGAAGAACAGATGTCCCAACAGGTTCTTTTGAAGACATAATAAATTCAATAACAAATAAATTAATGTTATTACCAGATGAAACAATTGTATATCCAGGACATGGAAAAAGTACAATGATAAGAGAAGAAAAACCAATTTATTTAGAATTAAAACCAAGACTATTATAACGATTTGGCAATTTTATGGCAATTTTAGAACCGACCCCGGACGATTGGGAACCGACCCCAGACGATTTGGGAACCGACCCCAGACAGAGACAGACAGATAGACCAAAAAAGGAGATATTTATGGCAGATGAAGTAAAATGGACTGAAGAACAAAAACAAGCAATATATGAAAAAGGTAGTAATATTTTAGTTGCAGCTGCTGCAGGTAGTGGAAAAACTGCAGTTTTAGTTGAAAGAATTATTAATAAAATTATAAATGAAAAAGTGGATATAGACAAACTTTTAGTTGTAACATTTACAAATGCAGCAGCATCAGAAATGAGAGAAAGAGTTTTAAAAGCCATATACAAGAAAATAGACGTTAATCCAGAAGATGAAAGATTGCAAAGACAAGTTACATTATTAAATAAGGCAAGTATATGTACAATAGATTCTTTTTGTTTAGATGTAGTTAGAAATAATTTTTTTGAAATTGATATATCAAACAATTTTAGAATAGCAGACAGTACAGAAATAGAAATTTTGGAACAAGATGTTTTAGAAGAATTATTTGAAGAAAAATATGAAAATAATGATGAAGATTTCTTAAAATTAATTAATACATATACAGAGTACAGAGATGATACACCACTAAAAGATTTGATAATTACCATTTATAAATATATTCAAAGTAATCCATATCCAGAAAAATGGTTACATGAAAAAATAGAAATGTTTAATTTTCCAGAAGACATAAGTCAAGATTTTTCAAAAACAAGTTGGGGAAAAATTTTGCTAAAAGAGATAAAAGAAATTGTTGATGATGGAGTATATCAACTAAAAAGAGAAGTTCAAAATTTATCAACAGTTGAAGAATTAAGAAAAAGTTTTGAATTGTTAAGTAGAAATTTACAACAATTTGAACTATTACAATCAAATTTAGATACATGGGATAAAGCATATACAATTTATAATACATTAGATTTTGGAAAATGGTTAATAGATTCAAAAATAAAAACAGATATAAAAATAAATGCACAAAAAACAAGAAAAAAAGTAACAGATTCTTTAAAAGATGTAGCAGGAAAAGTATTAGTAATGGACTCTAAAGAAAGCTTTAAAGATATAATTCACATGTATCAAATATTAAAAAAATTAGAAAATTTAATACTAGAATTTTCAGAAAATTTTACTAAAAAGAAAAAAGAAAAAAATATAGTAGATTTTAGTGATATTGAACATTTTGCTTTAAAAATTTTATTAGATGAAAATGGTAATCCAACTGAGATTGCAAAAAGATATCAAGAAAAATTTGAAGAAATAGCAATAGATGAATATCAAGATAGTAATTTAGTACAAGAATATATTTTAACATCAATTTCTAAGGGAAATAATATTTTTATGGTAGGAGATGTAAAACAAAGTATCTATAAATTTAGACAAGCAAGACCAGATTTATTTTTAAATAAATACAAAAAATATAAACTAAAAAATCAAAAATCTAAAGAAGAAAATTTAAAGATTCAATTATTTAAAAACTTTAGAAGTAGAAAAGAAGTGCTAGATTTTTCAAATTTAATATTTTCTAAAATTATGAGTGAAGAACTTGGAGAATTAAATTATACAGAAGAAGAATATTTAAACTTAGGAGCAGAATATAAAGATACAGGTGAAAATTTAAAAGCAGAAATTAATGTTATACAAATTGAACCAACAGAAGAAAAAACAAAAGATGCAGAAGAATTAAAGATTGAAACACAACAAGATGATGTAGAAGATGATGAAGATTTAAAAGAAGAAATAGAAAGAAAAGAAGATATAGAAATAGAAGCACAATTTGTAGCGAATAAAATAAAAAATTTGGTAGAAAGTAAATTTCAAGTATATGATACAAAAAATAAAATTCAAAGAGATATAAAATATAAAGACATAGTTGTTTTGCTAAGATCAACAAAATTATCTGCACCAATATTTGAAAAAGAAATAATAAAATTAGGAATGCCAGTTTTTAGTGATTCTTCATCAGAATATTTAGAAAGTTTGGAAATTCAAACAATTATGAATTTATTAAAAATTATAGATAATCCTCTACAAGAAATTCCATTAATTGCAACAATGAGAAGTGTAATTGGAGGATTTACAGATAATGAATTAGTAGAAATTCGTTTATGTGATAAATATGATAATTTTTATACAACAATGTTAAAAGCAAAAATAAATGTAGAAGAAACATTACGTATAAAAATTGAAGAATTTATAAATAAATTAGAATTATGGCGTAAAGAACAAGAATATCTAAGTTTAGCAGAGTTTATATGGAAGATTTATAATGATACTGGATATTTTAATTATGTTGGATTAATGAAAAATGGAGAATTAAGACAAGCAAACTTAAAAATGTTATTTGAAATAGCAAAACAATGTGAAACAATAAGTTTTAAAGGATTATATAATTTTATTAATTATATAGAAAAAATAAAAACAAGTAGTAAAGATATGGACTCAGCAAGAGTTATAGGTGAAAATGATGATGTTATAAGAATTATGAGTATACATAAAAGTAAAGGGTTAGAATTTCCAGTTGTTATTTTATCAAATACAGGAAAACAATTTAATTTGCAAGATTTAAATCAAAAAATATTATTACATCCAGAACTTGGAATAGGTGTAAAATATATAGATTATGATTTACAAATTAGATATGACACATTATCTAAAAGAGCAATAAAAAATAAAATAAAATTAGAAACATTATCAGAAGAAATGAGAATATTATATGTAGCATTAACAAGAGCAAAAGAAAAATTAATTATAACAGGCTTTGCTAAAAAAGAAAAAATAGAGAAAATTGAAGAAAATACAGAGAAATATGAAGACCTAAATATAATGCTTTTGCAAAAAGCAAAATCATATTTAGAATGGTTAATGCTAATATACAATTATAACAAAGAAAAAATGAATGAAGTATCTGTATTTAATTATTATAAAAAAGATGAAATTATGAAAATGTGTCAAAAAGAAAATCAAGAAAAAGAAGAAGATATTTCTAAAGAAATAAGAGTAAAATTAAATGATTTTCCAATAGATGAAAAATTAGAAAAAAGAATTATTGAAAAACTAAATTACGTATATCCATATTTAGAATCAACAATAATACCAACAAAAACATCTGTAACTCAAATAAAACAGATGAATATAGAAAATAAAATAGAAATAAAAAAAGAAACAAGTGATATTAATAATAATACAGAAAATAGTATTAAAATAAATCAAGATGAAGAACTGCCAAAACCTAAATTTTTACAATCAGATGATGATATAAAGATAACAAATGCAGAGAAAGGAACATTAATACATTTATGTATGCAAAAATTAGATGTAAAAAAACAAGAATATAATCCTTCAGAAATAAAAGAATTAGTAGAAAAACTAGTAGCAAAAAAAATAATCACACAATTAGAAGCAAATTCTATAAATTTAAATAAAATACTAAAATTTACGAAATCAAATATATGGAAAGAAATGACTAAATCAAATATTATAGAACGTGAAAAGCCTTTTTATATAAATATTCCAGCAAAAGATATATATGATAAAAATGTAGATGAAAAAATATTAGTACAAGGAATTATAGATTTATACTATATTAATGAAAAAGGAGAATTAATTTTAGTAGATTTCAAAACAGATTATGTACCTAATAAAGAAGAAAAAATATTAATTGATAAATATAAAGTACAATTGAATCTATATAAAACCGCATTAGAATCAGCATTAGAAAGAAAAGTAAATAGAACTTATATATATTCAACATATTTGGATAAAGAAATAATAATATAATTTCTAAATTAGATACAAAATTATTTTAATATTCACAGCTAAATTTTATTTTAATCATCTATAAGCCATGAATACTAACAAAAGTATTTAAAATCTAAAAATAATTGCTCAAAACACTTGATAAATATGTGAAAAGATGATATTATATAAGATATACAAAAAAGAAAGAGGAACCAAAATTGGAAGAAAATTCTAAAGAAAAAACTAATATATTAAAAAAAATAAAACAAATAATTTCTCAAAATGTATTTATAAATTTAATATACATAACATTAATTACAATATATTTTATATTTTTTAATATAATAAAAAAATATATAAATCCAGATATATTCTTAATATACATAAAAATAACAAGTTTCGTATTTTTAATACTAACTATATTAATATTTGAGAAAGCATATAAAGATGATAATGATGCAATAGCTCTAAACGGTTTAGAATTTCTTGTATTATCAATTTTTTCATTATTAATATTATATATTCCAAGAGTTTTTAAGATAAGTGATACAACATATATTTTATCTGGTCTATGTTTATTTATTGCATATTATGTAATAAAAAATATATTAATTTATACAAGAGAAAGAAAAGAAGAGTTAGATAAATTAAGTGATATTAAAGAAATAGTAAAAGATGAACCAATAAAAAAAGAGACAAAAAGAAAAAATAAACCAGTAGAATAAAAAATTTTTAGAATTTTAAATAAAAAGCGACAAAAAATGAGAAAAATAAGAAAGGAATGATGATAATGCAATTAGTAAATATAGGTTTTGGAAATATAATTGCAGCTAATAAAATTGTAGCAATAGTAAGTCCTGAATCTGCTCCAATAAAAAGGATGGTACAAGAAGCAAAAGATGAAAAAACAGCAATAGATGCAACTTGTGGAAGAAGAACAAGAGCAGTTTTAATAATGGATTCAGGGCATATTATATTATCAGCAGTTCAACCAGAAACAGTAGCAGGAAGAGTTGATAAAGACATAACACCACAAACACCATCAGAAGAAAATTAATTAAAAAATTACTGTTTATGTATTTAAAGCTTATAGAAAAAATGGAATTTAATATATAAAAAGTAGAATAGAATGTTAAAATAAAAAGGAGGTAATCTAAATGATTGTAAAACCAACAGTTTCAGAATTGTTAAAATTTGCAAAAAATAGATATGAATTAGTAATAGCTACATCAAAAAGAGCAAGACAAATTGCAAACGGTGCACCTGTAAAAACAGAGGTAAAGGAAGAATCACCAGTTACACTAGCAGCAAATGAAATAGCAGAAGGAAAAATAAAAATTATAGAACCAGATGAAAAAGGAGAAAAATAAAAATTATGGAAAAAAAACATATCATCTCACTTGCAGGAGATTTAGCTGCTGGAAAAGGAACTGTATCAGATATATTAATAAAAGAATTAAATTATGGTATTTATAGAAATGGTGAATATGCTAGAAAATTAGCAAGAGACATGAAATTAGACATTACTAGTTTCAATGCATTTTTAGCAGAACATCCAGAAATAGACTTACAAATAGAAAAAAGTGCAGCAGAATATGCAAGAGAACATGATAATTTTATAATTGATGCAAGACTTGGATGGTATGCAGTACCAGAATCATATAAAGTCTATTTAAAAGTAGATATAGATGTTGCTGCACAAAGAGCATTCAATGATCCAAATAGAAAAAGCACAGAAAGTTTTGAAACAGTTGAAGAACAAAAAGCAGATATGATTAGAAGATATAAAATGGAAAATGAAAGATATTGGAAATTATATCATGTTCATAAAGAAGATATGTCAAATTATGATTTAGTAATTGACACAACAAAACTTACTCCTGAAGAAATTGCAAATCAAATAATAGAAAAATATAAAGAATGGTTAAATAAATAAAATTAAGTGAATGTAAGATTGAAAATACATAAAAGTTCTTACATTCGTTTTTTTATGTAATTAGAAGATATAACATCAAAAGCAACACCAATATTATGGAATTATAGAGTAAATAATTGGGATGCAAGTGATTTGTCAGGAAATATAGAAGGTAGAGATTTATACTTTAGTGGAAATTCATATTCATTATATGATGCTTCATTACCATTAGCACAATATTATGGGAATGATAATTCTGGACATTTAGAATCAGATTATTCAGTATATAATTCAGGGGAGATAAAAATAGAACAAGAAGGTGCAACATTACATGTAACAATAAACAATTATGATTTTAATGAAATATTTCCAATGTATAATTCATCTTGGTGGGGTAATTCCAATAGAGATAAAGTATATACAGATAATAAAGGAACTTTTAGTGTAGGATATATACAGATATTTGCACCAGATAAAGAAGAATCAATAGTAGAAAATATGAATTATTATTTAACAGTTTCAAATAGTAATTTTAAAGTAGAAACAAATACTCAAGAAATAATAACAACACAAATGAATACAAATGATGATGATATAAGAATACAACATGTAATATATAAACAAGGAATGTATGATCATCAAATATTTTTTCGAGAAAAATATACAAGTGATTATTTAGAATCTCTTCAAGGTAGAGGTGATGCAAAAATAAATCTTGGAAATACTTTAAGGGTAGAGGCTAAAAATAGTATAGGAATTACAAATGATTATGATATATATGGTATAAATAAATTTGTAAAATTTGATGGAGAAGGATATGAGCCAGTTTATTATGATGATGGTAGTAAATATATAATAGGTGGCTTTGGAGGAAATGTAGAATTTAAAGTATGGTATGTAACAAAAAAAGATGGAACAAATTGGACAAGTCAAGAAGAAATGAATAATGGAAATATAGAAGATATGGAAATATATGAAACTATAGAAGATATACCCAAAGATAAAATTTGTATAGGAATATATTTTGAATTAACTGATGGATATGCAGCTAGAAGTGCAGCTTGGAACAATGATATATACTTTTTATTAAAGATAAAAGATACAGCCCAAATAGGACAAACATATGGGATGACACAAAGAACATGGTATTGGAAAGATCCACTAGATAGAAGTATATATACAATAGAAAATAAAAATATACAATATATAGAAGACTGGCCAGAGCTAGAATGGGATTCAGGAAATAAAAATTATATAAAAACAGAATATGATGAAAGTGGTCAAGTGGTAGTAGGAACACATAGTGGCGGAGCAATATATGGAAATACAGTATTAGTAGTAGGTGCAAATTTATATGGAACTATAAAAGCAATAGATAGTAATAATTTAGATAAAGTAAATTATGATTTAGGTAAAAATGAAGATATTGTAACATATAAACTAGAACCCCAATTAGATGCAAACGAAAATTTAGCCTCACAAATAGAAGATATAACATTAAAAGCCCAAGTAATATTACCAGAAGGTTTAAGCTATCAATTAGGAAGTAGCAAAAGAGGAGGAGAAGCTTATCCAGAGCCAGATGTAATAGAAAATGAAGATGGAACAACAACATTAGAATGGTACATATATGGAGTAACATCAGGGCAAGAAATAGAACCAATAGAGTTTGGAGCAAGAATATCAAGGAGTAGTGACCATGGAATACAATATACCACAACATTTATAATATCAGAACATATAGAAGAAGGAGAAACAACTAAAATAGGAAATAGCGAAATAAGTAATAGAACCTCAACAGAAACAATCAATATAATAAACTTAGCAAGTTTTAGATTATATAAAGAAGCAATAACTCCAATAATAGAAAAAGAAGGAGAAATACAATATAAAATAACAGGAATAAACACAACAGATGTAAGATTACCAGATTTTGTACTATTAGACATAATGCCATATAACGGAGACAGTAGAGGAACAAACTTTGAGGGAACATATACAATAGATAGAATAGAAATAACACAAAATATAGAAGGAGAAACAAGAGATAACTCAAACTTAAAATTATATTATACCCAAGATGAAGAAGTAAAAACAGCCACAGCAAAAGATGAAAATATAGGAACAAGTGGAATATGGACAGAAGTAACAGAAAGTAATAATGAAACAACAGGAAACAGTAGTGGTCTAGAAGGAAATGAAACAGGAGAAACAAATGCAATAAACACAAAATGCTACAAATTAAATGTAGAACAAAGTAACAATGGAGTAACAGGAATAGCAATAAAAGGAGAGTTAGCAGGACAAACAGAAATAACAGTAGATATATATTTAAAAACAAATGGAAACCAAGTAGAAGACAAATATGTAAATTCAGCAACAGCACAAACCCAAACAATAACAGAAGTAGTACAAACATCACAAGAATCAGCTCAAGTAATAGGAAGAACAATTAGTGGAAAAGTATGGCTAGACGAGAACTATAATAACATAATTGACAATAACGAAGCTTTGGGAGACTTAAACAGAGAAGAAATCTGGATAAGTTTGTACAAAGAAAACCAAGAAGGAAACTTAGAAGAAGTAACAAATGTAGATGGACAAGTAGTAGAAGCAATTAATCCAAATGAAGATGGATATTATGAATTTTCACATTTACCAGCAGAAAACTATGTAGTAAAAATAGAATATAACGGAGAAGAATATAAACTAGTAGAAAAAGAAGTAGGCTCAAATGTAGAAATAAATAGTAAATTTGAAATAGAAACAAATACTAGTACAGAAGGAAATGAAGGAGAGGCAGACTCAAATTCAAACACAGAAATAGGAAAAACAGAACTAATCACAAAATTAAATGACAACTCAAACTTTATGATAATAGAAGAAAATGTAAATGCAGGTTTAAGCAAAAAAATCAATTTAGAATTCACAAAAGTAGCAGAAGAAAACCATGAAAACACAATAGGAGGAACAGAATTCAAATTATATAAATTAGTATGCACAGAACATGAAGAAGGATATCACGACAATGAACAAATAGACACATCAAATGTAAATAGCTGTTGGGAATTAGTAGACACACAAACAAGTAGTTCAGGAGGAATATTAAACAATGAAGAATCAGGAAAAGTAAAATTAAAAGACTTGCAAGTAAATGAACAATATAGATTAGTAGAAACAAAAGCAACATTAAACAGAATAAAACCAGATGGGCAATGGAAAATAGAATTTACAAAATTAGAAAATGTAAATACAGAGAATAGTGATATAATAATAAACGGAAATATAAAAGTACAAATAACAGCAATAGGAAATCCACCAGGATTTATAAAAGAAAATGGAGAACTACTATTACCAAACAGAACATATTTCCAATTTCCAACAAGTGGAAGCATAGGAAGTAAAACAATATATCAAATAGGAATAGCAATTATAACAGCAGGAATGATACTACTACTAACCAGAAAATTTGTTATAATAAAAAAATAAAAAAGGTAAACTTGTTTTATTAACCACCAAATATTTATTATAGAACCAATAAAAAAAATGAGCTTCCCTGAAAATGGGTATGCTCTTTTTTATATACAATTGTTAAAATGTAAGATTGTAGAAAAAGTTATAAAAAATTACAAAAAATCATAAAAATACCTTGAAAAATTTTCCTTTATGGTATATACTATAATTGTTTTCAGAGCAACCATAATTACAAAATAATTTGATTGTTAATTAATCAATTATTTTTGTAATATAGTAGCCTTGGCATTTAAACAAAGAGAAAGGAGTACATCATGAAAAAAATGCTTAGATTGTTTACTGCACTGGCAGTTGTAGTGCTTCTCTGTACTATGCCTGTAGCAAATGCTTTCGCAGAAAATCCTAATGATATTGCCAACACTTATCAGGTAGCTAGATCCGGAGCTCAGGGAAGTGGCATGGCCACTTTTAATGGTTCAGGAACAATCTATGTTAATATGAGAGAAACTAACAGATCTGTAAATGTTTCTGTACAAGTTGTCTCATTGAATGCAGAAGACCATGAAAAAAGCTATTATGTAGCGTGGACTACACCGTCGGGAAAACGTTACATAATATCTGATGTCCTTGGAAATTGTGAGACTTTTTACTTTAATCATCATATAGCTGAGGAGGGAACTCACGCATTCTATTTCTTGCGTTGGGATGGTAATACAGCTCCATTTTCAGCAGCAGTGTATATTAGGAATGCCTAAAAAGTTATCTTAAAGTAAAAAGCAGAATAATGCCAAGACTACTATAGAGGGAAGGGATACAAAAATATCTCCTCCCTCTGAAATTATATTTATTCATAGTTACTTTTATAGTTAGTTAAATCTGGTTTTTCTACAGCTTCATCTTGTCCAAGTTTAATATAATAACAAGATTTATTATCATATTCTTTTGAGCTAATTTTAAACATTGGATTTAAAGCTAATAAAATAGCATTATTATTATCTAATATGTTAATGTTGTTGGCTTGTGGTTCAAAAATGATTTCATTAGCTCCAGCTGAATAAGTTTTTGCATTTAAAAATATAAAAATAAAAAACTTTTAATGTTACTAAAATTAAAAAATGTATTTTAAAATCACAAGTTTTTTTGCTATAATATTTATAGTACTATAAAGAGAGGTGGTAAATATGCAAAATATAAATATTCAAGAAATGAAACAGCTATGAATAAATATGGAGATATTGTATTAACCAAAAATGATAAAAATAATGTAATAATTTTAAGTGTATAACAATATAAAGAAAAAATAGAAAAAAATTATTGGTAGCCGAAAAACATATAGGAGAAGGAAAGACAGTTAAAGCAGTAGATGTATTTAAAGAGTTGGAAGAAAAAAATATTTATAAATATGAATATGAGTTTGATAATGTAAAAGATGATATATTTATAGAACCAGATATAAATCAATATGAACCATATATTTAAAAATAAAACGAATGTAAGATTGAAAATACATAAAATTCTTGCATTCGTTTACTTGACACATATGTTGTCAAAATCTCCAGTGGTGAGGAGTAAAAATTTTTCGCAATAAAATGAAATTGTTAAACTCAGCTTAACACAAGATACCTCTTTTATGATAAAATTAAAAAAAAAAAGAATTTTATCGCAAAGGAGGTATTATGTGATGAACAGAAGATAAAAAAGAAAATTGAAAAAAGAAATTAATATATTTTCAGATGTAGTACAAATTATAAAGCAATATTTTCCTCAATTAACAAAAAAATTAAATGAATTAACAGATGTTAGACATAAGAGCTATATAGAATATCAAATGTCTGTAATAACAGTAACAAGACTTTTAGGACTTTTTTGTGGAATAAAAAGTATGAGAGAAACAACAGAAAAATTAAATACAAAAGAAACAATAAAAAATATTTCAAATTTATTAGAAATAGAATTAGAAGAACTCCCACACTATGATACAATAAATGATGTATTTGAAAAGATAGATATAAAAGAGTTAAGAAAAATACAAAAATATATGATAACAAAATTAATAAGAAGTAAAATGTTTGATAAATATAGGTATAGAAATAAGTATTTTCAAATAGTAATAGATGGAACTCGAATGATGTCATTTAAAAAAAGACATTGTAAGAATTGTTTAAAATCAACACATAATAAAGGAACTGAAAAAGAATATAGTATATACTATCATTATGTATTAGAAGCAAAATTAGTAGTTGGAGAAATAGTAATAAGTCTAGATAGTGAGTTTGTAGAAAATGAACATGAAAATGTAGCAAAACAAGATTGTGAATTAAGAGCATTTTATAGAATGGCAGAAAGAATAAAAAGAGAATATCCAAAGTTACCAATAATAATATCAGGAGATGCACTTTATGCATGTGAACCAGTAATGAAAATATGTAAAGAAAATAAATGGGAATATATAATACGTTTAAAAGAAGAAAGATTAAAACAGTTAGGAGAAGAAATAAGAGGATTAGAAGAAGTAGAAACAGAAGATAAGAACATAAGATACTGGAACAATATAAAGTATGCAGAAGTAGAATTTGAGAAAGAAGAAGAAAAAACAACAGAATTTATGTGGATTACATCATTAAAAATAACAGAAAAAAACAAAGAAGAAATAGTGTATTATGGAAGACAAAGATGGAAAATAGAAAATGAAGGGTTTAATATACAAAAGAATGGAACATTTGATATAGAACATATATATTCGAAGAATTATAATGCAATCAAGGCACATTACTTCTTTATACAGTTTGCCCATACAATAAGGCAATTACTAGAAAAAGGAATAAAATATATAAAAGAATTAAAAATGAGTATAAAAGAAGTAAGTGCCATACTGACCCAAGCACTTACTCAAACAACACAAAATCTAACTGAATATCAAAAAATACAGTTAAGATTTGTTATTAAGTTAAGTATATAATAAAAATAAAATAAGTCAAGAGAAATCACAAAAAAAATTATTTGTGATATAGAAATTTATGTGCCTTGAAGAATAAAAATTTAGATTAAATTATCAAAAACTTAAAACGAAAAAAATTAACCCAAAATAAAAATTTTTACTCCTCACCACTGCAAAATCTCCGTCCCCATTGACAAAATAATAAAATAAAAATTGTATAAAAAGTCTGTAATGGAAAAATTTTTTACAGACTTTTTTAATTAACTATTCTTATAAAAAATGTAAAATTTTTATTTTTATATTGAAAATATTAGTGCACTTTGATATACTACAGTAGAATAATGTAAAAAAATATATAAAAAGGGGAAAAAATGTTAGAACTAAAGAAAGTATCTAAATTTTATAATAATGATGGTAATGTTACTACTGGTTTTCTAAAAGTAGATTTAAAACTAAAAGTTGGAGAATTTGTAATAATTACAGGAGAATCAGGAAGTGGAAAAACAACCTTATTAAATGTAATATCAGGATTAGATAATTATGATGAAGGCGAAATGTATATAAATGGCAAAGAAACAAGCCATTATAATAGATATGACTTTGAAGAATATAGAAAAAAATATATTGCAAATATATTCCAAGATTTCAACTTAATTAATAGTTATACAGTTTATCAAAACATAGAATTAATGATGTTATTAAATGGACATAGTAAAAAAAATATAAAAAAGAATGTATTAGAAATAATAGATAAAGTTGGACTAACAAATTTTAAAAACACAAAAGTTTCTAAACTTTCAGGAGGTCAAAAACAAAGAGTTGCAATTGCAAGAGCAGTTGTTAAAGATACACCAATAATTGTAGCAGATGAACCAACAGGAAATCTAGATACAAAATCTGCTCAAAATGTTATAGAAATATTAAAAAATATAGCAAAAGATAAATTAGTAATTATTGTAACACATAATTTAGAGCAATTTGAAAAATATGCAACAAGAATTATTAAAATGCATGATGGAGAAATTATTGAAAACAAAGAAATAAAAAATGTAGAAGATAACATTAAAATAAAAGAATGTAACAATAAAAATATAAGTTTTAAAAATATAATAAGACTAGGAATAAGAAATACATTTAATATAAAAACAAAATTTATATTATTATTTTTAGTATTTTTCCTTGTAACCTCTACTCTATTTTTTGAATATTCTAATTTTAAATTTGCAGAATACCAAGAATCACTTGATGGAACAAGTATGTATTTTAAAGATATGTCTGAAAATAGAATTTTAATAAAAAAAGCAGATAAAACATCTTTTTCTCAAGAAGATTATAATAACATTAAAGAACTTTCAAATATAGATTATATAGTAGAAAATGACTTATTTCTTGATTGCAATGTTATGCTAGAAAGAAGTTCTGTTTATGGAGATATTGATTTTAATTGCAGTATTGAAAGTATAGATTATTTTAAAGAAAAACTAGACATAGGAAAAATGCCAGAAGCAGAAGATGAAATAATATTGCAAACTAGTCAAATAAATCAAAAAATAAAAACTTCATTAGACCAAATACTAGATAAAAGATTTTCTATAGGAGATTATTTAAATGGAAGTGCTGTAAAAAATTTAAAAGTTGTAGGAATCATATTTAACGAAAAAATTGATAATTATGATTCTAAAATCTATGTATCAAATTCAATAATAAAAGAATTAAACTCATTTATAAATAAAAAATTTAGTACAACATCTATATTAAAAAATAATGAATATTCAAATGCAGTAGTTTTTCCAAGTGAAAATGTAGAAAAAGGAAAAGCTGTTGTTAATGAAAATTTTGGAGATAATTTAAATGGAGAAAATTTAACAATTAAGGTAAGCAATATTTATTGTGAAGAAGAATTAAATTTAACAATTAATAACACATTTTCTATTAACAATTTTCAAAATTACACAGGATATTCAAATTATCAATTATATGCATATGGAATATTGATAAACAAAGAAGATTATGAAAATTTATATAATTTACCAAATTATCAATCTAGTGTTTTTGTAAAAGATATAAATAATATTGATAAAACAATTTCAGACTTAAATAATATAGGTATAAATACAAAAAGAATAACAGAATATAAAACTGATGATATTAAAACAAATGAACAAATCTTAAAAATTGTAAAAGTAATTGTAACAATAGCACTTATATTTATATTACTTTTAATATCATATTTTGTTATAAAAATGATATTAAAATCTAGAAATACTTATTATGCAATTTTAAGAATTTTGGGAACAAATTTCAAAACAGAAAAATGGATATTAAATATTGAATTATTAATAGTTTCAAGTTTTGCATATTTAGTAATATTAGCTATTATATATTTATTTCAAACAAATATTATTGTAATTAAATATATTAATAATCTTGTTAAATTTATAACTATAAAAGAATATATATTTGTTTATATTATTAATTTACTAATAACAGGATATATTTCAATTAAAATATCAAAAAATATATTTAAGAAAACAGCAATAAATACTTTTAATGAGGAGGAGATATAATAATATGCTAAAGCTCGAAAATGTAAATAAATATTTTAATAAAAACAAACCAAATGAAATCCATGTATTAAATAATGTATCTCTTGATTTTGATAAAACAGGACTTGTTGCTATATTAGGTCCATCTGGAAGTGGAAAAACAACTTTATTAAACTTAATTGGAGGCTTAGATAAAGTAGATGATGGAGAAATATATATTAATGGCAAAAAAATAACAAACTCACATTCCGATTCAGTTGATAAAATAAGAAATTTGAATATAGGATATATTTTTCAAGATTATAAATTAATTGATAATATTTCTGTTTATGAAAATATAGCAATTTCACTTAAAATGATTGGAGAAAAAGATGAAAGAAAAATAAAGAAAAATGTTCAATATGTTTTAGAAGCTGTTAATATGTATAGATATAGATACAGATTAGCCAAGACATTATCAGGAGGTCAAAAACAAAGAGTTGCAATTGCAAGAGCAATTATAAAAAATCCAAATATAATTATTGCAGATGAGCCAACAGGAAATTTAGATAGTAAAAACTCAATTGCAGTTATGGATATATTAAAATCTATTTCAAAAGAAAAATTAGTAATATTAGTAACACATGAAACAGAACTTGCAAAACAATATGCTTCAAGAATTATAGAAATTGAAGATGGAAAAATTATAAAAGATTACGAAAATAATAATATTGAAAACTTTTCTAAAAACAATGCAAATTTTGACATTACAAGATTACAAAAAAATACAGCAAAATATTGTTCAATATACAAAATTTTTCCATCAATAATAAATGGATTTAAAAAAATAAAAACATATTCTACATTAAAAAAATTATTGATGATAGGATATTTTGCAACTGCCTTATTTGTTGTATATTCTATAAGTAATATTTTTGGAATTTTAAATATACAAGAAAGTGATTATGCAATACATGATAAAAACTATTTACAAATTGATGTAGGACAATTAAGTGTAGATGATTTTTTGAAATATGAAAAAGATGATGAAATAGAATACATATTACCAGGAGATAGTTTAGCAAATTTTCAGTTATTATTTGACGATTATCAACAAACAGCAGAAAGTACTTTAAAACTTTCAGCTTCATTATTAGATGTTGAAAATTTAGTCAGCAAGGATATTGTATATGGTAGATTGCCAGAAAATCAATATGAAGTTGTAATAGATAAATTAGTATTTGATAGAATAGATACCATAGTAGAAGGTAATGAAATATTATCAGATGATGGAATCTCTATTGAATTAGGAATAAAAAATGCAAAAGATGTTCTAGATAGGAAATTATCAATAGATAATACGCCAAATTTCACAATAGTTGGAATAACAGATAAAAATAGTCAGTCTATATATACATATAAAGAAAATTTTATAAATATTTTAGATAATACAAAAGAATTTGGAATGACAATGTCAAATATGCTTTCTAGTAATAGTCAAGATAAAAGTCCTGAAAAACTATTAGATTATGAATTATTATCAGATGATATTACTTTAGTTGAAGGACAATTACCTATAAATGATTATGAAACAATTGTTAATATATCAAAAAAGAATGATGATATTAATATTAAAGTAAATAATACAAATTTAAAAGTAGTTGGATATTATGAAAGTAAAACAAATAGAATTAATTATTTAGTAAATAACAATACAATAAAATATAATCTAATTTGTTCAAATAATACTTTTTCAGTATATACAAATAACAAAAATGAGGCAATAAATAAATTAGAAAATGATTATGACTTAAATGTAATAGATATATATGAATATGAAAAAGAAAATTATATTGCAAAACAAGAAGATACAGCCAAAACTACTCTTATGTTTTCAATAATGATACTTGCCATTTCATTAATAGAAATATTTTTAATGATGAGAGCATCATTCTTATCTAGAATGAAAGAAGTAGGAATATTAAGAGCAATTGGAGTAAAAAAATTAGATATTTGTAAAAAGTTTTTTGGAGAAATAATAGCAATTACAACAATTGCAGGACTTCCAGGAATAATTATAATGACATATATTTTAAATGAACTTGTTAAAGTTCCTGAAATTTCAAAACTATTTATAATAAACCCATTAGTTTTTGGAATTAGTATTTTAATTATTTATGGAGTTAATATAATATTTGGCTTATTGCCATTAATTGATATATTAAAAAATACACCAGCTTCGATTTTTTCTAGGCAAGATATTCAATAAATATAAATTTTTAATAAAAAGAGAGGAAGTTATAAATGAAAAAGAAAATTGTTTTTTTAGTTATTTTAATAATTGTTGCATTAATAGCAGTAATATTTTCATGGAGGTTGATTACATTAAATAAAATTAAAAAATTAAATGAAGAGAGTATAAAAATTTCTAATTTATATTTTATAGAAGAAAATAGTAATTCTATAACAGAATTTTGGAAAAAAGATAATATTATAAAAGAAAATATAAAACTTGTATTAGGAGATAATAATATAACATTTTGGGAAAACTTTGATAATAATGAAAGTTATACAATATTCAATAATACAAAAACTTATTCAACTGGAGCTGATGGAATAATTTTTGAACCACAAGCCAACAACATTAACATATTAGATAGTAATAATGCTATTTTATTAGCTTTAAATCCAATGTTTAAAATTAGCTCAAAAGAATATGATAATAAATCTTGTTATTATATTAAACTTGGACAAGATGAAGCTTATATAGATAAAGAATATGGTATGGTATTATACAATAAAAGTGAAGAAAATGAAATAACAGTAAAATATACTGTAAATACAGTAACAGATGAAGATGTAGAAAAACCAGATTTAACTAACTATAAAAGTAACTATGAATAAATATAATTTCAGATGGAGGAGATATTTTTGTATCTCCTCCATCTATAGTAGTCTTGGCAATTTTCCTGCTCGACATAGATCGTTCCTGTATATTACAAAATAATTGATTAATTAACAATCAAATATTAACTTTTGGAATTATTATAATAAAAAAAATAGGAATTTATTTTGCTCAAATTAAAAATTGTATTTTAAAATTATAAGTTTTATGCTATAATATTTATATTATTGTAAAGATAAGTGGTAAATATGCAAAATTAAGTTAGTGTAAAATTAATGTAGGCAAAATATAAAAAATGCCTACATTTACTTGACACATATGTTGTCAAAATCTCCGTCCCCATTGACAAACTAAAACATAAAGAGGAAAAAGAATATGATAGCAGAAGTAATAATAAATAGATCAGCCAAAAAATTAAATAGAACATTTGACTATAATATACCAAAAAATCTGGAAGAGCTAATAATGATAGGAAGTACAGTATTAGTACCATTCGGAAAAAGTGCAGAAGGTAAAGAAACAAATTTAGCTACAGGATATGTTGTAGGAATAAAAGAAAACACAGCATATGAAGTAAAAGATATAGCAAATGTAAAACATAATTTAACAGAAAATCAAATAGAACTAGCTAAATGGATGGCAAAAAGATATTTTTGTAATGTTTCAGATTGTATAAATTTAATGGTAACACCAGGAACAAAAAGTCAAAAAAAGAACAATGTACAAGAAAAAACAATCAATACAGTATATTTAAAAAAAGATATAGAAGAAATAGAGTTTGATATTGAAGAAAATAAAATAAAATCTGAAAAACAAAAAAAGATATTACAATTTTTAAAAAACAATGAAGGAGCAACAATTGCAGAAATAGAAATGTTCACAGGTGGAACAAGAGCAATTGTAAAAACTTTAGAGAAAAATGGATACATAGAAATTGTAGAAAAGAAAATAGAAAGAAATCCATTAGCAAATAAAAATTTAGAAAAAACAGAAAACTTAAAACTAACAGATGAGCAACAAAATGCATTTAATCAAATTACAAAAAAAATGGATAATAATCAATATGAACAATTTTTAATTCATGGAGTTACAGGCTCAGGAAAAACAGAAATATATTTACAATTAATAGGAAAAGCATTAAGTCAAGACAAAACAGCAATTGTACTAGTTCCAGAAATATCTTTAACACCACAAATGATAGATAGATTTATAAGTAGATTTAACAAAGAAAAAATAGCAGTATTACATAGCAAATTATCAATTGGAGAAAGATATGATGAATGGAATAGAATAAAAGAAGGAAAAGCCCCAATCGTAATAGGAGCAAGGTCTGCAATATTTGCACCTATAGAAAATATTGGAATAATAATAATAGATGAAGAACATGATAGTTCATATAAATCAGAAGCGGTTCCAAAATATGATGCTAAAGAAATAGCAAAAAAAATAGCAAAAGAAAATAATTGCCCATTAATATTAGGAAGTGCAACACCAGATTTAAACACATATTATAAAGCAAAAGAAGAAAAAATAAAATTACTAGAATTAACTAAAAGAGCGAATAATTCTAGCCTTCCAACAGTAGAAGTAGTAGACTTAAAAACAGAACTTGCAAATGGAAATAGATCAATGATAAGTTTGCTATTGCATGATGCAATAGCAAAAAATCTTGCAGAAAAAAAGCAAACAATACTATTTTTAAACAGAAGAGGATTTTCAACATTTATAATGTGTAGAGAATGTGGATATACTGTAAAATGCAAAAATTGTGATATAAGTTTAACATACCACAAATTTGAAAACAAATTAAAATGCCATTATTGTGGATATGAAGAAGATGTTGTAACAGTTTGTCCAGAATGTCATAGTACAAAAATAAGATATTTTGGAACAGGAACACAAAGACTAGAACAAGAAATAAACAAAGAATTTCCAAATGCAAGTACAATTAGAATGGACAAAGATACAGTAACCAAAAAAAATTCTCATGAAGAAATTTTAAATAAATTCAAAGATGAAAATATTGATATATTAGTAGGAACACAAATGATAGTTAAAGGACATCACTTCCCAAATGTAACATTAGTTGGAGTTGTTGCTGCAGATAGCAGTTTAAATATAGATGATTACAGAGCAAATGAAAGAACATTCCAAATTTTAACACAAGTTGCAGGAAGAGCAGGAAGAGAAAAAGAACAAGGAAAAGTAATAATACAAACATATAATCCAGAAAACTTTGCAATACAATGTGCAAAAAAGCAAGATTATAAAAAATTTTACGAAACAGAGATTGCTTTACGTGAGCAATTAAAATACCCACCATTTAAAGATATTATATTAATAAATTTCAACAGTTTAGTAGAAAATGAAATAAAACAAGTATCTTTAGATGTTTATAAATATTTAGTAGAAAATCTAAATTCAGAAGAATTTAAAATAATGAAACCAATGCCATCACCAATAGACAGAATTCAAAATTATTATAGATGGAGAATGATTATAAAAGGAAATATGACTACAGAGGCTAATAATGTCTTTAACGATTGTTTAAAATTAATTTATAATAAAAATTATAAAAATACACGAATTTCTATTGATGTAAATCCTAATAGCATGATTTGATTTGCAAAATTATGTAAAATGTTGTATAATATAAACTGTAAGTAGCAATGGCTATTGGTAAATAAAAAATCCATAAAAGCACTTAGAGAGAAAGGAAATAGAAATGATTTTCAAGACTTTATTCACATTAGTAATGTTGCAAAACATGGTCTATGCTATAGAAAATTTCTATCTGTTTTTAATGACAGGAGATTCAGTGGGTTTGGTAAAAGGAATAATTGTACTAATACTGTCTTTATTACTTGGAGCACCATTATTCAAAGAGTTTAGAAAATAAATAAAGTGTCGAATCTTGATTAAGAAAAGAAGGAGATATTCACAGCACCACTGGTGCTGTGTTTTAATTTGCCCCCAAAATGTAAAATTAATATAAGACGGTAATAAAAAATGTCTACATTTATTGAAAATATATCTTACATAAAATTCTCACAGAAATTAATTGACAAAAAATTTAAATTGATATATCATAATATAGGTAATAAAGGGAAAAATATAAAAAAATAGGTTTATAGGTAAACCTTTGTTAAAACCTAAATAAATTTAGACAAGGAGCAATAAATAATGGCAATAAGAACGATGAGACTAGAAAATGATGAAATATTAAGAAAAAAATCAAGAGAAGTAGAAGAAATAGACGAAAAAATACAAACACTCATAGATGATATGATAGAAACAATGTACAAATACAATGGAGTTGGATTATCAGCAGTACAAGTAGGAGTTTTGAAAAGAGTTGTAGTTATAGATATAGAAGACGGAGAAGGAGCAAGAGTTTTTATTAATCCTAAAATAGTAAATGTAAAAGGAGAACATGAAGTAGAAGAAGGATGCTTAAGTTTTCCAAACCAATATGCAAAAGTCATAAGACCAAAAGAACTAACTGTTGAAGCTTTAGATAGAGAAGGAAAGAAATTTACATTAAAAGCAAAAGATTTATTAGCACAAGCAATAGCACACGAAGTAGACCATTTAGAAGGAATAGTATTTACAGATAGAATGATACCAGGAACACTTGAATATGTCCAAAATGAAAACAATGAACAATAAAAAGGAAAAAAGAGAACCACCTAATTTACCACAAGGTAAAAAATGGCACCTAATTTCCTAAAGAAAAAAGGAATGTGAAGTATAATGAAGAAAAAAGTATTAAAAATAATAATTCCATTAATATTAGTTATAGCTATTATCATAGCAATTATCGTTTTTAGAAATAATTCACAGCCAAAGATACAATTACTCTCAGAAGTATATAATCAATTAAGTAGTAATTCATCATATCAATTTCAAAAAGAAAAAGATGCAAATAATAAAACAATTATTGCCAGAGATGGAAATAATGCTGTAATTGATAATTACACATCAGGAACACATACTACAACAATAATAAAAGATAATACAACAACATATATTACTCATGAAAAAGAAGAATATTATATATACAATAATACAAATATAGATATAAATGTTGTTGAAAGTTGGCTTACAGATGTTGTTAGTAGAGAGTATACAACAGGTGAAGAAAAAATAAGAGGGAAAAAATATTATTATGAAGAATATCAAGGAACAACTATGTTCACAGATACTAATGTTTTAAATGATGATGAAAGTCAAGTTAAAACGAGATTTTATTTTGATAAAGATAATAATTTAGTTTATATAAAAACTATTTTTAGTCAAATGGAAGAAGAAACATTAAAAATAGAAATTTCATCAGATATAGATAAATCTTTATTTGAAATTCCATCAGAATATATGGAAATTTCTATTGACTAAAATATTAAAAATTGTATATAATTTAGAATGAGCAATTTAAAGATATTACAAGTATTTTTTTATTTTATTATTGTTTATAAGACATAATTCTTATAATAAAAAAATCTTAAGTTTGTAAAATTTAAATTGTTTAAATTCAATTTATATAATAATTACCTATATGGTAAAAAAATTCAAAAGAAGGAGTGAAAAATATGTCAGTTAAATTTACTTTAAATGAAACATCATATTTTGGAAAAGGTGCAAGAGAAGAATTATCAAAAGAAATCAAAAACAGAGGATTCAAAAAAGTTTTTGTTGTAACAGATAAGTCTTTAGTAGAATGTGGACTAATCAATAAAGTTACAGAAGTCTTAGAAAGAGCAGAAATACCATATGAAGTATATTCTGATGTAAAACCAAATCCATCAATAAAAAATGTAACAGATGGTGTACAAGCATGTAAAAATTCAGGAGCTGATGTAATAGTTGCTGTAGGAGGAGGCTCAAGTATAGATACTGCAAAAGGTGTATCTATAGTTATGACAAATCCAGAAAGAAGTGATATTGTATCACTAAATGGAGCATCAAATACAGTAAATAGAGGAATGCCATTAATAGCATTACCAACAACAGCAGGAACAGCTGCAGAAGTAACAATAAATTATGTAATAACAGATGAAGAAAGAGAAATAAAAATGGTATGTGTAGATGAACATGACATTCCAATAATAGCAATAGTAGATTCAGAACTAATGGCAACAATGCCAAAATCATTAGCAGCAGCAACAGGAATGGATGCATTAACACATGCAGTAGAAGGATATATAACAAAAGCACACAACACAATGTCAGACATGTTCCATATGAAAGCAATAAAACTAATATTCAAATATTTAGCATCAGCAGTAAATGAAAAAGATGAAGAAGCAATAGAAATGATGGGACTAGCACAATATATTGCAGGAATGGGATTCTCAAATGTTGGACTTGGAATAGTACACTCAATGGCACATCAATTAGGTGCAGTTTATGATACACCACATGGAATAGCAAATGCAATATTATTACCAACAGTTATGAGATTTAATGGAGCAGACCATGCAACAGCACAAAGATTCAGAGAAATATTATGTGAAATTGGAAGACCAGATGCAGAACACTTAAATGACCAAGATGTTATCAATACATTTGTATGGATGATAACAGAACTATCTAAATCAGTGGGAATAACACAAAGAGTTAGAGATGTAGGAGCAAAAGAAGAAGATTTTGAAATGTTAGCAGAAAAAGCAATGCAAGATCCATGTAAACCAGGAAACCCAAGAGAAGTTTCAAAAGAGGATTTCGTTGAATTATATAGACAAGCATTCTAAAATGTGATATAATAGCTTAAGATTTGACGCCAAGAGCATCAATCATAAGCTATTTTTTCTAATTTTTATGGGAGGAAAAAATGAGAGCTCAATTGTATTCCGTTCAAAATGATGGGCAGAGATATTCTGCAGCAGAAGGGAATGTAAAAGCAGTCTTATCAATGTTAGCCCTTCCTGGTTTAAGAGAAAGCATTGTATTAACCAAAAGGAGCGTGATAAAAACTCTCAGCAAATTTTGTAGACCCAATAGACCTCTTGCAACTGGAAAAGAAACAACTTTAGGAGGTAAAATCTATATTTTACAATTAGAAAATGAGTGGAACATAGAATTTATTTCCTATGGAGAGATGGAAGATAAAGAAAAGGAGGATGAATACAACATACAAATAAAAAAAGTTTACAGAAAAAAATTTGAAATTTACCAAATTAATGAAGAATCTAAATATAAAAGAACTTTATATTTAGATATAAAAGAATAAAAGAGAGGTTTTTTTATGAGTATGAATGTCTTTGAATGGCAACCTGATTGGTTCCGGATGTCTCAAGAAGAGGCAGAAAAATCCATTATTAAATGGGCAAATCAGGAGAAAGAAAAAAATCAGGTAGTCATTTTTGATGCAGAAGCAATTTTAAAAAGCACTGCATTTAAAACCACCTTAGATAGTTACAAGAAGAGGAAGTACACTTCTACATGTGGAAGCTTGATTATCAAATGGAAGCGTGTAGAAAACATTGGTGTTTTAACAAAAATCAAACGTAAGGAGTATTACAATGCTCCTAAAAAACTGAAAAATGCATCTGGCATTACATATATTATGCAAGAGCAAGGTGCAAAAAAGTAATCCATAATCCATAAAAATTAAATAGGCCAGTGCTAAGAGTTAATTTCAAAGCACTGGCCTATTGTCAATATTGTCAATGGGGACGGAGATTTTGACAACTTTTTGTGTAAACAACATTTTAGTTATGCCGTGGAATAATTACTTAGAAAAAATTATTTTTTAGAAATAATAGAATGCGAAAAAGTATGCTATTTTTTTCAGAAAGTAAAAAATTAACATTTTTTTATAATATTCACGAAATATCTAGATTTTTTGAAAAAAAGGTGATATAATAGAAAAGTATTTGGAGCCAAGAGCTCCTAGTTGGATTTGAAAACTCATAAGAAATCAAAGGAGGTTTAGTTATGAGTATTTTTGGTTACCCTATTCGGGACAAGGCAATTTTATTGCCTGTCACTACCAAAAATTTCAAAGAGGTTCTCTTTGAACACTTAAAGGAGGAAGATGTACAATTTTGTTGTAGGCGCAACGTATTGCACACGATTTTTAGTAAGACTTTTACTAAGAATTGGGGGCAAGGATACACGAACGATGGCTTTGGCACATGGATGGTAAGTGAGAGTGGCGTTTTGAAGCTTAGCCGCCTCGAGTATATCAACTATGCGTTTGACCTTTTCGATGATTTTCCGGAGGTGGAAACATACATTCAAACTGTGTTTGACGATAGAGGGAACTCTGTATATCGTCGGAATTTCAGAGACGAGTGTCACATGTATAACAAAACTTACATCTTCATTCTTGGTGAAGAAGAGTAAGTAACGAAGGAGGAAGTGAGGTTAACACCCTTGCTTCCTCCTTCGTTTTACAAAAAATTTTATAAAAGCTTGAAAATTATACTATTTTAGAGTAAAATATATACCGAAAAGGAGAGAAAAAATATGACATTAGTAGAAGATTTAAAATGGAGAGGACTTATAAAAGATATATCAAGTCCAGAATTAGAAGAAAAATTAAATAAAGGTGGATTAACATTTTACATAGGAACAGACCCTACAGCAGACAGCTTACATGTAGGACATTTATCAAGTTTTTTAATATCAAAAAGACTAAAAGAAGCAGGACATCATCCAATATTATTAGTTGGTGGAGGAACAGGAATGATAGGAGACCCAAGACCAACAACAGAAAGAGCAATGATAAGCAAAGAACAAGTAAAAAACAATTTTGAAAGCTTAAAAAAACAAGTAGAAAAAATATTTGGATTTGAAGTAGTAAACAATAATGATTGGTATAAAGACATAAATGTAATAGACTTTTTAAGAGATTATGGAAAATATTTTAATGTAAACTATATGCTAGACAAAGACATAATAAGAAGAAGATTAGAATCAGGAATAACATATACTGAATTTTCATACATGATATTACAAGCATTAGACTTCAAATATTTACATGAACATAAAGGTGTAGACTTACAATGTGCAGGATCTGACCAATGGGGAAATATCACAGCAGGAATAGATTTAATCAGAAAATCAACAGGAGACGAGGTATATGGATTTACAATGCCTTTAGTTACAGATTCACAAGGAAAGAAATTTGGAAAGAGCGAAGGAAATGCTTTATGGCTAGACAAAACAAAAACATCAAGTTACAAATTATACCAATTCTTTGTAAATGTTGAAGACTCAATGGTAATAAATTATCTAAAAATTTACACATTTCTTTCAAAAGAAGAAATAGAAGAATATGAAAAGAAAAATAATGAACACCCAGAATTAAGAGAAGCACATAAGGCTTTAGCAAGAGAAATAATAACATTTTTACATGGTAAAGAAGAATATGAAAGAGCAGAAAAATTAGCGCAAAGTTTGTTCAATAATAAATTTGATGATTTAAGCAAACAAGACATATCAGATTTATTTGATGAACAAGACATGAAAGATGTTAATTCCAATATAAGTATAGTAGATATGGTTATAAACGTTGGAGCAGCAAACAGTAAAAGAGAAGCAAGAGAATTTATCTCAAGTGGTGCAATCTCAATAAATGGAAACAAAGTAACAGACTTAAATTTAACAATTTCAGAGGATATGTTTATAGACAATTATTATATAATTGTAAAAAGAGGCAAAAAGAACTATTATGTAGGAAGAAAGCAATAGATTACTTGAAAAAAAAGGAAAAATGTTGTATAATTATATAGATGGATAGTTGAAAGGAGTGAAAAAATCCATTGAACAAGAATTATGAAATCGCAATTAACAAGCTGGGCAAACATGCTCGAGTTACACGGGACGTTCATGTAAATTGGACGACAATTTTAGCAACTGCAGTGTTTGTGGCAAACACTATGGTAGCTAATATTCTTCCTGATGAGGCAAGAAGAACTCAAGTTTCCCATGCTTCAATTGCAACAAGTCCTGCCACAGAGTCCGAGGAGAGTGATTTTTCTCCTATCACCGTATACGGTGAGAACGAAGATCGATACAATCAAATAATGGGGGAGGAGATTCTCAAGCAAATGCAAGAAGAGGAAGCTGCCAAAAAGGCAGCAGAAGAAGCAGCAAGAATTGCTGCTGAAGAAGAAAGAGCAAGGGCAATTGCTGAGGAAAATTCAGCAGATTTCCAAATCCTGAGTATGATTACCTACGCGGAAGCGGGTAATCAGACTCTTGAGCAGCAGATTGCTGTAGCAGCGACGATACTCAATCGAGTTGAATCCGGAAGTTTTCCAGATTCGATTTGGGAGGTAATTTCTCAAAAAGGACAATTCTCTTCTGTAAAAGGAGGAGAAATCTATGCCTTAGGAGAAAGAGTCAGCTTTGATGCAGTTCCTGAGAACTGTAAAGAAGCTGCCAGACGAGCATTGGCAGGAGAAGACCCAACAGAAGAATTGCTTCGGCAAGAGGCAATTCGAAAGGGGTTAAATCCAGAAGAATACGCAACTGATGGGGCGTTATTCTTTTATAACCCAGAGTACACGGGCTCATCAGAACTTGAGATGCGAAACAGCATCCAAGTAAAAGTGGAATTTGGCGACCACATCTTCTATAAGGTCTGGTAAGTCTAGAATCACTCCACCTTAGCAAGTAAATACTGCTAAGTACAAGAGAAGCAAAAGTTGTGAGGTCAACTTCTGCTTCTTTCTTTTTGCCTGGGGTCGGTTCCATTTTTGTCTGGGGTCGGTTCTAAAATTGTCCATTTGGACAATTTAGTGCCGGTTCTTTTTTTCCTTTTTTCTTGTCTAATAAAAATATCGAAAAACAATAAAAAAATATTGACAAAAAATAATAATAGTAATATAATGCCATTAGTTTAATTAAAGAAAGGAAATTAAAAAATGGAAATTTTTATAGGAGCAGCTATATTAAGTATATGGCATTCAATATTATTTTGGAATCAAAGAATAGGGTTTTCAGGAATTTTATTTACAATACCACTATTAATAATTACAATTAGAATAATAAAAGAAAAAGCAAAAAATCCAAAAGCATTACTACTATCTATACCAATTATATTATTATCAAGTACATATTTTATATTTAATAATGAAGTATTTAGAACTTTGAACATAATAATTATTCCAGTACTATATGTAATGATGGTAATATTTACAACAACCTCAAAATTTGAATTAAAAGCAATTATTTATAAAGTTATTGCAATGGTTATAGAGCCATTAAATGAATTTGGAGAAGTTTTTAAAAATCTAAAATTTGCAATTATAGAAAAATTGAATATAAAATCTAAAACAAAAGAGAAAACAAATAAAACCAACATTGTAAAAGCAGTATTTTTTACAGGAATTATATTAATTATAGTACTTTCCTTATTAGCTTCAGCAGATGATGACTTTGCAGAAATTATCGGAAATATATTAAGTTGGGTTACAAAAATAAGTATACCAACATTAGCAATTAGAATAATATTAATCATATTTTTGTTTTTCTATATATCTGCATTTTTTATTGACCTACTCTCAAAATATAATGTGTTAAAAGAATTTGAAGAAACAGAAAAAGTAGAGAAAAAAGAAAGTTTAACAATAAGAATGATACTAGTTGCTCTAAACATTGTATATTTAATATTTTGTTTTGTAGAAATAAAATCTTTGCTAACAACAGAAAATATAATATATTCCCAATTTGCAAGACAAGGATTTTTCCAATTAATGATAGTATCACTTATCAATTTAGTTGTAATATTAAAAGCAACAAATAAAAACCTAGAAGAAAATGAAAAACAAAAGAAATTCAAAAAAACAATGTGTATAATAATGCTAGTTTTCACATTACTAATAATAATCTCATCTTTTGCAAGAATGATTATGTATCAAACTCAATATGGAGACACAAGACTTAGAATATTAGTAGATGTCACATTAATTACAGAAATTATATTACTTATTCCAACAGCAATTTATATAATTAAAGAAAGCATTAATTTATCAAAATCATATTTTATAATTATTGTTACAATGTATTGCATAATAAATTTTGCAAACATAGATAAAATCATAGCCAAAAACAATGTTGATAGATTTATTGAAACAGGTAAAATAGATTTAGATTATCTAATAAACTTGAATTCGACAGACATAACAAGTGAATTAATAAGATTAAAAGAAACAAATTTTAAATACTATGAAATAAATAATGATAATGATGAGCATAGAGTAGAAGTTTATAGAGAAAGATTAGATAAGTATTTAGAAAATCAACTAAAACAACTAGATGAAAATAATAGAACAATTTCAGAAACAAATTTATCAGAATGGTTTGCACAAAAGGCATTAAATGATGTAGGAATATAAAATTACTATGGGACAAAAAAGGGACAAAAAAGAACCGGTACCAAATTTACCAAATTGGCAAATGGACGATTTTGGAACCGACCCCAGACAAAAACGGAACCGACCCCAGACAGAAAAAAATAAGAAAAAATTAAGAGAAAAAGTATTTATTTGTCGCATAAAATGTAGTAAAATTAAAATAGGGTGATTATATGAAAATATTTAAAAGAATAATTTTAGTAATATTGATTTTAGTACTAATAGCAATATTAATTACAGGTGGAATATTAATAAATAAAGGTTATAAAATATATGAAAAAGCACTTAATGAAATAAGTGTTAAAGACAAAGTTGCAGAAATTCAATCTGATGAAGATTATACTAAATTAGAAGATTTGCCAGAATTTTATAAAGAAGCAGTTATTGCAGTTGAAGATAGAAGATTTTATAATCATGGTGCAATAGATCCAATTGCATTAGCAAGAGCAGTATTTGTTAATATAAAATCTTTTGAACTTAGAGAGGGAGGAAGCACCATAACACAACAATTAGCCAAAAACATATATTTTACACAAGAAAAATCAGCATTAAGAAAAATAGCAGAAATATTTATGGCATTTGAACTTGAAAAAAATCTAGATAAAGATACAATTTTAGAATTATATGTAAATACAAGTTATTTTGGGGATGGATATTATTGTGTAAGAGATGCTTCACTAGGATATTATGGTAAAGAGCCAAAGGACATGAATAAAAATGAAGCTAGTATGCTTGCAGGAATACCTAATGCACCTTCAGCATATTGCCCAACAGACCATTTAGATTTAGCTAAACAAAGACAAAACCAAGTCCTAGACAAAATGGTAAAATATGAATACATAACAGAAGAAGAAAAAAATGAAATTTTACAAGAACCAAATGCAGTTGAAGAAAAGGTAAATAATAAAAATAATAGCTAACATGAAAGTGTTAGCTATATTTCTTTTATTTTTATATTAAACTTATCTTCAAAAACCTTCTTTTTAGCAATATACTCCTTAGTTTTAACACCTTTAACATCAATAACATCATAAGAATTATCAGAATTAAAAACAATAAAATCTGCTTTATATTTAAGACCAGGTGCAAGCATAAAAGTTGGCTGTAAACAAAAACCGGTTATTTCTTTAGCTTGAAGTCTTAATTTTAATTCACAATAATAATCAGCCTCTTTTTTACTATCAAAAGTATGACCATCTATAGAAGTTTTATTTGCTCTATATTTACTTCTTTTCTTATTTCCATTTGTAAAATTCCTATAATCATCAACAGTCCAATGTTCCATTAAAATTTCTCCTTTGAATATACTCACCATATTATATATTAAAACCAGAAAATATGCAATTAAATAAAATATATTTTTTTGATGAAATAAAGAAAAAATTTTTCTTGAAAAAACAGTCAGCTTATTGACAGAATATATAAAAAGTGATAATCTAGTTTTGAAAACTAGATTAATAAGTTTTTAGGAAGGAAACATAAAAAATGGAGAAATATTTTGAATCAGTTGATTGTAAAAATATAAAAGAAATATTATATAATTCTGTAAAAAAATTCTCAGACAACATTGCATTTGTAATAAAACACAAAAAAGACAAAGAAAAAGCAGAATATGAAAACATTACATATAAAAAGCTACTTGAAGATGTAAACAGTTTGGGAACAAAACTATATGAACTAGGATTAAAAGGAAAAAGAATAGCAATTGTAGGAAGAAATAGATATGAATGGGTTGTAGCACATCTTGCAAATCTACTAGGAGGTATAATATCTATTCCACTAGACAAAGAATTACAAGTAGAAGAATTAGAAAGTTGCTTAGAAAGAAGCAAAGCAGATGTTGTTGTATTTGACGAAAAATATATAGAAAATATAAAAGCAATAGAAAAGAACAACAAAACAAATTTAACTAAATATATATGTATGACAAAACAAGAAGGATATGATAATTTTTGGACATTAAAAGAAGAAGGAGAAAAAATCTTAAAATCAGGTAATCTTGATTTTGTAAACAATGAAATAGATAATGACAAAATGGCAATATTATTATTCACATCTGGAACAACATCAAAATCTAAAGCAGTCATGTTATCACAATATAATGTTGCATCAAATGTTTATGCAATGTTATTAGTAGAAGATATACGTTCAACAGATCATAATTTAGCATTTTTACCATTTCACCATATATTTGGATCAACATGTATGATAGTAATGATTGCAGTAGGAGCACAAACATCATTCCCAGATGGACTAAGATATGTAGCACAAAACTTAAAAGAATATGAAATTTCTATATTTGTAGGAGTTCCACTTTTAGTTGAAGCAATCTATAAAAACATTGAAAAAGAAATAGACAAAAAAGGAAAAACAAAACTTATAAATAAAGCTAAAAAAGTAAGCAATTTTCTACTAAAAATAGGAATTGATGTAAGAAGAAAATTATTTAAAGAAGTAATTGATGCACTTGGAGGAAAAATGAGATTCATTATTTCTGGAGGAGCACCATTAGACAAAAAAGTAGCACAAGGGTTTAATGAACTTGGAATTGAACTTGTTCAAGGATATGGATTAACAGAAACAGCACCAGTAATTGCTGCAGAAAATTTAAAAAAAAGAAAATTTGGCTCAATAGGTTTTCCAATGGGAAATGTAGAATTAGAAATTGTAAATAAAGACGAAAATGGAATAGGAGAAATACGTGTAAAAGGTCCAAATGTAATGTTAGGATATTATGAAAATGAAGAAGCAACTAATAAAGTTCTAAAAGATGGATGGTTTTACACAGGAGACTTAGCATATAGAGATAAAGACGGATTCATTTTCTTAACAGGACGTCAAAAAGACATGATAGTCTTAAAAAACGGAAAAAAAGTATTTCCAGATGAAATAGAAACAATAATAAAAAGAATAGATTTAGTAAAAGAATGTATTGTTTATGGAATGCCAGATGCAAAAGACAAAAATGATTTAAAAATATCTGTAAAAATTGTTTATGATAAACAAGTAGCAGAAGAAAAATATCCAGGAAAATCTGAAGAAGAATTAAAGAAAATTATGTGGGAAAAAATCAAAGAAATAAATAAAACATTTCCACCATATAAATACATAAAAAATATGATTTTCACAGATGAAGAATTAATAAAAACTACAACTCAAAAAGTAAAAAGAAATGAAGAAATAAAAAGAATATTAGGTTAAATGACTGCCGATTCCTTTTGATTTAGGAGTCGGTCTCTTTTATTTTGGAACCGACCCTAGACGATTTTGGAACCGACCCCAGACAAAAACGGAACCGACCCCACATCATAAATTTTCAAATTTTACTTGAAACTTTACACATAATGTTATATAATTTGAAAAAAAAGGAGAAAGAACATTGATATTTTATCCAGATGCATATTTTAAAGATTTAAAAGAAATAACAGTAGAATTTTTAAATAAAAACAACATAAAAGCACTTATATTAGATTTAGATAATACATTAATAGATTATGAAAGAAATATGCCAGAAGGGACAATAGAATGGGTTAATGAACTAAAGAAAAATGGCATTAAATTATATATCGTAACAAATACTAACAAAAAGAAAAAAGTAGAGACCATCTCAAAAAAATTAAATATTGAATACATTTATTTTGCAAAAAAACCATTAAAAATGGGATTATTAAAAGCACAAAAGAGATTACAAGAAAGACCAGAAAATATAGCAGTAATTGGAGACCAACTATTTACAGATGTTTTAGGAGGAAATAGATGTAAAATGTTCACAATTTTAACAGATCCAATAGCTGAAAGAGACATATTAATTACCAAAATAAAAAGACCAATAGAAAATTATTTAAAGAAAAAATATTTTGAAAAAATGAACAAAGGAGGAGTTATGGATAATAATAGATAAAATTTATCCATACAATAAAAAATGTACATAAATGACACACATATTGCTTATTATATCATCATAGGCATAATAGGACTACTTGTTGGACAGTTTGTAGATTGGATGAACAAAAGACTTCCAGAATACAAGAAAGTATTTTCTAGAGAAATGTTTCAAGAACATAAAATTAATCCGACATATAATTTTAAATTAATGATTATAACAATGCTGCTCTATTTAGCAATATTATATAGATATGGTATTCAAAATACATTTATAGAAAATTTAAACTTAATAAAATATATGATTTTAACGCCAATGCTATTATCAGCATTTGTTATAGATTTTAAGATGCAAATTATACCAAATAGATTAAATTTAACTATGTTTGAAATAGGACTTGTAATAGCATTTTTATATGGAATGTCAAATGTAGCAATTACAATTGATATGTTATTAGGAATGTTAGCTGGAGGTGGTGTCTTTTTAATAATAACATTACTAGGAAGTCTTTTATTTGGAAAAGAGGCACTAGGATTTGGTGATGTAAAATTAATGGGGGCTTTAGGTTTATATTTTGGATGGTCAAGTATTTTAGCAATATCTGTAATGTCATTTTTAATTGGTGCAGTATTAGGCATAATTCTAATAATAACAAGAATAAAGAAAACAAGTGAATATATACCTTTTGGACCATTTATCGTTATTGCAACTTTTATAAGTATTTTTGTACCATTTAATATTTTAATGCAAGTGCTTTTAACAATTTTTACTCTAGGAACGTATAAAGTATAAATATAGCAAAAAACTAAAAATTAAAATTTAATATAATTGTAAAAAATAGGTTTATAGGTAAATCCTTAACAAAAAACCTAAATAAATTATATAAGGAATTGAATTATAATGAATGGAAAAATGCAATGGTTAAGAAACAAACTATTGAGTATGGATTTACAAGGAATGATAGTATCAAACCCTGTTAATATAAGATATTTAACAAACATAAAAGCAGAAGGAATATTATTAGTAACAAGAAAAGAGAATATATTTTTAACAGATGGAAGATATATAGAAGATGTTCATAATACTCTTACACTATTTGACGAAATAGTTGTATATGATACAATTGGTTTAACAATTGATGATTATGAAAACTTTTTTATGTTTTGTGAAAAAGTTGGATTTGAAGAAAATTATGTAACATATTCAAAATACAAAGAATATATGCACAAATTCAAAATTAATAGTTTAGTTGAAACTGAAGGAATGCTAGAAAAACAAAGAATGATAAAAGATGAAGAGGAAATAGAATATATAAAAAAAGCATGTAAAATAACTGATGATTGTTTTTCTTATATTTTAAATTATATAAAACCAGGAATGACAGAAAAACAAATAGCAAGAGAAATAGATGATTATTATTATAAACATGCAGAAGGAACATCTTTCGAAACAATTGTTGCATCAGGAGAAAATTCTTCAAAACCTCATGCTGTTCCAACTGATAGACAAATTCAAAATAAAGATATAATTACAATAGATATGGGATGTAAAATAAATGGATACTGTTCAGATATGACAAGAACTTTTTTCGTTGGAGAAATTCCAAATGAAGTAAAACAAATATATGATTTAGTTTTAAAGAATCAATTACAAACATTAAATGATATGAAAGAAAATTTTAATACAAAACTTTTGGCAAAAATGGTGGATAATGATTTAAGACTTAATAATTATGACTTAATACATGCATTAGGACATGGTGTAGGATTAGATATACATGAATCACCAACAATAAGTATAAAATCAGAAAATTTACTAAAAGAAAACATGGTAGTTACAGATGAGCCAGGAATTTATATTGCCGGAAAATTTGGCGTAAGAATTGAAGATACTGTATTAATTGGTAAAGGAGGAAGTGAACCTTTAACAAAATCAAATAAAGATTATATTGTAATTTAAATTGTTATAATGGAGGAAATAAAGTGGGATTAAAAGTTGAAAATGTTAGTAAACATTTTGGAAGCAAACTAGCAGTTGATAATATTAATTTTGAAATAAATGAGCCAGGTGTATTTGGCTTACTTGGAACAAATGGAGCAGGAAAATCAACAACAATAAGAATGATATTAGGAATACTAAAAAAAGATTCAGGAAATATTACATGGAATGGAAAAGCAGTAGAAAGGAAAAATATTAATTTTGGATATTTACCAGAAGAAAGAGGGATATATCCAAAAACAAAAATTTATGAACAATTACTCTTTTTTGCTGAACTTAAAGGTATGAAAAAAGAAGAAGCAAGTAAAGAAATTGATTATTGGATGGGAAGGCTAAAGGTAGAAGAATACAAAAATATGCTTGCTGAAAAACTATCTAAAGGAAATCAACAAAAAATACAATTTATAATATCTATTTTACACAATCCAGAATTGATTATTTTAGATGAACCTTTTAGTGGATTAGACCCAGTAAATACAGAAATGTTAAGAGAAGTAATATTAGAATTAGTAGAAAAAGGCAAATACATTGTAATGTCTAGCCATCAAATGACTTCTATAGAAGAATTTTGTAAAGACATAGTTATTATTAACAAAGGAAAAACAGTACTAAAAGGAAATTTACAAGAAATAAAAAATTCATATAAAGCCAATAGATTAGAAATAGATTCTGAAAAAGAAATATCAAAAGAAATCGAAAAATTAGATATGAAAATTTTAAAACAAGTAGATCGTAATTATGAAATTGAAATAAAAGATGAAGAAAAAGTATATACTTTAATGAAAAATTTAGTAAATAATAATATTAAAATTAATAAATTTGAATTAAAGAGACCAAGTCTAAATGACATATTTATAGAAAAGGTTGGTGAATAAGATGAAAGATTTATTTACAGTTGCAAGATTTACAATAAAAGATATGATTAAAAGAAAGTCTTTTATAATATCAAATTTAATAATTTTATTATTTATTGTTATTGGATTTAATATACCTAATATAATTAACTTGTTTACAGGGAAAAATACTCCAGAAGGTGCTACATCAGAAACTTCTAATAGTTTTGAGACAAAAATGCTAATTGTAGATTCAGAAAATATTTTTGAAAACACATTATCAAATCTAAATGAAATGAATTTAGGATACAATTTTACAGTAACAAATGAAAATTTAAGTTTTGATAATATAAAAAACAAAATAGAAAATAAAGAAATAGATGAAGCAATAATTATTAGTAATAAAAATAATCAGATAAATATAGAATATATTGTTAAAAATTTAGCTATGATTTCATCAGTACCAGAAAGTTTAGTAAATACTTTAAGCAAAACATATAGTAATCTACAAATTTCAAAATTAGGGTTAACGCCAGAACAGATACAAAGTATAACACCAAATTTTGCAATTGAAATGAAACAAACAGAAGAACAAGAGGTTCAAGGAAATCAATTTGTTATAATGTTAATTTCCTTAGTATTATTTTATGCAATATATTTCTGTGCTTACCAAGTTTCAAGTTCAATAACCACAGAAAAAACATCAAAAATAATAGAAACACTAGTTACATCTACAACTCCAAGAACGATAGTATTAGGAAAAACAATTGGAATAGGAATAATTGGAATTATACAAATAATAGCAATTATTGCAACAGCATTAATTTCTAATGCACTATTTTTAGAAGAAGGCATACTTGATGAAGTTATAGACTTTAATAATATAACACCATTTTTAGGAATCATAACACTAGTATATTTTATATTTGGATATGCAGTATATGCATTATTATATGCACTTACAGGTTCAACAGTAAGTAAACCCGAAGATGTTCAATCTGCAAATGGACCAGTAGCAATTATTGCTGTTATAGGATTTTATTTATCATATTTTACAATGATGAATCCTACAAGTAATTTAAACTTAATTGCAGCAATTTTACCAATATCTTCACCATTTTGTATGCCATTTAGAGTAATGATGGGAATAGCTACGCCAACAGAACTAATTATATCAATTGCAATATTAATAATTACAATATTTGTGGTAGCAAAAATTTCTATAAAAATATATTCACAAGCGATATTAAACTATGGAAGTAAAATTAGTATAAATGATGCATTACAGATGTATAAAAATAAGAATGTATAAATATGAAAATAAAAGATATATTTATATTAAAAAGGAAAGAAAATGTATGTATGATACGATAATTATAGGAGCAGGACCAGCTGGAATAACAGCAGGTATCTATACTCAAAGAGGAAATTTAGAAACACTTATAATTCATAATTGTGAATCAGCTTTGCAAAAAGCCACAAAAATTGAAAATTATTATGGATTTATAGATGGAATAACAGGTGATAAATTATATTTTAATGGGATAAAACAAGCAGAAAAACTTGGAATAGATGTAAAAAATGAAGAAGTAATAAAAATAGAACCCTGTGCAGATGGTTTCAAAGTAACTACAAATATAAAAACATATTTATCAAAATCTATTATATTAGCAACTGGTACAAAGAAAAAAACTCCACAAATTAAAGGAATAAAAGAGTTTGAAGGAAAAGGAATTAGCTATTGTGCAATATGTGATGGATTTTTTTACAAAGATAAAACAGTAGCTGTTATAGGAAGTGGAAGCTATGCAGTATCTGAGGCAAATGATTTAATTAATATAGTTAGTAAATTAATTATATTAACAAATGGAGCAGAAAAGCCACAAATTAGAGGGGATAATGTAGAAATAAATTCTAAGACGATAAAAGAATTTGTAGGAAACAACAAAATTGAAAAAGTAGAATTCAATGATGGTACAGATTTACAAATTGATGGAGCATTTATTGCACAAGGCTCTGCAGATAGTAGTGATTTTGCTAGAAAATTGGGAATAATATTAAATGATAGTAAAATTAAAGTAAATGAAAATATGGAAACAAATATAAAAGGAATTTTCGCTTGTGGTGATTGTATTGGAGGAACTTTACAAATATCTAAAGCAGTTGATGATGGAATGATAGCTGGATTAGGAGTTATAAGATATTTAAAAAATAAATAATATAATTTAATTTTAGAAAGGAAAGTGAAGTAATATGGAAATTTTAGAAATAAAAGGTAAAGAACAATTTGAAAATGAGGTATTAAAATCTGAACAAACAGTGTTTGTTGATTTTTTTGCAACATGGTGTATGCCATGTAAAATGATGGCAGGAATTATAGACAATATGGCTGATGAATATACAAATGTAAAATTTGTAAAAATTGATGTAGATCAAAATAGGGAATTATCAGCCAAATATAATATTATGAGTATACCAACTATGATGGTATTTAAGAAAGGAATGCCAACTAAAACATTTATTGGAGTAACAGACAAAGAGGAAATAGCAAAAGAATTATAGAATATACTTTTTTTGAGTATATGACTGTAAAAAGAAAATTTTAAAGAGTTATATAAAAAATTGCAGGCTTCTCCATTTGGAGAAGCCTGCTTGGATTGCTTTATTGGGGTGTGCAAAGAGCGTGTGTTTATTGACTTTTAAAGTTTGTTACATTTAATATAACTTACTTCAACCTTGTCGCCAAACCCCTGACTAAGCACAAGATGTTCCACATCCTTAGATGTGGTAAAAAGATGGACTTTAAGTCCATTAAAGAACAGTTCACTACACACTGCAGCAATGCCTCTGATTCGAGGCTTGACTGAGGGAGAAAGGGTACATACCAGAAGGTCCTCCTCCTGTTCCCTTGTGAGCTGAATAGTAGAGAAGTTCTCCTGCTTGACAAAGTAAAATGCTTCGTCAGCAAAAGAATTCCGATAGCTCAAATTCTGCAACTCAGAGAAGCAGAACTTGGGCAGGAATACTTCTTTTCCACTCAGGTTTTTTAGTGAGTGTTCTTTACTCTCAGAACGAGCACAGTAAATGAGATAACCGGTTTCGACTACAATTGCTGTGGACTCTTGAGAGTCAAAGGGCTGAACTGCTTCAACTGCTTTTTTTGCCTCAGCCTCAGCCTTGGCATTTTCTACTGCTTTCTGCAGTAAGTGAAGATAAACAGTCTTATTGTGCTTTTGAGCGGAAGTTAATTCCGCATCAGGAGTTTTAGAATTTTCTGGCAGGGAATAGTGTACTACTCTCAGATATCTCTGAAGAGTGGAACGATCCCGACCAAAAAGCATCTCTAAGTTCTCCCAAGTTGCTCCCTGATTGTTAATCAAGGACACACATTTGCGAGCAATTGACTTCTGATTTAATACGTTGTTACGCTGCTTACTGAACATAAAAAACCTCCAAAATTCAGAACCTATTGCTAATACGAACTGCGAATACGCAAGATTTTAGCAATCCAAAAACTCACGTATGAATTTAATTATACCACAAAATGACAAAAAAATCAACCATTATGTTGAATTATGTAAAATTATATGATATAATAAATACAGTTCGCAAAAGCGAACCCAAAAAAAGGAGGTTTTTTAAAATGGCATTAAAGATGTACATATTAGCTAAAAAAGCTAATATCGGATGGACATGGGATTCTTTGGAAACATATTTTTTTCAAAGTAAAAAACTTCTAAAATCACAAATGCGAGACTTTTTCAAAGGGAAGGAAGATGTGATGGAAAAAATCAACAAAAAAATTGAAGATAATGGAAAAAATAAGGTGGTACAAGAAGAAAGGTAAAACCTCTTTGTGCAGGGTTGAAATTCAGCCCTGCATTCAAATTAATAAAAATTAATAAAAAGTAATAAAAATGGTTTATAGGTACCTTTATTAAAAACCTAAATAAATTTATAAGGAAATGAAATGAACAGAGAAATATTAAATGAATATAGAAATAAAGATGAAAAAATATTGTTAGCACAAATTTTAGATAAAGCAGAAAATGTTGATAAAAAAAATAGAATTGAATATACAGATTTTTTGGATATGACACAAATAAAACTAGTACAAAATTTTATAAATAGACAGAAAATTGATAACTATATTTTATATGGAGGCTTTGAAGAAGCAGAAAGAAAAATATTTGTTTTTTATCCAGAAAAATTTAATGCACAAATAGTAAAAAAGAACTTAGAAAATATAGTACAAATTATAAGAATAGAATTACCAGCTGATTTAAAAGGAAAATATACTCATAGAGATTTTCTTGGTGGAGTGATGAAATTAGGAGTAAAAAGGGAAAAAGTAGGAGATATTCTTGTTGATTATAATGGAGCAGATATAATAATAGAAAAAGAAATATCTAAATTTTTATTAGAAAATATAAAAGAGTTAACACGCTTTTCAAAATCAATAATAACTTTAGAAAATATAAATAATTTAAGAAAAGTAGAAGTAAGAAAAGAAGAATTAGAAATAATTGTATCTTCATTAAGACTAGATAATGTTATAGCAGAACTTGCTAGATGCTCTAGAAATAAAGCATTAGAAATAATTAATATGGAAAGAGTTTTTATAAATTTTCAAGTAGAAACTAAAAAAACTAAACAGATTAAACCTGGAAATATTATTACAATAAGGGGTAAGGGTAGATTTATTATAAAAGAATTATTAGGACAAACTAAAAGTGGAAGAACAATTTTAAAAATTGAAAAATTTATATAAAATTAATTTAAACAAAGAGTTTTTCAAAGAAGTTCCCAATTTTATATTGAGAACTTTTTTGCTTTTATAGAGCTTAAATTAAAAATCAGTTTTTGACATAATATAAGCATCTGAGATATTATCATAATATTTTTTCCTAATTCCTAGATTTTTAAAACCAAATTTTTCATACAATTTAATTGCAGGAACATTTTCAACATTTACTTCCAAAGTAAATGTTTTTAAATTTAAATCTGAACATAAATCAATTAATGTTTCGAGTAATTCGCCACCAATACCTCTACCTCTACAAGATTTTTTTACAACAATATTGTTTAAATTGGCTTCATCAAAAATAATTAAAATTCCAGCAAAACCAACAATTTCATTATTCTCTCTTGCAATAATGTATTTTGTTTTATCATTTTCTAACTCTTGTTTTAAAATATTGTAACTCCAAAAATTATCATAATCTGAATATAAAGTATCTTTCATTTGTTCTAAGTCATCTAAAGTCATATCTGTTATTTCCATATCAAATCACATTCCTTTTATTTAAATTTAAAAATATCTTTGGTATGAATATTATTTATTGTTTTCTGTAGCACGTTCTGCTTGAGATTTTCTTAAATATAGAGGCATTATATTATTTTTTATATTAGAATTATATTTATCTAATCCCGCTAGAGCTAATGAATAACTACTTAAAACATTTTTGTTACAAAAATTGCAATTATTGAAGTTATTTTTTAATAATTCTTTATATATTAAAGTTCCATCACCAACAAATGTAATATTATCATATTTTTTAAGTTTTAAACTTACTTCATCAATTGATAAAAAAGAAAAATCTTCAAGTTGTTTATAATAATCGTTTTTTTCAAATAATCCAAAATAAACATTTTGATTTTTTGCATCAATAAGAGAACATATTATACCATTATTTTTCACATTATAAGCTAAAGCTTCTAAAGAAGAAACTCCAATACATGGAATATTTAAACTATCTTGAAAAGCTAGAACAGTACCAACTCCAATTCTAATTCCAGTAAAAGAGCCAGGTCCTTTATCACATACAATTAAATCTATATCTGTCAAATTTAAATTTGTTTTATTTAAAGCTTCTTCTATAACAGGCATAATTTTTTCTGAATGGTTTCTTGCATCATCTACAATTATTTCTTCTTTACATTCATAATTTTCTAATACTGCAACTGTACATATATTACTTGATGTATCTATACTTAATATTTTCAATTTAAAAAGTCCTTTCCATATTGATAGAATAAACTAATTATACTACATTCAATTAGAAATTACAACAATTTTTTGCCAATAATTATAGTAACATAAAATAACAAAAAACATATTATATATTAATGCAATGGCATTATATGGTTAAAATAAATTAATTTTAATTATAAATTTAAGGAAGGAAAGTGATAATAAATATGGAATCAGAAATTGATATATATTGTAAAGATCACTGTAAAAAGAAAGATTGTACTTGTTTATATATTATAACATCACTTATAGCTCTAATTTTATTTTTCTTTATTGGTGTACTTGTACAAAGTTTAGTAGGAATTGTTGCAGCTTTAACTTTGGGTGCAGTAATAGTTTTATTAATAACGTTATTAATTCTTTTAATAATTTCATTAATTTTACTATTTTGTTGTAAAAAAAGTAATAAAAAGAAAAAATGTTATTGTTGTTAGATACTAATTTTTTAATACTATCAATTATTTTTGAAAAAGTTTTAAAATATTTTATTTGTTAGCACTAAAATTTTTATATTTTAGTGCTATTATTTTTTATTTTTAAAAAAGTATTGACAAAAAAAATAAAGTTTGTTTTAATATATTTAAATAGACAGAGGAAAAGAATAAGGAGGGAAAGCATATGAAAACTAGAAATGAAAAACAATACCTTGAAACCTTTGTGGCTCTAGAGAGAGTCTCTTTATTCAACATGGATTTGTCTATTTAAATCACAAATTATTGTATTAATAAATAAAAAAGAATATAACAAAAGCATAAAGCTATTTAGCAATATGTTATTTTTGCATACACTAAAAGTGTGTTAAAAAATAAGATATTGCTAAGTAGCTTTTTATTTGTATAAAGAAGCAAAGAAAGTATAAATAAATAGGCAAAAACAAATAAAAAAAATCTATTTAATATATAAGTGGATTTATTACTAGCTACTTAAAGTATAATAAAAACAGAGATTCTTTGAATTTTTTGAAAAGGGGGAATGCTAAAAAAGAAAATATAAAATTTTGATATAAATATATTATATGTATTAATATATTTATTCAAAAATAAAAAAAATAAATTAAAAATAATGGTACCATTAAGCCAGAATTAAAAAAATAAATTAATGGAGAAAGGTAAGTATAATATATAAATATTAATTTTAATTATATTATACAAGGTAAAAATTATGGCACAAATAATGAATGTTGATTATGAAGCAATGCCAAATCAGGCAAAACAAATGAGAGAATATGCAAAGGAGTTAAATTCTACATTAAAAGTAGCTTATTCAAATGTACAAGAAATGCACAATTCATGGTATGGAATGAGATATAACGAATTAGTAAAAGACTTTAATGAATTATCACCAAAATTAAATAAATTATTAGATTTAGTTGTAAAGGAAATTCCATTTGCATTAGAAACAATTGCAAATAATTATGCACAAGCAGATAGAGGACAAAATGTTACTTCAGCAGAAGAAACTGTTCCAAACATTATTGAAGAATTACCAATAATGAATGATGTTGGAATGAGATTTATTACAAATGATGTTGCAAATACACAAAGAATAATATCAGAAAAATTTGAAGCATCAAAAGATTTAATGAATAAAATTGAAGCTGAATATGCAAAAGTACAATGGCAAAGTGAAGCATCAGATAGTTTCAAATCAAGATTTGCACAATTAAAATCAGAGATAATGGCTTCATTTGATAATATTAATACTCAATTTGTTAACTTAATGAACCAAACTCAACAAGATATAGAAACTACAGAAAAAGCAAATACAGTTCAATAATCAAGAAAAAGAAAGCACATATTGTGCTTCCTAAAGTAATATGATTTTTTCATATTACTTTGGGAAGCATAGGTATGTAATTAAATACATATGTAGACAAAAAATATTGTCTACATATGCATTTTAAGCAAAATAATATGCTGAAAAATAAATTGTATGGAGGGTAATATGTTTGGTTATGTAGAAGAAGTAGCAAATGAAGTATTAAAAAAACTTGAAGAAGGTTGCACAAGTTTTGTAACAGAATCACAAGACTGTAAAAACAGAGCAAAAACTTTAAGACAAGAAGCTACAGATTTAAGAGAAAAAGCAAAACAAGCTAGAGAAGATGCAGAAACTTTAAGAAAAGAAGCAGAAACACTAAGAAAAGAAGCAGAACAATTGATAAAAGATTCAGAACAAGCAAAAAAAGATGCACAAAAATTAAGAGAAGAGGCTGCAGAATTAAGAAAACAAGCAGCAAAATTAACTTCACAAGCTGTTAAATTAATAAAACAAGAGGTATATACAACAGACAGCTCAGGAGAGAAAGTAAGAGATACTCAGGCTGAGAAACAAAATGCACAACAAGCAGCTAATTTAGATAAACAAGCAGCTGACCTTGAACAACAAGCACAGCAAAATGAAAAACAAGCTGAACAACTTGATCAACAAGCAGAGCAAAATGTTAAGGATGCAGAACAAAAAAATAAAGATGCAGAACAAAAAGATAAAGATGCTGTTCAATTAGATAAAGATGCAGATCAAATGGATGAAGATGCAAAAGTAGATGATTTAGAAGCTGGAATGTTAGAAACATTATCAGGACAATTGGCAGTAGCTTCATCATCATTAGAAGAACAGTTAAACGAAATGTTGAGAACAGTAGAGGAAACAAGAGCTGCATTGAAAAAATCAACATCATTACTAGATTTTATAGTAAATGGAATAGTAAATGCTATTAGAGTTATTGCAACACCACCTATTGAGCTAATTACAACAGCTATTTCAGATGGTATAACACATTTAGTTGGTGTTTCAAATACAGTTCAGACTATAACAGATGGATTCAAGACGTTGTTAGGAAATTCATTAAATGCAGTATCACAAACTACAAGTGCACTTGCAGATATGCTATTAGATGAAGATGGAAGTACAGGAAATGCAGAATTAGTAAAAGGTGTAACAGTTTCAGCAGTACAAGTAGTTGAAGCTAGTTTTAATAAAATTTCTCAATCTGTTAATGGAGCTTCAGTTGAAAACTTAACAAGAATAGATACAGTAAAAGATGAAGCAAAAGATTTATATGTACAATATTTAAATAAATTTAACTATACTGAAGATGAAAAACAACAATTTATTTCAAAATTTAATGAACTATTAAATAATGTTGTTCTTTCTTCAAAAGAAGCTCTTAGTAGTATTCCATTATCAGCAAATGTTATGGCATTTTACAATGGAGTAGATAACAAAATATATTTAAACCAAGAAAGTGCTATAGATGCTATAAGTTTAACACAAGATGTTAATAATGGTATGGGAACAATGTCTCCTAATGGAACAATGGCATATTGGCAATATTCTCCTGAAACAAATGAATTTAGTTTAAAATCAACTGAGAATTTTGATTCAACACAAGGATTATTGCTAAATGGATATGATTATGATGCAAAAATGTATTCAGGAATAAATGATGCCTCTAACGGTCTTTTATCAAAAGATATATGTGGAACTGCTAATAGTAATTATACATATAATAATGGAACATATACATTAGAAAGTATTACAACATCTATTACAAACCATTGTGGAATTAATGGAGAACAACTTTTATGTAATACATATGTTGGAGAAAATAAAAGTTTATTAGCAAATAAATATAATGAAATTATGGGAAATGATAATGCATTTAATGAGCTTGTAGGAGCTTTATATGAAGAAAAAATGTCTGGAAACTATAGTTCAGGTGCAAAATTAGATTCAATTGCATTTGAATTTGAAGTAAAAGCTAAAAGTATTTAATAAGAATATAAGTAAAAAAATGTTACCGTTTGATGTAAAATATAAATTTTATGAAAGGAAAATCAAATGAAAGAAGAAGATTGTGAAGTATTAATTAATAATATAGCAGAAGAATATAAAAATTCTTTACAAAATGTATATAATAGTGAGGAATTAAAAACAGGACTAAAAAATTATTTATATGAATTAAAAGAATCTATCGAAAATTTAAATTCTGAATTATCTATAGAAGAAGCTTTTTATTATAATGTAAATAAAATAAAAGCATTACCATTAGTTAATCAAGAACAAAAATTAATAAAAGACGAAAAACTACAAGAAATTCAAAGAACATCAATGAAAGCATATGAAATGGCACATAATGTAATAATGGGAAATAATGAAATAGACAAAAGCCAATTATCAGAAATGAAAGAAACATTAAATCAAAGTCTAGAAGGAGTAAGAGAATTTAATAAACAAACTGCTCAAAATTTAGTTTCAGAAGGACTATTAGATATAATGTTTGTTGAAAATCCAAAAACAGGCAAGACAAGCTTAAGAATTGGAAGAAATATAGTATATAAAAACAATGTACAATAAATTGATACTTACTAAAATTATATAATATATAAAGGAAAGGAGAATATAATAAATTTATTAGAAAATAAATTTATTATATAAATAAGAAATGGGAGCAGAGATATTAATAGATTATGAAAATTTGCCAAGACAATCTAGCAATATACGAAATTCAGCAGTACAAATTAATAAAAAATTAGTAGAGGTATATAACAAAATAGGTAATATGCATGAAAATTGGTATGGAATGAGATATAATGATTTGGTTAGAGGACTTAATAGTATAATACCACAATTAAATCAATTTTTATCAGTAATAGAAACAGATCTACCATATGTAATAGAGGCAATATCTAATAACTTTTCAGAAGTAGATATTAAGCAAAGAGTAACAACAGAACAAAAAACAAATATCCAAAATATACAACCAATACCAGTTGTAAATGATATAGGACTAAGATATTTAGATGTAGAAGTAGAAAATGTAAGAAAAGAAGTTGTTGCTGATTTAAATGAAATAAGAGGCATTATGGAAGACATAGGTGGAACAGTAGGACAATTAGTAATGGAATGTGATGGATCAGAAGAATTTAAATCTCAATTTAGTAAATTAAAAGAATCTTTTAATCAATCACTAAGCAATATTGAAAATACTGTTGTAGAATATATGAATAAAACAAAAATTCAGATAGAAAAAGCTGAAAAGGCAAATACTGTAAGTTAAAAATTTAATGAAAGGAATGATATAAAAGATGGAAAATAAATATTTACCAATAGGAAGTGTAGTAAAAATAAGTGATAGTCAAAAAAAATTAATGATAACAGGATATTTACCAATTGAAACAAATGAAAATGAAGAAAGAAAGATATGGGATTACTGTGGCTGTTTATATCCTGAAGGAATTATAACTACATCAACAAATTATGTATTTAATCAAGATAAAATAGAAGAAGTTTGTTTTTTAGGATTAGAAGATGATGAACAAAAGAAGTTTCAAGAAAAAATTCAAGAAACTGTAAGAAAATTAAGAAATTTAGATAATAATTAATTTGTAAAGGCAAAGAAAATGATATTAAAACTAATAGGAAAAGATGTTTTATATAAATTAAAATTATCAGACGAAAAAAATGGTAATTATTGGGTAATGAGTGATGACGGAAAAAAATTAGTTAATGTTATTGGAAAAGATAATGAATGGGTTATATGTAGTACAGAACAAGCAAAAATATTAAAAGTAGAGGCGATTAAATCATTTAATATATCAAAGGTAACTAAAAATTCAAATAATATTATAAGTGAATTAGTTTTAAAAGAAAAAAGTATACATTATATATCATTAAGTAGTAATCCAAATGAATTATATGTATTACTTTGCGAACCAATATATGAAGATGATTTTATACATATTAAAGCACAGAATTTTCAAAAAATAAAAATTGGGCAAGATTCTTCTTGTGATATTATTTATAATAATCCGTTATTAAAAAAAGTACAAGCACTAATTTTTTACAATAATGAAAAACTCATGTTAAGGGATTATGGAACAAATTATGGAACTTTTCTAAATGATGTTCCTGTATCAAATAAATTAAGATTGTTATTTAATGGTGATTTGATATATATTATGGGATTAAAAATTGTAATTGTAGGAGACAACATTTTTGTAAATAATCCTTTTAACAGAGTTACATATAATAAACAAAAATTTCAGTTAATAAATAGAGAACGTAAAATATTAGCTTCAATAGATAAAGATTCTGAAAATGCAAATTTGTTTTCTGAAGAAGATTATTTTGCTAGAGCACCAAGAATAATTAATAAAATAGAAAAAGAAAAAATAAAAATTGAAGCTCCTCCACAAAAACAAGAAAAAGATGATAAACCATTAATCTATACAATTGGTCCAAGTATGGCAATGGGAATGGTAATGGTAGTTTCAATGATGGCAACAATTAGTGGACTGTCAAGTGGAACATCTTCATTAAGAACCACAATAATTTCTGCACTAATGGTATTTGCAATGCTTATTGGGATGATACTATTTCCTATTTTAAATAATAAGTATGAAAAAAGAAGAAAAAGAAAAAGGGAAGAAAAAAGACAAAAAAAATATAAAGAGTATATAGATCAAAAAGTTCAACAAATAGATGATGTGATGATAAAGCAAAAAAATATATTATATAATAATTATCTATCTGCAGAAGAATGTGCAAAAATAGTTTTAAATAAAGACTCAAGATTATGGGAGAGAAGAAGAACTGATGAAGATTTTTTAACTATTAGATTAGGAATTGGAGATGTGCCAATTGAAGCTGATATTGAATATCCAGATAAGGAATTCTCGCTTGAAGATGATAATTTATTAGAATTAATAAATACAGTTGCAAATAAATCTAAAATGATAAAAGATGTTCCAATAACTGTGTCATTAACATCAAAAAATATTGCTGCATTAATTGTAGAAAAAGATGATAGAACAACAGAAAAATTTGTGCAAAATTTGATAATGCAGTTAGTTGCATTACATAGTTATGTAGATTTAAAACTTGTATTTTTTTTGAAAAAAGAAAAAAATATAAAATGGGAATATATGAAAACTTTGCCACACATCTGGGATGAATATAAAAATATAAGATTTTGGGCTGATGAATATGAAGATATGAAACAAGTCTCTTTATATCTTGAAACAGAATTTAATAATAGAAAGCAATATGGAAATAAATATGATTATAAATCATTTTCACCATATTATTTAATTATAACAGATGATTATAAAACAGTGGAAAATTTAAAAATTGTTTCAGATTTGTTAAATAGTAAAATCAACTTAGGTTTTGGTTTATTTTGCGTAACTGACAATTTACTACATTTACCAAATGAATGTCAATTATTTATAAATATACAAAAAAATAGTGGAAAATTATTTGAAAATGAAATAACGGCAACTACAGAAAAAGAATTTTATTTTGATACATCATTTACATTCTTTTTTGAAAATATTGGACAAATATTATCAAACATACCAATAAAATTGGATAAAATATCAAATTTTTCTCTACCAGAAACATATACTTTTCTAGAAATGTATGATGCAGGAAGAATAGAGCAGCTAAATGTTTTGCCAAGATGGAGGAATAATGATTCAACAAAATCTTTAAAAGCACCAATAGGAATAGATACAAGTGGAAATATTATAGAATTAGACATACATGAAAAGGCACATGGACCACATGGATTAATTGCAGGAAGCACAGGTTCTGGAAAAAGTGAATTGATTATTACATATATATTGTCATTAGCTGTTAATTACAATCCAAATGATTTAGCAATTATATTAATAGATTATAAAGGTGGAGGATTAGCTGGAGCATTTCAAAAAGGTAATGTAAAATTACCACACATTATAGGTGTAATTACAAATATAGATGAGTTTGGACTACAACGTTCATTAGTTTCAATACAGAGTGAATTAAGAAAAAGACAGAAAAAATTTAATCAAGCAAGAGAAATAACTGAAGAAGGAACAATTGATATATATAAATATCAAAAATTATATCATGATGGAATAGTAGAGGATCCAATTCCTCATTTATTAATAATATGTGATGAGTTTGCGGAGTTAAAACAACAACAACCTGATTTTATGGATGAACTAATAAGTGTTGCAAGAATTGGGCGTAGTTTGGGAGTTCATTTAATATTAGCAACTCAAAAACCAGCAGGTGTAGTAAATGATCAAATTCGTAGTAATAGCAAATTTGGAATTTGCTTAAAAGTTCAAGACAGACAGGATAGTATGGATGTAATCAAAAGACCTGATGCTGCAGATTTAAAAAATACAGGTCAATTTTATTTGCAAGTAGGTAATAATGAATATTTTGTCTTAGGACAATCTGCATGGTCTGGTGCAAGTTATGAACCTTCAGACATCATAAAGAAAAATGTAGATAATTCAATGGAGGTTATTTCAAATATTGGATCTATAATAAAAAAGGTTGATAATACCAAAAAATTTCAAGGCAAGAAGCAAGGAGAACAATTAACTAATATCGTAAAATATATTTATGAAGTAGGTAAAAAAGAAAATATTAAATTAAAACCATTATGGTTAGAGAATATTCCTGCTGTAATTTTCTTATCAGATATAAAAAGAAAATATAATATTTTAAAAAATTCAAATAATATAACAGCAACAATAGGAGAATATGATGATCCATATAATCAACAACAAGGACCAGTTGAATTAGACTTTAATAAACAAGGAAATATCGTAATATATGGAAATGCAGAAAGTGGTAAAGAAACATTAATAAGTACAATGATATATGATTTAATAACAACATATAGTGTAAATGATATTCAAATATATATATTAGATTTTGGAAGTGAATCATTAAAAATATTTAAAGATGCTCCACATGTTGGAGATGTTGTACTTAATACAGATACAGAAAAAATAAATAGATTATTTGAAATGCTTCGAGCAGAAATGAAAAAAAGAACAAAAATATTATCTAATTATGATGGAAATATACGTCTGTATATAAAAAATACTGGAGATGTTATGCCACAAATTGCAATTATAATCAATAATTATGAAGGTTTTATTGATAAATTTGGAGATAAATTTGATGATGTTTTACTTACTCTTTGTAGAGATGGTACTAAATATGGGATAATATTTGTATTAACTGCAAGTACATATAATAGTATAAGATATAGATTATCACAAAATTTTAGACAAAAAGTTGCATTACAATTAAATAATGAAGATGACTTTATGAATATATTAGAAGGGGTTAAGAGAAAAAGACCTGCACATTTATTTGGAAGAGGATTAATAAAATACAATGATATATTTGAATTTCAAACAGCAAGAATTTGTGAATCAGAAAAATGGAATGTATTTATAAAAGAAAAAATTAGAAAATTAAATGAAAAATATATTATTAAAGCAAAATCAATTCCTATATTACCAGCTCAAATAAAAATTGATGATGTCAAAGAACAAATAAACCAATTAGAAAAACTACCTATTGGAATGTTTAAATCAAATTTAAATATAGCAACATATGATTTTAAAAATAATTTTATTAATATTATTACTGCTAAGAGCATAGAAAATGCTACAGAATTTGTAACACATTTATGTGAAGAATTTAAACTTATTAAAAATGTTACAGCTACAATATTTGATGCAGAAGGCATAATACAAGAAAAAAGAAAAAATTTGCAAACAGATTATTATAATTATATATCAAACATGCAAACAGATTTAAACAAAGGAAAACATAATATTTGTATAATTATTGGAATTGATAAATTTTTATTAAATGTAGAAAAAGAATTTAACTCAGACTTAAAAAAAGCAGACGAAGCAGAAAATTATTCTTTTTTAATTGTTGATAGTGTATTTAAATTAAAAAATCATGAATTTGATGATTGGTATAAAAATTATGTTTCAAAAGATAAAGGAATTTGGGTAGGAAATGGTATAAGTGATCAATATTTAATTCGTTTAAATTCTAGTAATAGAAATATAATTAACAATTGTGGAGATAGTTTTGGATATATAATAAATCAAGAAGAAGCTACAATGGTAAAGCTTTTGGGTATAAAGGAATTAGGTGAAGAAAATGGATAAAATATTAGTAAAAGTTTATATACCTATGCTAGGTGAAAACTATGATGTTTGGATTCCATATAATAAAAAAATATATGAAGTAATTGGTTTGTTAGTAAATGCAGTAAATGATTTGAACAATCAAAAATATAATCCTGTTAGAATTCCAATATTATATGATAAGCAGACTGGTGAAGAATATGATATAAATGCAAGTTTAAAAGATACAAAAATAAGAAATGGTACTGAAATGATATTAATATAAACAATACTATTAACACTAAAATTTATCAAAAAAGATTTGCTCAAATTGCTACAAATGTATGCAAGTTAGAAAGGAATGAAATTTATAATGGAAACATTAAAAGATAATAATGCAGTTCAATTTAATTCTAATTCTAATATTAATATTAATATAAATGAATTATTAATGGATAATAAAAAATTGATTTCATTTATAGGCTCAAGACAAAGTGGAACCACATTTCTTATAAATAATGTTTCTTTAATATTAGCAAGAAAAAATATAAGTGTTGGAATTTTAGATTTAACATCTAATAAATCATTATATTATATTTTTACGAAAAATAAAGAATCAATAAGAGAAGAAGTTAAAAATACTTTAAAAAATTTGAATGATGGAAATCCAAAAGGAATAGAGGTAGAAAGTAATTTAACTGTTTATACAGATTTACCAAGAGAAAAAGATGAAAACTTAAAAATAGAAAAAATATTAGAAACATTATTAAAAAAACATCAAATTGTAATTTTTGATACAGATTTCACAACAGATATTAGTTATTTTAAATATTCTGAACAAATATATTTAGTACAAACAATGGATATTTTAACAATTAGACCATTAACAGAATTTTTGTCTAAACTAAAATCGCAAAATGCTATGAATAGTGAAAAATTAAGAATTATACTAAACAAATTTATTGAATTAAATGATATTACAATAAAAGATTTAATTGGAGGTTTAGCATTTTACAATGATACATCTATGGCATATATGCAACAACTATTCGAAAAAAATGGAATGAAATATACAACAATTCCATTTGACCAATCTGCTTATGAAATTTATTTACAAGATGTTGTAAAATATAATATTTCAATAGATAAGTATAATGAAGAATTTAGGTATTATTTAGAAAGATTAGCTAATGATATTATGCTAGAATAAAAGAAGAAAGGAAGGGTGTTTTTATATGATAAAAGATGATTTTTATACAAATAGAATAAATAAAAAGTGTGCTAGAATAGATGGACAAAGTAAACTAAAAGGAGTTGCTTTTACAAAATTAATTGAAAAATCAAATGAGATAATAGATAATACAAATTCAAATAAAGATAGTACAATTGAAAACGTAAATGGGATAAGAAAAGTTTAATCATCACTGCTTTTATGTTCATTGAGGTGGGCTTATTTTACATTTTCTCTGTTTATAATATTTTGTAAGCCCACTTCATTGTTTGTGTATTATTTTACAATATAATGCAAATTAAACCACCAGATCCTTCGTTTACAATACGTTCTAGAGTTTCTTGTAATTTCATTTGAGCTTCTTCTGGCATTTTAGCAAGTTTAGTTTGTAAGCCTTCATTAACAAGTTCATGTAAACTCTTTCCAAAAATATTTGAATTCCAAATACTTGTTGGGTCATTTTCAAATCCAGATAATAGGTAATTGACAAGTTCTTCTGATTGCTTTTCAGAACCAACAATTGGAGAAACTTCAGTTTCAATATTAGCACGAATTAAATGTATTGAAGGAGCTGTTGCACGAAGCCTTACACCAAATCTAGAACCTTGTTTAACCATTTCTGGTTCTTCAAGAACGAGTTCATCAATTGATGGTGTAACAATACCATAGCCTTTTGCTTTTACTTCTTCTAGTGCACCTGCAATTTTATCATATTTATTCTTAGTGTCTGATAACATACGCATGATTGAAAATAATTCACCTTCATTTGTTATTTCAATTCCAGTTATTTCTGAAAGAACTTCGTAAAATAATTCATTTTTTAAATTAATTGTAATACAAACCTTACCAGTACCAAGCATTATATTATCAATAAAAGTTTTTGAAATAATGTCTGTTGATTCAATTGTTGAAATACAATTAGAAATGTCTTTTAATGCAGAAACATCTATAAATGCATTTTTTATTTGTTCAAATAATTTTAATTTTAGTGGATGATTATAATCTAAACCATTTACCCATTTTGGAAAATTGATTCTTATTTCTTCAACTGGAAATTCATACAATAAGCTTGCAAACATTGAATTAATATCTTCAGCAGTTAGTTCTTCACAATTAATTGGCATAACTTTTGTATGATATTTATCAGATAGTTGAATAGAAAGTTGTTTTGCTTCAGGTGCACTTGGATTTACAGTATTTAATAAGATTATAAAAGGTTTATGTAATGTGCGAAGTTCATTTACAACTCGTTCTTCTGCTTTAATGTAATCATCACGAGGAATGTCTGTTATTGATCCATCTGTTGTAATTAAAATGCCGATTGTAGAATGTTCTTCAATAACTTTCTTTGTTCCAATTTCTGCCGCTGTTTCAAATGGGATTTCTTCCTCAGACCAAGGTGTTTTGACCATTCTTGGCATATTATCTTCTAAATAGCCAATTGCATTATCAACTAAATATCCAACACAATCAACTAGACGAGTTTTTAATTTTAAATTTTTATCTATTGTAATTTCTACAGCCTCATTAGGTACGAACTTTGGCTCAGTAGTCATTATGGTACGACCTCCAGCACTTTGTGGGAGCTCATCTTTAGCTCTTTCTTTTTTGTATTCATTATCAATATTAGGAATAACAAGTAAATCCATAAATTTTTTTATAAATGTAGATTTACCAGTCCTTACTGGACCTACTACTCCAATATAAATGTCTCCATCAGTTCGTTTGGCTATATCTTGATATAAGCCTACATTTTCCATTTAAATACCTCCTATACTATTCTAAAATTACTTTTGTTTAAGACAAACTAAACTTTTACTAATATATATGGTAATTCTTAATAAATATGATAAATCTTGCAAAAAAAAAAAATATATGATAGAATAGGAACGTTAAGTATCATATAATAAAATAGGGAGAAGATTTAAAATATAGTATAATGATTATTATTTAGAAAGGTAAAAAAATTAAAATAAGTAATTTACTATATTTTAAAACTATGCAAAAAATTAAAAAGGAGAATAAAAATGGATAAAAGACAAGAAATATTTGACTTATTAAAGGAATATAACCAAGAACATATAATAAAATATTTTGATAAATTAAATGAAAAAAAACAGGAAGAATTAATAAAACAAATTCAAAAAATAGATTTACATGAAATAACAGAACTATATAATAGTACAAAAAGACCAATTGAATTTAAAGAAAGTAAAATAGAGGCTTTAAAATATTTAGACAAAGCAAAACTTACAAAAGAACAAAAAGCAAAATTTGATAACTTAGGTAAACAAGTTGTAAAAAATGGTGAATATGCCGTTGTTACAATGGCAGGAGGTCAAGGAACGAGACTTGGACATAATGGTCCTAAAGGAACATTTAAACTAGATGTATATGGTAAAGGAAAATATTTATTTGAAATATTAGTTGATAACTTAAAAGAAGCAAATAAAAAATATGGTATAACAATAAATTGGTATATTATGACAAGTAGAGAAAATAATGAAGAGACAGTATTATTTTTAGAAAAAAATAATTATTTTGGATATGACAAAAATTTTGTAAAGATTTTTATGCAAAGCGAACTTCCTATTGTTGATGTAAATGGAAAATTAATGATGGGAAAAGATTATAAAATAAAAGAAGCATCAGATGGAAATGGTGGTACATATTCTTCATTAAGAAGAAGCGGATGTTTAACAGATATGAAAGAAAAAGGTATAAAATGGGTATTCATAGGGTCAGTAGATAATGCATTACTAAAAATGGTTGATGTTACATTACTTGGAATGGCAATATCAGAAGGAGTAGAAATTGCATCAAAGTCTGTAGTTAAAGCAAATCCACATGAAAAAGTTGGAGTATTTTGCAAAATGAATGGACATCCAAAGGTTATAGAATATTCAGAGCTACCAGTAAAGATGGCAGAAGAAATAGATGCTAATGGAGAATTAAAATTTGGAGAATCACATATTATGTGTAATTTATATACTATTGATGCAATAGAAAAAATAAGTAAGGAAGTTTTGATATATCATAGTGCATTTAAAAAGAATTCATATATAGATATTGACGGAAAAGAAATCATTCCACAAGAACCAAATTCTTATAAATTTGAATCATTTATCTTTGATGCCTTTGAATTTTTTGATGATATTGCAATTTTAAGAGGTAAAAGAGAAGATGATTTTGCACCAGTAAAAAATGCAGAAGGAGTAGATAGTCCGAAAACAGCAAAAGAGCTTTATGAAAAATATTGGAATAAGAGAAAGAAAATAACAATATGATAAATAATAATGAAAACGAGGAATCTATAAAATGGAAGAATGTAAAATTAAAAATTTATATAATTTAGAACATACAATTGCAAAAGAACTTATGGAAAAATATGAATATCCATGGGAAGCTTTACCACATATTAATGATTTTATAATAGAGATTGGAAAAAAATTAGATGAAAAAATATATGAACAAAAGGGAGAGAACATTTGGATTGCTAAGTCTGCAAATGTATTTCCTTCTGCATATATAAAAGGACCTGTAATTATTGGAGAAAATGCTGAAATAAGACATTGTGCATTTATTAGAGGAAAAGCAATAATAGGAAATAATTGTGTTGTAGGAAATTCAACAGAATTGAAAAATGTAATATTATTTGATAATGTTCAAGTACCACATTACAATTATGTTGGAGATTCTATATTAGGATATAAATCTCATATGGGAGCTGGTTCTATAACATCAAATGTAAAATCTGATAAAAAATTAGTTATAATAAAAAATGAAAAGGAAAAAATAGAAACTGGTTTAAAAAAAGTTGGGGCTATGGTTGGAGACGAAGTTGAAGTTGGATGTGGTAGTATATTAAATCCAGGAACTGTTATTGGAATACATACAAATATTTATCCATTATCTTCTGTAAGAGGATTTGTTCCAGCAAATTCAATATATAAAAACCAAAATGAAATAGTAAATAAGATTTGATAGTAAATAAGATATGAAAAATTTTATTTTAAATAATTTTATAGTTTATATAAATTATATAATTTATATATAAACTATATATAAGCTATATATAAATCAATCTATATATATAAATTAAAGAAAGCTATTATTTTATAACAAAAAATAATAGCTTATATTTTATATTTTTAAATTAACAATTGTAACTCCCATTTCTCCTTCTCCAAAAGTTCCAAGTCTAAATGTATCCACATATTTATTTGTTTTTAAATAATTTTGAATTCCTTTTCGTAAAGCACCTGTACCTTTACCATGGACAATACGTACAGGAGAAATTTTTGCTATAAAACAATCATCTAAATATTTATCTATAATTGGAATAGCTTCATCAACTGTTAAACCTAATAGATTGATTTCAGGACTAACAAATTTAGATTTTAATTGTTCAGAGCGTCCTGTGTAATCATATTTTTTTTGTTTATTAATATTTGAATATGTTTTTTCTTGCAAAAATTTAATATTTACCTTAATTTTCATAGATCCAATTTGAACAAGAACATCATCGTTTTTGGAAATATTAGACAAAATAATTCCATCAGAATTATAGCTTGTTACAAAAACAGTTAATCCTTGTTTTATTTTATCTCTAGAGATAGGGTGAATATTTTTCTCTTCTGATTTATTATCTGTTAAATTAGATATTTTTTCATTTAAAGTATTACGCAATTTATTGGCTTTTGATGCAGATGCATTTGATTCAATATCTTTTATAATTGAATTTGCAGTTTCTTTTGCATCTAATAATATTTCTTTAGCTTCTTGTTTTGCTTTAGTAACATAATCTTTTTTATGTTCAATTAAATCACGATTTTGAATTTCAAGCTTATTTTTTAGCTCTGTAATTTCTTGCAAAGTTTTATCTGTTAATTCTTTTTCATTTTCAATTTTGGATTTTGTATCATAAATATTTTTTAATAAATCTTCTAATTGAACTGAATTTTTATCAATCATAGAAGAAGCTTTTTCAATAATTTTTTCGTTTAATCCTAATTTCCTACTAATAGCAAAAGCATTACTTTTTCCAGGAATTCCAATTAAAAGTTTATATGTGGGTTGTAACTTTTCAATATCAAATTCAACACTTGCATTTTTAAAATTTGGTGTAACTAATGCATATTGTTTTAATTCTTGGTAATGAGATGTTGCAACTGTAATTGCACCTAATTCAGAAAAATACTGTAAAATACTAATAGCAAGATTTGCACCTTCTAAAGGATCTGTACCAGAACCTAGTTCATCAACTAAAATTAAACTATTATTAGTGGCAGAATTTGTTATTTTTACAATATTACTAATATGTGAAGAAAAAGTACTTAAAGACTCACTAATACTTTGTTCATCACCAATATCTGCAAAAATATAATCAAAAACAAAAAAACTAGAATGTTCATCTGCAGGAATATTTAATCCACTACATGCCATTGCTGATAATAAACCAATAGTTTTTAAAGAAACTGTTTTTCCACCAGTATTTGGACCTGTTATAATTAAAGTCTTAAAATCTTTTCCTATTTGAATGGAAATTGGAACAACTTTATTAGAGTCTATTAATGGATGACGAGCATTTATAAAATTAATTACTTTGGAAGAATTAATTTCTGGTGTAGAGCAATTTAAATCAATTGAAAATCTGGCTTTTCCAAAAATAAAATCTAGTTTTCCAATAATATCTACATCTTTTTGTAGCTCATTTGTATAAGGATAAAATAAACTACTTAAATTTTGCAAAATCTTCTCAATTTCTTGTTCTTCCTCAACACGTAAGTTTGATAATTCATTATTCATTTCGAAAATAGAAAGAGGTTCGATAAAAACAGTAGAACCACTACTTGAAATATCATGTACAAACCCTTTAATATAAGAACGGTATTCTTCTTTAACTGGAATAACAAAACGTCCACTACGAATTGTGACTAGATTTTCCATCATATATTTTGAATATGTTGAGGAATGTAGAATTGTGTTTAATTTTGATTTGATATCTTGTTCAATTTTTTTTTCTTTTTTTCTAATATCATTTAGTTTATTAGAAGCTGAATCAGCAATAGTATCTTCATCAATAATAGATTTTTCGATAATTGCAACAATATTATGATTAATATATAAACAATTAAAATAATCTTCTAACGCAGAAAAATCTGAGGTAGCTAAAAAGTCTTGTGAGAAATATTTTTTTAAACTTTCAGCTATCTGAAGAATATTTTTTAAATCAATTAAAGCTTTTATACTTAAAGTACCATTACCATCTAAAATCTTTAGATATAAAGTAATGTCTGCAATCTCATCTATAGGAGGACAACTATTTCTTTGAATAAGTACAACTCCTTGATTTGTTTCTTTTAAATTTTTTTGTACATCAGTTACATCGTGTAAAGGACGTAATTCTGTTGCAAGTTTTTTTCCAACATTAGTTTTACAAAAATGTGATAATTTATCTAATATTTTGTCATATTCTAATTTTTTTAAATTGTGGTTCATTTTTTTACATCCTCTTTTCAAATTCAATATATTTATTATGCCATAAAAAAACAAAAAAAACAAGAATTTAATCATTATTTGTATATCAACATCTATATAATTAATTAATTTATATTAGTTTGTAAGATAAATCCCTTGACAGTAATAAAAAATAATAATATACTAACCATAGAAAATCTTTCAATATTTGTTACTTTGAAATAATTAAAATAAAAATATTGAAAGGATATACTATTTAGAAAGGAATGGTACCAGTAATGAGTAATTTAATTGAAATTAGATGGCATGGTAGAGGAGGACAAGGAGCAAAAACAGCTTCATTACTACTTGCAGATGCAGCATTTAATACTGGAAAATATATACAAGGTTTTCCAGAATATGGTCCAGAAAGAATGGGAGCACCAATTACTGCTTATAACAGAATTAGTGATGATCCAATAACAATACATAGTAATATTTATGAACCAGATTATGTAGTTGTTGTAGATGATACATTATTAAGTAGTGTACCTGTAACAGCAGGACTAAAAGAAAATGGAGCAATAGTAATAAATACAACAAAAAGTCCAGAATATTTAAAAGAAAAATTAAATGGATACAAAGGAAGAATATATACAATTGATGCAAAAAAGATTTCAGAAGAGGCATTAGGAAAATATTTTCCTAATACACCAATGCTTGCAGCTATTGTAAAAGTAACAGGAATAATGGAAGAAAATTTATTTGTAGAAGATATGAAAGCATCATTTAAACATAAATTTGCAAAAAAACCAGAAGTTATTGAAGGAAATATGAAAGCACTAGAACTTGCTTTAAAGGAAGTAAAACAAATTCAATAAAAATTTAAAATAAGTGTGAATATTTTAAAAATAACGTTTCGGTTATAGTAAAAGGAGGTAAAGGCAATGACAGATATAAATACAAAAACACCAATGGAAAAAATGACAATTGGTGGAGATATATATTGTGCAGGAAATGCAAGAGAATTTAAAACAGGAGACTGGAGAAGTATGAAACCAGTTTGGATAGAAGAAAAGTGTAAACAATGTGGACTTTGCTTTCCTGTTTGTCCAGATAATTCTATTCCGGTAGGGGAAGATTTTAAAAGAAAAGATTACAATTATGACTATTGTAAAGGATGTGGCGTATGTGCTAAAGTATGCCCATTTAAAGCAATAGAAATGCAAGAAGTGTAAAAACATGATATACAAATAAGTAAAGAATTTATGCATAGTATAGAAAATGTCAAACAATGAGAACATAAGCAATAAGTAAAAAAAGAAAGGAATGAAAAAAATGAGTATAAGAGAAAGATTAAGTGGAAATGAAGCAACAGCAATAGCAATGAAACAAATTAACCCAGATGTTGTAGCAGCATTTCCAATAACACCATCAACAGAAATACCACAATATTTTTCAACTTTTGTATCAAATGGAGAAGTTGATACAGAATTTGTTGCAGTAGAAAGTGAACATTCAGCAATGTCTGCAACAATTGGAGCAGAAGCAGCTGGAGCTAGAGCAATGACAGCAACATCAGCAAATGGATTATCTTTAATGTGGGAGATGATATATATAGCATCAAGTTTAAGACTTCCAATTGTTATGGCTTTAGTAAATAGAGCAGTATCTGGACCATTAAACATACATAATGATCATTCTGATGCAATGGGAGTAAGAGATACTGGATGGATTATGCTATTTTCAGAAAATAATCAAGAAGCATATGATAATATGTTAATGGCTCATAAAATAGCAGAAAACAAAAAAGTATTGTTACCATTAATGGTATGTCAAGATGGATTTATAACATCACATTCAATTGAAAATATTCAATTAGAAAGTGATGAAGAAGTTAAAAAATTTGTAGGTTCTTATAAACCAGAACATTATTTATTAAATGATAAAGAACCAATAGCGGTAGGACCATTAGATTTACAAGCATATTTATTTGAACATAAAGCTCAGCAAGCAGAAGCGATGAGAAATGCAAAACAAGTTATCAAAGAAGTTGCGGAAGAATTTGAAAAATGGACAGGAAGAAAATATGAATTCTTTGAAAAATATATGTTAGATGATGCAGAAATAGCAATAGTTTGTATGAACTCAACAGCAGGAACGGCAAAAGCAGTTATAAATGATTTAAGAGCAAAAGGTGTAAAAGCAGGATTATTAAAAATAAGAATGTTTAGACCATTTCCTGTTGAAGAAGTTGCAGAAGCACTATCAAATTTAAAAGCAGTTGCTATATTAGATAAAGCAGATTCTTTAAATGGTGCAGGAGGAGCATTATTTGAAGATGTAACTTCTAGTATGTATGTAAATAAAAAACAAGTACCTATGGTAAATTATGTATATGGAATAGGTGGTAGAGATACAACTGAAGCACAAATAGAATCAGTTTATAGTGATTTACAAAAAATTGTAGAAACAGGAGATATAGGAAATCCATATAGATATTTAGGCTTAAGAAAGGAGAGAAACTAATATGGCATATGATCTAAAAAAAGTAATAGTTGAAAAACCATCAAGATTTACAGAAGGACATAGAATGTGTGCAGGTTGTGGAGCTCCTGTTGTAGCCAGAATGATTATGAGAGCATTAAAACCAGAAGATCATGCAGTAATTGCAAATGCAACAGGATGTATGGAAGTATCATCATTTATATATCCATATAGTGCATGGACAGATTCTTATATTCATACTGCATTTGAATGTGCAGGAGCAACTTGTTCAGGTGCAGAGGCAGCATATAAATCATTAAAAAAACAAGGAAAACTACCACAGGATAAAACTACGAAATTTATTGCATTTGGCGGAGATGGAGGAACATATGATATAGGTATTCAAAGCTTATCTGGAGCTATGGAAAGAGGACATGATATGGTATATGTTTGCTATGATAATGGAGCATATATGAATACTGGAATACAACGTTCATCAGCAACACCACACTTTGCAGATACAACAACTTCACCAGCAGGAAAAGTAATACCAGGAAAAATGCAAGTAAGAAAAGACCTAACAGAGATTATGGTAAGCCACCATATCCCATATGTAGCACAAACACTTGCAATGACAAACTTTAAAGACTTATATGAAAAATCAGAAAAAGCAATATATACAGAAGGTCCTGCATTTTTAAATGTATTAGCACCATGTCCAAGAGGATGGGGATATAAAACTGAAGATTTAATGATAATAAATAAATTAGCTGCAGATACATGTTATTGGCCATTATATGAAGTAGTAAATGGAGTTTATAAAATAACATATAAACCAGCAAAAAAATTACCAATCGAAGAATTTTTACGTCCACAAAAAAGATTTAAACATATGTTTAAAGAAGGAAATGAATGGATGATACAAGAATTCCAAGAAGAAGTAGACAAGAGATGGGAAGATCTTCTAAAATTAGAACAAATAACTAACCAAGAATAAAAAAGTGCCGATCCCTTTTGGTTTGGGGTCGGTTCTGTTTTTGCCTGGGGTCGGTTCTGTTTTTGCCTGGGGTCGGTTCCGTTTTCGGCTGGGGTCGGTTCCGTTTTCGGCTGGGGTCGGTTCCGTTTTCGGCTGGGGTCGGTTCTGTTTTTGAAATTTTTTGTTAATTATATGGAAATATATATTTTTGTGTGCTATAATTTTAAAGAAAGTGAGGTAATTTTTGTCAAGACCGTTAAGAACATTTAGTAATTCAAAAATATATCATATAATTTTAAAGGGAATAAATAATCAAGATATTTTCCTTTATGATTCCGATAAAGTTTTCTTTCTAAATCAATTATTATTTACCAAAAATCAATTTAATTATCAAATATATTCATACTGCTTGATGGATAATCATATTCATTTAGTAATTAGAATTGAAGATGAATTTTTATCAAAGGCAATGCAAAGTCTTTCTATAAGATATTCTCAATATTTTAACTATAAATATGAAAGAACTGGACCTTTTTTTCAAAACAGATTTAAAAGCAAAAATGTTGAAAATTTAAAATATTTTCTTGAGGTGTGTAGATACATTCATAGAAATCCAGAAAAAGCTAAAATGTCAAAAACTGAGGATTATGACTGGAGTAGTTATAAAGAATATATAGGAAATTCAAAAATAATTGATAAAAAAACATTAATGTACTATTTTGATAATAATATTAATAATTTTATAAAATATACTATTAGTAGTACAGATAATGATATAAATAATTTCTCGGAATTTGAAATGATAGAAAAATTAACAGATGAACAATTAAAAAATATTATTGTAAACAATTTAAAAATTGATAATAAAGAAGATATAACAAAATTTTTTAATGGTAAAGGAGAAGAGATAGAGAAAAAATTGTTGTTATTAAAAGAAATTAGGGCAACCAATAAAACACAAATTTCTAGAGTAACAGGAGTAAATTTAAAAATTCTAAAAAAAGTTTTCGACCAATAGACAATTTTGGAACCGACCCCAGACAATCACCCCAGACAATCGACCAAAATTTTTTTATTTTTTACTATACAAATTTAAAATTTAGTTATATAATGTATGCTATCATAGAATAATAATGTCAATTGACAATATTATAAAAAACAAATAAAAATAAAGGAGTTTCAAATGAAATTAAATAAATTATTATTAGGATTAGACAATTTAAAGGCAAAAGGGAGTTTAGATGTTGAAATTAAAGGAATCGAGAGCAACTCTAAAAATGTAAAAGATGGATATATGTTTATAGCAATAAAAGGATTTAGTGTAGATGGTCATGATTATATTAATAATGCTATAGAAGCTGGAGCAAAAACTATTATGGTTCAAGAAGGATGTGACTTAAAAAAAATAAAATTACCAGCAGATGTTACTTTGATTATGGCAAAAGATACGAGGCAAGCATTGGCAATTTGTAGTTGCAATTTTTATGATAATCCTTCAAGAAAATTTAAATTAATAGGAGTAACCGGAACCAAGGGAAAGACAACAACTACATTTATGATAAAAGAAATCCTTGAAAAGGCAGGTCATAAAGTTGGGCTTATAGGAACAATAGCAACATATATTAATGGTAAAATGATTTCTGAAAGTAGTAGAACAACTCCAGAAAGTATTGAGTTACAGAAAATATTTGCTCAAATGGTTGATTCAGGAGTTGAGTATGTTGTTATGGAGGTATCATCACAAAGTTTAAAATTACATAGAGTTGATGGATGTGACTTTAATATTGTTGTTTTTACTAATTTTTCAGAAGATCATATTAGTGAAAAAGAACATCCAGATATGAAAGATTATTTTGAATCAAAATTAAAGTTATTCAAAATGTGTGATAATGGAATTATAAATGTTGATGATTTGCAAGTATCTAAAATTCCAAAATTATTTCCTGAAAGTAATATCATGACTTATGGAATTGATAATTATTGTCAAGTGCTTGCAAAGGATATAACAATAACAAATTCTTATGTAGATTTTAGAGTCAAAGTATCTGATAGAAATGAAAGAGTAAAAGTAGACATACCAGGTAGATTTAGTGTATATAATGCATTAGCAGCAATATGTGTCGCAAAAAAAATAGGTGTTCCGTCAGATAAGGTTATAGAGGCATTAGCAGAGATTAAAGTGCCAGGAAGATCAGAAATGATACCAAATAAAAAAGAGATACCAATAATGATTGATTATGCACATTCACCAGAGAGCTTACAAAATATATTATCAGCAGTTAAAAGTTATACAAAAGGAAAAGTTATTTCTGTATTTGGATGTGGTGGAGATAGAGATAAGGGAAAACGCCCAATTATGGGGGAAGTATCTGGAAAAATAGCAGATTTTACTTTTATAACAACAGATAATCCAAGAACTGAGGAACCAGAAGAAATTGTAAAAGAAATTGAAGAAGGAATAAAAAAGACAAAAGGAAAATACAAAGTTGTTGTAGATAGAAAAGAAGCAATTAAAGAAGCAATTAATATGGCTAATAAACAAGATATTATAGTTTTAGCAGGAAAAGGACATGAGCCATATCAAGAAATAAATGGAAAAAAATATCCATTTGACGAAAGAATAATTGTAAAAGAAATTATAGGATAAAATAAGAAAGGTTGATAAAAGTGGATTTTCAAACAAAAATACTATTAGCATCATTTGCAGTAACAGTAATACTAGGTCTAATTATTGTGCCAATATTAAGAAAATTTAAAATAGGTCAAATAGAAAGAACAGATGGACCACAGTCACATCTAAAAAAACAAGGAACGCCAACAATGGGTGGAATCATTATAATGTTAGGAATAATAATAGTAACAGTAATAGCATATATGTATTATAAAAATAAAGATGCAGAACTTGCAAAACATTTAATACCAATATTATGCTTAACAACAGGTTTTGGGATTATTGGATTAATAGATGATTTCAAAAAATTATTTTTAAAAAACACAGAGGGTTTAAAGCCAAGTTTAAAAATGCTAGGATTATTCATAATTTCAGTAATATTTGTATCATATTTAGTATGGGGATTAAAATTAGGAACTGAAACATACATACCATTTGTAGATGCTTATGTCACAATTCCAATAGTGTTATATATACCATTTGCAATTATTGTAATACTAGCTACAACGAATGCTATTAATTTAACAGATGGAATAGATGGACTTTCATCAAGTGTTAGTACAATAATTATAACTTGTTTAACAGTTATTGCAACAATGTTTGATGCAAAAGAGATTATTGTATTTGGTGCAATTGTAATTGGAGCAACTTTAGGATTTTTAATGTTTAATATTTATCCTGCAAAAGCATTTATGGGAGATACAGGATCACTATTTTTAGGAGGAGTTGTTTCTGGAATAGCACTTTATTTGAAAATGCCTGTTTTATTATTATTAATTGCAATTATACCAGTTATAGAAACAATATCAGTTATGATTCAAGTTATTGTATATAAGAAAACAGGAAAAAGAGTATTTAAGATGGCACCAATACACCATCATTTTGAACTATCAGGATGGAGAGAAAATCAAGTAGTCATGATGTTTAGTGTTATAACATTATTTGCTTGCATTTTAGGACTAAAAGTAATATAAAAGTTTGAATTATAACCTTAAACATTATATGATAAAAAATATAAAGTACTTAAACTTTATAACTAAAGATAATATAAAAAGAAAGGATTTGTACTGGAATGGCAAATAATAGAAAAAAACAAAAAAAAGAAGTAAAAGGTTTTTCCAGTTATTTAAATAATTCGGTAGATTTTACATTACTAATAACAGTTTTAATATTACTTTCTTTGGGTCTAGTAATGTTACTTTCTGCAAGTGCTCCATCTTCTTTGCAAGAATATGGAACCAGTTATAAACTATTCTTAAGACAATTATTTTTTGCAGTTGCAGGATTAGCCGCAATGTGGTTTATATCAAAATTTGATTATAGAATATTTCAAAAATTTTACATATGGGCATGGATTGTATCAATAATATTATTAATAGCAGTTTTAATATTTGGTACGGAAAGCCATGGAGCTACAAGATGGATAGATTTCAAAATAACCACATTCCAACCATCAGAATTAGTTAAATTTTTAATGATTATTTTTTATGCTGGAATATTAGTAAGAAATAGAGATAATCTAGGAAAATTTTTTAAGGGATTAGTATTCCATGTATTATTCTTAGTACCAATTATTGGATTATTATTAATGGAACCACATTTAAGTACATCAATAGTTATTATTATTACCTGTTGTGTAATGATGATTATAGCTGGGTGTAAATTTTGGCAATTTTTGGTTTCTGGATTAGTTGTAGGAGGTGTTGGTGGTATAGCAGCAACAGTCTTATATCTTGTTAATCAAGGATTTCAAGAGAAATTCCAATATGTATTAACTAGAATAATAACATTTATTGATCCATGGAAATATATTAAAGATGAAGGTTGGCAAGTTATACAAAGTTTATATGCAATAGGTTCAGGAGGATTATTTGGAGTTGGATTAGGAGAAAGTAAGCAAAAATATTTATATTTACCTGAGCCACATAATGATTTTATTTTCTCAGTATTAGCAGAAGAATTTGGTTTTGTAGGATGTTTAATTGTTTTTATATTATTTGCAGTATTCATTTGGAGAGGTGTTTTAATTGCAATGAAAGCTCCAGATATGTTTGGAAGTCTAGTTGCAGTAGGAATTACAACTCTTGTTGGAATTCAAGCAATAATAAATGTAGCTGTTGTAACATCATCTATGCCAGCAACAGGAATGCAATTACCATTCTTTAGTTATGGAGGTACAGCATTATTTTTCCTATTGAGTGAAATAGGTGTACTTTTGAGTATATCTAGAGCTAGTGAACGTTGAAAGAACAAATAATAAGAAGGGAGAACAACTATGAAAGTTATAGTTGCTGCTGCTGGAACAGCAGGTCATATAAATCCTGGTTTAGCGATAGCAAATAAGATAAAAGAGGAAGAAAAAAATTCTGATATTATATTTATAGGAACAAATAGAGGATTAGAAAATGATCTAGTACCTCGAGCAGGTTATAAATTAAAAACAATTGAAGCATATGGGCTTAGCAAAAAAATTTCATTAGATAACTTAAAGAAAATATGTACAACATTAAAAGCAACATCAAAAGCTAGAAAGATAATAAAAGAATTTAAACCAGATGTTATTGTTGGAGCAGGAGGCTATATTTGTGGGCCTGTTGTTTGGGCGGGGAAAAAAGAAAAAATACCAATTGTATTACATGAAAGTAATGCGTATCCAGGGAAAGCCGTAAAACATCTTGCCAAAAAAGCAAATGTGGTTTTAATCTCTTTTGAAGAAGCAAGAGAAAGAATTCCTAATGCAAAAAAAATTGTATTTACTGGAACACCTGTTAAAATTCAAAAAAGAGACTATACAAAAGAAGAAAAAGATAAAATTTTAAAAGAATTAAAAATAGAAAATGACCTACCAATTATTTTAGTTTTTGGAGGTAGCCAAGGTGCACAAAAAATAAATGAAGCAATAATTGGTATATTAACTAAAAAACTAAATAAAAAGTATCAAATTATATGGGCAACAGGACCAAAACAATATGATATAGTTAAAGAAGAATTAAATAAAAAATCAATTGATATAGGAAATGTTTTTAACGCAAAAATACTTCCATATATATATAATATGGAAGAAATAATGAATATTTCTAATGTTATTGTGTCAAGAAGTGGAGCAATGACAATAACAGAAATATCTAATTTGGGAAAACCATCAATACTTATTCCACTTCCCAATGTAAGTCAAAATCATCAATTAAGAAATGCAGAAGTTTTACAAAAAATTGGAGCTGCAAAAATAATTTTAAATGATAAATTAAATGAAGAAAATCTTAACCAAGAAATTTCAGAAATTATTTTTAACAAGAAAAACATGGAGAACATGGGAAAAAAAGCATTGACAAAATCTGTAAAAAATGTACAAGAGAAAATTTATAATGAGATAAAAAAGATAGTAAAAGGTGAAAAATAATGCTAGAAAATATAAAATTTATAATTATAATAATTATAATAGACATAATTATTTTAATAATAAGTGAAATCTTAATGAAAAAATATTTAAAGAAAAAGATTTTATTTCCAAAAACAAGAATGATAAAAGGTTCTGGAGTTACAAATGATGACCTAGATATTAATAATAGTGTGTTTTTACACATGACAGATGGAATAATTGCTTTTGATAGAACTGGAAATGTAATATTAATAAATCCTGCAGCAAAAAAGATGATGAATATATCTCAAGAAAATAATACTTTTGAAGAAATATTTGGAAGATTACATATGAATATAAATTTAGAAAAGATTATTTATCTTGAAAATTGGACAAATACAGAAGAAAGATTACAAATTGATGATAGATTTTTAAATGTTTATTTTGCACCATTCAAAAAGGATAATGATAAAACAGTTGGTGTTATTGCAGTTTTACAAGATATTACAGAACATGTAAAACTAGATAATATGAGAAAAGAATTTATTGCAGATGTATCACATGAACTAAAAACACCAATTACATCTATTATGGGGTATGCAGATACACTACTAGAAGAAGAATATGATAAAGAAACTCAAAGTAAATTTTTAAGTGTTATTGCATCAGAAGCAAGAAGGATGGCAAAACTAGTAACAGATTTACTTACATTATCTAAAAATGATAGCAATAAAAATGTAGTAAAAAAAGAACAATTCGATTTAGGAGAACTTGTAAAAAAATGTCAAGATAAATTAGCAATAGAAATCAAAAAGAAAAATCATAATGTTAATTGTTTTGTAACTGCAGATGTTCCACCTGTTTATGCTGACAAAGATGATATAGAAAGAGTTGTTTTAAATATATTAACAAATAGTATAAAATATACAAAAGACAATGGAGAAATAAAAATATATGTAGGGTTTGTATATAATGATGCATATATAAAAATTTTTGATAATGGAATAGGTATTCCAGAAGAAGATTTAAATAGAATATTTGAAAGATTTTATCGTGTAGATAAAGCACGTAGTAGAGAAATGGGAGGTACAGGACTAGGACTTTCTATAGCCAAAGATTTGCTTGATAGAAATGGCGGAAGCATAGATATCAAAAGTCAAGTAGGAAAAGGAACAGAGGTTGTAATAAAAGTTCCAACTAAAGCAAATGAAAATTAATATTTGTCATTTGCTTATTTTAATTAAAAGTATATATATTAATAATTTCATAAATTTTTCAATTCAATACGGAAATATAAGAATTTCTAAAATTATTTGATGGCACCCTTTCACTTAGTCCTCGCTAACGCTCGACGCGAACATTTTCCATAAAATAATTTAAGAAATTCTAAATTTCCTCCAATCATATTCAAAATTTATTTATTATTAATATATATACTTTTTTTTATATTTAAAATATGTATCAATAATTTTCTAAAAACATATAATATATTAAAATTTTGGCAGATAGCCTTAAGAAAGGAATGTAAAAAAAATGAGTTCAGTATATGATGATTATATGAGAAGTGTTTTTGGATATGAACCAATAAATTATAGAAATACATATGAACAAGATTACAATGATTATATGGAATATGCAAATTATTCAATACCACAACAAACAAACAGAAATAATGAAACTCTAGAAGAATGTTATCCAGACATATATAAATTGGTGTATCCAATGGTACAAAAAGCATGTACTCAAAATACAAGAAATCTTTCAAATGAATTAATTGATGATATGACAGATGAAATTTATTTTGCAATAGAAGATGATAATTTAAATAGATCATTAGAACAAAGTAATTTAGTAGACACAGCAAATAATACATCAGCAAAAAGACAAATAGATAACAAATTAGTGCAAAACCAACAAGAAAATAGAGATATAAATAATCGACAAAGAATAAGAAACCAGAGTTTAAGAGATTTAATAAAAATATTAATACTAAGAGAACTAATTAATAGACCTGGATTTAGACCAAGACCACCAATGCCACCACCTCCAAGACCTCCACGCCATCCAATGCCACCTTCAAGACCTCCAATGAGACCTGGAATGGGTAGACCACCATTTAATAGAGATTTATATGAACAAGACTATTGAAAATAAAAAAACAACCAAAAAGATTATTCAAAAAAAGAATAATCTTTTTTATTTTTGACTAAAATATATAAAAGCATGTAAACATGCAATTATGTTTCTAAAACATAAAAAAGTAAAAATGAAAGGAAAGTGGTAAAAATGAAAGTAAAAGATTTTATGTGTGGAGATGTTTATTGTGTAAAACCAGAAACAAATTTAACAGAAGTAGCAAAAATAATGGAAAAAAATCATATAGGATGTGTTCCGGTTTGTGATAATTCAAATTATTTAGTAGGACTAATAACAGATAGAGATATTATTTTAAGAGGAGTTGCTTGTGGAAAAAATACAAATACAACACCAGCAAGTGAAATTATGACTTGTAATATATGCACATGTAATCAAAATGATGATATACAAAATGTTGAGAAAAAAATGGCTGAAAATCAAGTTAGAAGAATACCTGTAGTAGACAATAACAAAGTAATTGGAATATTAACATTAGGCGATTTAGCAAGATATAATGAAGAAATTGGAGAAGAAAATTTTTGTGAAACAGTTGAAAATATATGTAATTGCAATGGACAAACTAAAAATAATTATTAAAAATTGCGGAGTGGCTCTAAAAGGAGCCACAATACATAGAAAAGAGGAAAAATGACAGAAGATTTTAATTATATTTGTAGAGTTTTAAGAAAAGTAATAAATGTAATTTTATTAATTTTAGGATTATATTTGGGAATAAAATTATCTGTATTTTTTATGCCTTTTTTAATTGCTTTTTTTATTTATTTGCTAATAGAACCTCTTATAAAATTTTTTATGAAAAAAATGAATTTTAATAGAAAAATAAGTTCTATAATTATTTTTTTCATAATATTTTCAGTTATAATTGGAATTGCTATATTAGGTATTATAACATTTGTTTCTGAAGCAACGAATTTATTAGAAATGTTGAACCTGTACATAAACAAGGCATATACACAAATACAAGAAAGTATTAGCAAAATTAATATTGAAAAATTAAGTATTTCAAAAGATATAATAGATTTATTCAAAAATTCATCACAAGAAATATTAATAAAAATATCAAATTGGATAACTGAATTTTTAACAAAATTTTTAAATATTGTAACTTCAATTCCAACAGTTTCTATTTATATTGCTATAACAATAATGGCATTATATTTTATGTGTACTGATAAAATTTATATGTTAGACTTTTTAGAACAACATATTCCTCAAAAATGGGTTCAAAGAATTGGAAAACATATTAGAGAAATAACATCAAATTTAGGAGGATATTTAAAAGCAGAAATAACTTTAATATTAATATCATTTATGATATCAATAATAGGATTATATTTATTTAAATTTATTGGAATGAATGTAAAATATCCATTATTAATGGCAATAGTAATAGGATTTGTAGATGCATTACCAATTTTAGGCTCAGGAACAATTATGGTTCCATGGGCTGTAATATCTGCACTAAATGGAGATATAAAACTAGGAATAGCAATTGTTGTTTTATGGATTATAATGTCTATAGTTAGACAATTTTTAGAGCCTAAAATTGTTAGTGGAAAAATTGGAATTCACCCAATATTTACATTAATTGCAATGTATACAGGTTTTAAATTGATAGGTATTATGGGAATGTTAGTAGGACCAATTGTTTTAATAATATTAAAAAGTATTATTTCTAAAGAAATTGATAAAGGAATTTATAATAAATTTTTTATTTAGTTCTTTTTTATTAGATAAGTTCATAAATTTTATTAAAAAAGATAAATGGAGGACTTATCAATGCGTATATATAATATAAAAATAAATGGAGGATTAGCACTAAAAATTATAATATTTCTATTATCATTATTTATGTTAATAGTTTTTTTGCTTAGCATATATAGAATTTTTTTTACTAGTGAAAAATTTTTCGTAAAAGACAAAGTTACACCAAATGATATAACAGAAATTGACCCAGACAATTATACTAATATATTACAAGCTGTTCATGAAAATATAGATTCATATATAGGATTAAAAATAAAATTCACAGGATATGTTTATAGAATAATTGATTTTAATGAAAATCAATTTGTTTTGGCAAGAGATATGGTAATAAATGATGAAGGTACACAAACAGTAATAGTAGGATTTTTATGTGATTATTCACATATAAAAAATTTTGAAACAGGAAAATGGATAGAAGTTATTGGAACTATAAAAAGAGGTAAATATCATAATGAGGAAATACCAATTATAGATGTTGAAAAAATAAAAGAAGCAGAAGAGCCAGAAGAACCATTTGTACCAATTCCAAATAATACTTATATTCCAACAAGCGGAATTTTGTAGAAATATGTCAAAATCCTTGATTTATGCAAAAAGATAATGTATAATATGTACATAGTCCGCACTTACTCAAAAGAATAATTATTCAAGGAGTGGATAAAATGAGTTCGAAGCAAGGGTTCTTTTACACAATTACAGCATTACATCCAGAGGTTACTGGCTCATGTTTGCTTGTAACTGTGCATTACCCTGATGGTAATATTATGATGTTTATTGTTGACTGTGGGCTTTTCCAAGAAAAACCTTACAAACAATTAAATAGTCAAACATTGCCATTTACCAGTTCGAAAATTGCATTTGCATTGATTACACACAATCATGCAGATCATAATGGAAGACTTCCAATTTTAATGAAAGAAGGGTTTAAAGGTAAAATTTACACGACAGCAACAACAAAGAGACATATGCAATTTTCTCTGTTGGACGATTACAAAATCATGTTATCAAATGCCAAGGAAAAAAAGCAAAAACCTTGGTATAGCGAAGAAGACATTTATCAGGTTATGGAACACACTGAATGTTGTGCTCTTGAAGAAACAGTATATGTAAATCCAAATGTAAAAGTAACATTTTTGGATAATGGGCATTTACTTGGAGCTGCAAGTATTTTTGTTCAAATTAGTTGTTATGGTGAAGATGATTTAAACATCCTCTTTACCGGAGACTATAAGCCAACAACAATTTGGAAAGAGATTCGCCAAATTCCGGAATGGATAAGAGAACTTCCTAAAACTATAGTTACTGAATCCACATATGGTTATATGGACAGTAATGAAGTTGAATATCATTTTGAAAGTGATATTCAGAAAATTCTTAGTCAAGGAAAGAGTATTACAATTTTTGTTTTTGCACAAGGCAGAACACAAGAAGTTTTGTATGTACTCAAAACAATGCAAGCTGGTGGAAGATTAAGCAAAAAAATTCCGATTTACCTTGACGGAAAATTGGCACAAATTAATACAAAAATGTACCAAATTTCTGAAGAAATTGATGAAGATAAAAGGGATTTTATTCCTGAAAACTTCACATTAGTAAACAAAGAAAATCGGCAAAATGTGATATCTGAAACTAAGCAGAAAATTATCTTGACAACATCTGGAATGGCAGACCATGGCCCTGCATGTATTTATGTCCCGGAATTTGTTTCAAGAAAAGATATGGCATTTTATTTTTCGGGATATGTTTCCAAAGACAGCTTCGCTAACAAGATTATGAATCCCAAAGATGGGAAGATAACAATAAAGGGGAAGGATTATGATGTAAATGTAGATGTTTACAGCACTTCCGAATTTTCCTCACATGCAAAAGCAGATGAGATGATTGCTAAACTCAAGGAAGCAGGAAATGTCCAATTGGTTTTGATTAACCATGGGCAAAAAGAATCTCAACAAATTTTTGCACAAAAAATTATTAATGCAGAATTTACTAAAAGGGTGGAAATCCTTAGTGAGCATTCTGCTGTAGTTGGAAAATTTGGATTAATCAAGATTATGGGCTCTAAGATATATAGTATTAATAAGCCCAAAGAAGACAACAGCACTGAAAAGTATAAGAAAGAAGGTAGAATTCCTGTAAGAAAGCGTTTCAACAACTATTTTGTATGTAAGAGCAGATAAATTTAAGAAAGAGGTTGATAGAACTCAAACAAATGCAAAGAGGTCTCCATATGGGGACCTCTTTGCAATATTAGCATAAAAAATTAATTAAGTATCAATAAAGAGTTTTAAATAATTATTCACATAAATTAGTTGAAATAAATAAAAAAGTGTGTTATAATTACAAAAAATTTATATAAAAAGGTTTATAGGTAAAACCAAAAAACCTAAATAAAAGGAGAAGGAGAAAATGTTGGTCATAGAGATTAACATTAATCAAAAAATGGAAAATATGAAAATGAGTCTAAACACAAAATTAGAAGTAGGATTAGAAATCATATCTGCAATGATAGCAAATGCATCAAATGAAGGATACAGTGTAAAAGATGAAAAAATGAAAATTTTATTAGAAGAAAGAGACAAATTATATTCAGGAGACGAAAAAACTATAGATAAAATAATAAATGTATATGGACCTAAAATAAAAGAAAAATATAAAAATGTATAAAAAGAAAGGAAATAAAAATGGAAGAATTAGAAGAAATAAAAAAGAGATATAAACTAACCAATGAAGAACATGATGAAATACAACAAGCAATATTAAGAATATGGTTTGATGACAAATTTCCAGTTGAAAATCCAAAAGCAATTATAGATATAGCGCCACCTGCTTCTGGAAAAACAGGGTTAAATGGATTTGGAAAAGACCAATTTTTTGACAATAATGTAGTCATAATAAATAGTGACGAATTCAAACCATTTCATCCAAAAGTAGATGAAATAGCTAGATTATATCCACAATATTTTACCAAAATTACAGACCAAGAAAGTAACACATGGACAAGTACATTATTTGATGAAGCATTAAAAAATGGCTATAATGTAATTTTTGAAGGAACAGGAAGAAATGCTAGAATATTAGAAACAATAAAAAACAAAATGCAAAAATATCATGTAACAGTAAGAGGTATGGCAGTAAATGAACTTAACTGTTTAATTTCAATATTAGAAAGATATGAATTTCAAGTTAAAGCAAAAGGTTGGGGAAGACTAGTAACATTAGACCATTTTTATGAAACATATAATGCAATGCCACAAACAATAGATGAAATAGAAAAATCAAAAGTTGTAGATTCTGTAGAAGTATATAAGAGAGGAAAAATTCCAAGTCAACCAATAAAAATATATGATAGTACAGAAGTAGAAATGGGAAGATTCCCTAATGCAAGATTTGCTGTTTTTGGAGGAAGAGAAGAAGACAAAAAACTAGCAAATGAATATTTCATAAAAAATGAGGCAATTTTATTAAAATTATTAGAAAATGATTTTGTAAGTGAAGAAGAAAAAGAAATTTTAAAACAAATATTAGTTTTAGCCCAAAAAGAAAGATCAAATGAAATGCAAAAATAGTCAATATGTGAAAAATTAATTTATAGCACTTGTATTTTTTAAAATAATGTGATATAATAATATATAGTATTTTAAAGAGAGGAGATTCTAAGAAATTAGAATAAATTAATTATGAAAGAACTATTTGAAAAAATAAAAACAACATTTAAACAACTTTTTGGATTTGAACAACCACAACAACCTGCAGAATGGGGAAATGGATATATAGAAAAATTAGTAGAAACTGGAGAAATTACTCCTGAGGCTGAAGTTGCATTTAGAGAATCAGATAAAACAAGAGCTGAACTTTTAGAGAGACTTGAATATGATGGCTCAAAACCAGAAGAAGCAAAAGGTAAAACAAAATCTGGTAAGCAAAAAGAAATAAAAACAAAAGAGCAAAGCAATAATGTAGTAGTTACAAGAACAAAAAATAAAGGTTTAGAGCGCGAATAATATTTTTTTGATACAAAATTAATTTATAAATGGAATAAATTTTAATAATTGAGGTGTAAAACTTTAAACTTAAAAAGTTTTTTACCTCATTTTTTTGTAGAAAAAATTGTAAAAAGAAGAAAAATATTTTTTTTTGTAAAAAATGTTTACAAAAAGATTTTTTTTGTATACAATATAAAAGGTAAAGAGTTAGACATAAGAAAAATTTTAACTTAAGAAAGGGGTACAATCAATGAAAATATTGATGCTAACATGGGAATATCCACCAAGAGTAGTAGGTGGAATATCAAGAGTAGTATATGACCTATCACATAGATTAATAAAAGATGGTCATGAAGTTACTGTAGTAACATACAGAGATGGAGAAGTTCCTTATTTTGAGGACGACAAAGGAGTAAAAGTTTATAGAGTAGATAATTATATGATACAATCAAATAACTTTATAGACTGGGTTTTACAATTAAATTTCAACATGGTTGAAAAAGCAAGTCAAATAATTGGAGAACAAGGAAAGTTTGATGTAATACATGCACATGATTGGTTAGTTGCAAGTGCTGCAAAAACATTAAAAAATGCTTTTGATATCCCAATAGTAGCAACAATACATGCCACTGAAGCTGGAAGAAATAGTGGAATTAGAGAACCTCAACAAAAATACATAAATGATACAGAGTGGATGTTAACATATGAATCAAATGAAGTAATTGTTAATAGTAATTACATGAAAAACGAAATACAAAGATTATTTGGTTTACCATTTGAAAAAATAAATGTTATACCAAATGGAGTTAATTTAAATAAGTTTTCTGGAATGGATAGAGATTATTCATTTAGAAGAAGATATGCAATGGATAATGAAAAAATAATTTTATTTATGGGAAGACTTGTATATGAAAAAGGAATTCAAAATCTAATAGCAGCAATGCCAAAAGTATTGAAATCTTATCATGATGCAAAACTTGTTATAGCAGGTAAAGGTGGTATGTTAGATGAGTTAAGAGCTCAAGCTGATTATTTGGGAATATCTAACAAAGTATATTTTGCAGGTTATATGAATGGAAAAGATGTTGAAAGAATGTATAAAGCTGCAGATATATCAGTATTTCCAAGTTTATATGAACCATTCGGAATAGTTGCATTAGAAGGAATGTTGGCAGAAAGACCAATTGTCGTATCTGATGCGGGAGGATTAGGAGAAATTGTTGAACATAGAGTTACAGGAATGAAAAGTTACTGTGGAAATCCAAATTCTATTGCTGATTCTATACTTGAACTATTATTTAATCCAGAATTATGTGCAAATATTGTAAAAAAAGCAAAAATAAAAGTTAAAGAAAATTACAATTGGCAAAAAATTGCTCAAGATACACATTTTATATATCAAAAAGCAATATGTGAAAAAATGGCAGAAAGGCAAAAGAAACAACTTGAACAAGAAAGAGCTAGAATTGCAAAAAAAGGAAATTCTCAAGAAAAAGAAATTGTAACAAATATATTGCCATTTAAAAAGCGTCAAATATTTGCTTAAATATAAAAAAATAGTAAGATATTTCTTGCTATTTTTTTCTTTTTATTATAGAATATACGTGGAAAGATGTTTATAGGTATCAAAAAACCTAAATAAAGATACATAAGGCAAGGATTGATATGGGAAATATAGTGTTATTAGATGATTTAACAATTAATAAAATAGCGGCAGGAGAAGTAATAGAAAGACCTGCTTCAGCAGTGAAAGAAATGTTAGAAAATTCTATTGATGCGGGAGCAACAAACATTATTTTAGAAATAAAAAATGGAGGAATATCCTATATTAGAATAACAGACAATGGAAAAGGAATAGCAAATGATGACTTAGATATTGCTTTTGAAAGGCATGCCACAAGTAAAATACGATCTGCAGAGGATTTAGCTGTCGTAAAATCTATGGGATTTAGAGGCGAAGCCCTAGCTAGTATTGCAGCTATTTCAAAAGTAGAAATGATATCAAAAACAGCAGAAGAACAAAATGGATATAAAATTGTTGTTGAAGGTGGAAAAATTTTAGAAAAATCAGAAATAGGAGCACCAATTGGAACAACAATTATCGTAAAAGATTTATTTTATAATACACCAGTAAGATATAAATTTTTAAGAAAAGATTTTACAGAAGCTGGTTATATTGAAGATGCAGTATCTAGAATTGCACTATCACATCCAGAAGTTGCAATTAAATTAATTAATTCAGGAAGAACAGTTATACAAACAAATGGTAGTGGAGATTTAAAAAATGCTATTTATAGTATTTATGGAAAAGATGTTGCAAATTCAATTATTGATGTTGATTATATATTAGATGATATACATATATTTGGATTAATTGGCAAACCTGAAATTGCACGTTCGAACAGAGCAAATCAGATATTTTTTATTAATAAAAGATATGTTAAAGATAAAATATTAACATCTGCAGTTGAAAAGGCTTATAAAGAAATGATTCCAATGGGAAAATTTGCTTTTGTAGTATTAAATATTGACATGAATCCAAGTAAAGTTGATGTAAATGTTCATCCAGCAAAATTAGAAGTTAGATTTGAAGATGAAAATATGATTTTTAAAGCAATTTATCATGCAATAAAAGAAAACTTAACAAAAAATGAAGTAAATACTTTTGAAAGAACTGAAAATGATTTTTTAGAAAATAAACAAACTGAAAATAATAAAATTACAAAAACTTTTGATAATAATTTTAATTATTATAATAAAAAACAAATAAATAATTACAATATAAATTTAGAAACCAATAATGAAACAAACACAATAACTAATGCTTTAAAAGCAACTGATAATGAAATAAGTATAAATAAAAATAATGCAAATGTAATCGAAAATGAAACAAGTATAACTGAAAATAGAGCAAATCAAATAGAAGATGAAGCAAAAGTAATTGAGAATGAAACAATATTAAAGAGTCAAGAAGTATTAAGACAATTACAAGAAATGAAAGAAAAAATGATACGAGAAAATTTAAATATATCACAAGAAATTAAAGGAGAACAAATACTAAGTCAAACAGAACAAAAAGAAAATCAAGAAGAAGTAATACCAAGTCAAACAGAACAAAAAGAAAGCCAAGTAGAACTAATACCAAGTCAAACAGAACAAAAAGAAAGCCAAGTAAAATCAATACCAAGTCAAACAGAGCAAAAAGAAAATCAAGAAGAACAAATATCAAGTCAAACAGAACAAAAAGAAAACCAAGAAGAACAAATACCTAGTCAGACAGTACAAATAGAATATCAAACAGAACAATCAAAGAATAAAAATAAATTTGAATTACAAGAAAATAACCAATTTGCAATTGATAAACAACCACAAAACCAAAGTGTAAAAGACAAACAACAAGAGCAAAAAAATGAAACACAACTAAAAAATCAAAATATATTAAATGAAGAAAGTAATGATTATAAATCAACAGAGTATAGTCCGGAATTTGAAGATATGTATTTAAAAATGTTTGGAACAAAGCCAGTAAAAGAAACAATTGAAAAAAAGGAAGAACAGGAAATCCAAAAAGAAACATTTGATGATATTATAGATACTCCAGAAACTGTTTCGATCTTTGATGGAAATTCAGAAACTCAAAAAATAGATTATAAATATATAGGAATTGCATTTGGAAAATATGCAATATTTGAGATAAAAAATGAAGTGTATTTTATAGATATATATCAATCACAAGAAAGAATATTATATGAATCTATAAAAAGTAGTATAAATGATAAAAATAATGTAAATTCACAATTATTATTAATACCTGATGTTATAACATTATCTCATAAAGAAATGGAAATTGTTAAGGATAATTCAGAAACTTTTAAAAAAATAGGTTTTATATATGATGAATTTGGAGAAAATACAATAAAACTTACTGAAGTTCCAGAGATATGTTCAGATTTAGAAACACAAGAATTATTTTTAGAAATATTAAACAAGATAAATTTAATTGCAAGAACTCAAAAAACAGAAATTGAAGAAAAAATTATACAAATTATTGCAGAAAATGTTGTTAAAAGATATGAAGTTTTAAATGATAAAGATGAAATAGAAACTTTAATGAATAGACTTTTATCATTAAAAAAACCTTTTATAACAGACAAAGGAACATCGTTAGCAATGAAAATGACAAAATATGATATAGAAAGAAAATTTGCAAGAAAATAAAAAACGAAAGGAAAAAATAATGACAATATTTATTACACTAATATCTATTACTCTGTTTATAATTTTATTTGCATTAATTTGGAACAGATTAACAGATTTAGAATTTAATCAGAAAATATTAACTTGTTTAGCATCTTTAATTATATGTTTTGCTTTTACATATTTTATTTTTTCTATATCTTCAAATGGAATAAATTTTACAAATGTAAATCAAAAACAAGTTATAATTAAAACTTTTGTAGCAATATTTGCACCAATAAATGGAATAATATTTATTCCATATTTAGCTAAAACACGAAATGATTCTCAACTTGGTAATATTGATAAAGAAAAAGCAAAAAAAAGAATGGTAATAATATTAATTGTATTAGTTATAGGAACCATTATTGAAATAAATTATTTTAAAAATATACAATTAGGAATTATTGATTACATACAATAAAACTTATGAATAAAAAATTATTTTTACATAGTAAATTATTTTTTTTATAAAATAAAAATATTTGGTATTAAAAAAGTTATAACAAACTAAAAGGAAGGGAGAATTTAGTATAATTGTAGATTATACGAATAAATTAAATGCAAAAACAAAAAGTAATTGTTATATGTGGACCAACAGCTTCAGGAAAGACAGCTTTATCAATAAAATTGGCAAAAAAAATAAATGGAGAAATTGTATCTAGTGATTCTATGCAAATCTATAAAGACATGAATATAGGTACTGCAAAACCAACAAAAGAGGAAATGCAAGATATAAAACATTATTTAATAGATTTTATTTCTCCAAATCAAAGATATAGTGTTGCAGATTACAAAAATGATGCAGAAAAAGCAATTCAAGAAATTATAGATAAAGGTAAAATTCCAATTGTAGTTGGAGGAACAGGTTTATATATTGATACATTAATATATGGAATAGAATATCCTAAAATAGAATTTGATGAAGAATATAGAAATAAATTAGATCAAAGAGAGAAAAAAGAGGGATTGGATAAAATATATGAGGAAGCAAAAAAAATAGATGAAGAAGCAATTAAGAAAATTAGTCCAAATGACAAAAAAAGGATTTTTAGAATTTTAGAGATTTATCATTCAACAGGAAAAACTAAAACAGAACAAGAAATAATTTCAAGACAAAATGGACCTAAATATGATTATAAAGTTTTTGCAATAAATATAGAAAGAGAAAAACTATATGAAAGAATTAATAAAAGAGTCGATATAATGATAAAAAATGGTTTGATTGAAGAAGTAAAAAAATTATTAACAAAATATGATGAATTTCCAACTGCAATGCAAGGATTAGGATATAAAGAAGTAAAAGAATTTATAGAGAAAAGAATTTCCAAAGAAGAGATGATTGATAAAATAAAACAAGAAAGTAGAAAATATGCCAAAAGACAAATAACATGGTTTAAAAAGAACAAACAAACAATATGGATAAATGGGCTTGATAAAATGGAAGATAATTTAGAATTAATAATAAAAGAAAGCCACATTTAATACTCCATAGATAGGAGATGAGAGAAACGAAGAAACTTAAGAGAATAATTGCTGTAATATTAATTTCTTTAGTAATTATATATATAATATATGCAGTAGTTTTATTATTGCTAAATCCAAATAATGTATATATTTTAACAAAAGGTGAATTATATGCAGAAGATGAAACTGTTGGCTATATTATTAGAAATGAGCAAGTAATAGAAGACGAAGAAAATGTAAATGGTATATATAAGATTGCATCAGAAGGCCAAAAGGTTGCAAAAGATGAATATGTTTTTAGATATTATAAAGACAGCGAAAATGAGCTAACAAATAAAATAAATGAATTAGATTATAAAATTCAAGAACTACTTGAAAGTGAAAATATTCTTCCATCAGCAGACATAAAAGTAATAGAAAATCAGATAGAAGAAAAAATATCAAAAATAAATTTATTATCAAGTTTTCAAGAAATTAAAGAATATAAAAGTAATATTGAAGAACTAATTACCAAAAAAATAAATTACATTAGTCAACTTACAAATAATGAAGAAATAAAATCAATTATAAATGAGAGAAATCAATATGAAAATCAATTAAAAGATGGAGCATCATATAAAACAGCAACTATGAGTGGAGTGGTTTCTTATAAAGTTGATGGATTAGAAGATAAACTTAAACCAGATAATTTATCAAATATAACAGATACATATCTTGAAGAATTAGAATTAAAAACGGGACAAATTATTTCAAGTAGTAATGAACATGGTAAAGTTATTGATAATTTTAAGTGTTATATTGCAGTAGTTACTGATTCTGAATTGTCAAAACAAGCAAAAGTCGGTGATAAAGTAACACTTAGAATTTCAACAACAGAAGAAGATGAGGCACAAATTGTACAAATAAATGAAGGGAGCGGAAATAGAACAATTATATTTGAATTAAAAAATATGTCTCAAAATTTAATAAATTATAGAAAAATTGCGGTAGATATTATTTGGTGGCAAGAATCTGGATATAAAGTTCCTAATAAAGCAATTATCACAAAAAATGTAAATGGACATGATTTAAATTATATTATTAGAAACAAAAATGGGGTCCAGACAGAAATTTTAATAAAAATAGAAAAACAAAATGATAAATTTTCGATTATTTCATCTTATGAAACAAAAGAATTACAAGAGTTAGGATTTAATGAAGAAGATATAAAAAATTATATAAAAATATCAAACTATGATGAGATAATTTTAAATGTTGAAAATAATGAAGAATAAAAATATTACAAGGATGTTACAAACATATTAAATTTTTGTAACAGTACTAAAAACTATTGACAAATAGAGAAAAAAGTTAGATACTATAAGCAGATTTTTAAAGTTATATCCTCAAGTTTGACACTTTTGAAAGAGTAAAAAGTCTGTAACACAGTATATATCTGTGATACAGACTTCTATGATGTTG
>CALYAA010000003.1 GCA_944393385.1 uncultured Clostridia bacterium
TATGTGGTTGGCGATATCTACCCCCACTACGGACTTTCACCGATTAGCTAAACGACATGCCTGTCGCACTAAAACAAGAATAGCAAGGTTTTTTCCTTGCTATTCTTAAATTTTTTATCAATTTTTTTCTTTTGTATTTTTAATATTTTTTCTTAAGTTTCTTGTTCTTTAGATTATTTATTTAGCACTTTCTTTTTAATAAATATTACTCCTATTACTAGAACAATTAATCCTATTCCTATTGTTGTTATATATATAATATTTGATATTATCACACCAGTAGGTGGTGTAATTGTTGTTCTTACACTATCTTCATCTGTTTCTTTTGCATGTTCTGGTATTAAGTTTCCTGGTGTTGTATCATTTACTCTATTATAGCTATTTTCTGTTTTGTCTTTATTTTGTGTATATCCTATATATTCTAGTATTTCTACATCATTTGTATATTTCATTTCATCATCTGCAGATAGTAATTTGCTTACATCATATTTTATAGCCTTTGTTTCTCCAATTGCTACAAGTGAATCATTTGGGTCTGAGAATGAGTCTGATGTAAATAATATATATTTTCCGTCTCTTAGTGCTTTCTCAACATCTTCAGTAATTAATCTATATGTTTTTTCTCCTGTTGCTTCCATTACTTTATGTGCTGTTAAGTCTTCTATTTCAACTACTTCCCATCCTCCTCTTTTTAATTCGTCTAAATCTACATCTATTTCTGGTGTTAAGTAATCACCTAACATTCCTATTCTTACGGTTGCAGGCATATTACCTTTTTCTCCGTAATAGTAGTAATTTCTTTCATTTGCTACATCTGTATCACTTGTAATTGCATAAATTGGATAATCTAATTCTGAATTATTACTTATAGAAATTGTATACTCTTGTTTTATTGTTGATCCATTTATTAACTCTGTATCCATTTCTATTGGTACAAAATCATCTATACCAGGTCTTGTATATGGTAAATCTGCATCTGGATCACTTGGATCTCCTTTTATTAATACTTGACCATTTCCTAATGTTAATTCTAAGTCTGTTGTTTGTTTATTTACTTCTAAGTTTACAATTGGTCTTTCTATTAATCCAAAGTCAATATTTAGTAATCTATATTCATAATCCATTGTTCCATTTTCTTGAGTTATTAATGTTGATTCTATATTTTGGTCATTTAACATTTCTACACCTAGTTTTATATATGGTGTATATGCTTCCATTTCTGAATATGAATATTTAGAACTATCATTTACGTTTTCATTATTTAACCTAGCAAATTCTTCATGATATGCTCTATATTCTACATCATCAACTGCATCTGAATATCTTGTTCCTAAATAATCATTTAAGAACCATGACTGGTCAGTATTTCCTTCTGCCCAATCTCCATTTAAGTGGGGTATGCCATCATTTGCTGTATTTATTGCTTTTCTTATATAATCTGATGTTATTATTGTTGATTTATATTCTCTTGCTTTTATTGGGTCATTTTTTACTTGTGTTCCATTATTAAAGATATATGTGCTCTTTCCTTCTCCACCAATATTTTCTCCATATGTATATCTAATTACATAATTATCTGCTACAACACCTTCAAATGTGTAATTTCCGTTTTCATCTGTCCATGTTACTGCATCTTCTATTAATGGTTGTTTTCCTGTTCCATCAGTTTTATATAATTTTGATACTTCATATGTATGTTGTGATGTTACATTGTCTCTTGCCATAGTAGAATCATACATTTCGTTAGCTCCTACTGGTACTAGTAATAACTCTACTTTTACATTTGACATTACACTTTCATTTTCATCATATATACCATTTCCAAGTCTTTCATTTTCTGCAAGTTTATCTTCTTCTGGTTTGTCTTCATATACTGTTCCTGATATTGATGTTTGACTTCCTTTTGAAAATACGATTGTTGGAGGTATTGTTGTATCATCTTCAAATGTATCTGTTATAAATCTGTTTTGGTCATCTAATTCCACTTGTGCATTTCTTGGTGCTGAATCTTGATCTATACTTGCATATTCATATAATGTATTTGTATTTCTTTGTACTAATCCTTCTTCATTATTAGAATATGTGCTATATGATTTTATTTCTGCCATGAAATCAAATTTGATTCCTGTATAAGATTCACCATTTAAATCTAATACATTATTACCTTGTAAAATTTGTGCTAAAACATTTGCTTTTGCTCTAAATGTAACTTCTAATACTTCTTGGCTCATATTATTAATTGTTTTATTTGTTAAATTATTCAAATTTAATGTTAATTCTTTCATTGTACCATTTATGTCTGTACCATCAGAAATTTGTACAGCTCCTTCGCCTTCGAAGTTATATGAAATAGCCTCTAATTCATTATTGTAATTTACAGTAATTTCATTTATTTTTGATTTTAATGTATCTGAATTGTTTTCTAAGTATATTTTGTATGTTATATCTGCATATACATCTCCGTTTTCTCCTGTTGTTCCATTATCTGCACTATATACTATTGTTGATTCATGTACTAATCTTTGATAATACATATTTTTTATGTTTTGGAATCTTTCTTCTAAGTTTGTATCATCACTTTGTTTTATTAATGTTCCATATTGATATGTATGGTTATATCCATTTACATTTAAATCTATTCTTGCTAAATCACTTTCTAATTCTAAGTCTACTTGTTCTCTTCTGTATACCCCTAAGTTAACACCTTTTATTTCATCTGTATATCCAGTTGTATTTCTATCAGGGTCAACATATGTTTTAAAATCATAGTTTTTATATGTTGTTGCTATTATATGATATATATCTTCACCATATGCTTCTGGATTTCCTTCTGGTGTTTGCATATTTTTTCCATATTGTATACTTGATTTATGTTTTTCTTCACTTTGATAACTTATTTTATCTGGATATTCTGTTCCTGCCACATCTATTACTTTTCCCGTTGATTCTCCATTACTATTTATTTGATCTTTTGCATCTATTGTTGCAAATCTTTCGTTAAATTGTATTCTTTGTGTTGCATCTTCATCAGAATTTCCTGATGATATTTCTTCTGATGCTTTTGATACATCATATAATTTTGGATCTGCATTTAAATCAACATTTCTGTATTTTACACCATTATATTCAAATTCTATCCAATATTCACTTGCTCTTCTTAATAATACATGTGTATCTTTATAGTTTGCATCATCTGATCCTGGTGTTGTACCAAAATCATATGTTTTATCTGTTCTTATACCAAATACATAATTTCCATTATCATCTGTCCATGTTTCATGTACTACATTGTTTACTGGGTCATGTAAATATACTTTAACTTTTGGTAATCTTATGTCAGCATCTTCTAGTAAATTATTTCTTGCATTATATTGTCCATCATCCCAAACTGTACCAGAAATTTTTGCATATTTCATTTCGTTTTCAATTGTGAATATATTGTCTTGGAATACATTATTTCCTTCTATTGTTTCCGTTGATGGTTGTCTTTTAACTGTTACTTGATAAACTACTCCATAATCTGGATGGTTCATTGCTTTAATTTCATTTCCATTAATGTCTATTACTTTTCCATAATCAACATCATCTACTACATATCCATTTGCAGGATTGTATATTTCTTTAAGATAGAATGTTCTTTCTTCTGTACCTTCATCTAGTAATAAATCATATATGTTTATTACTCCATTGTCATCTGTGGTGAACGTTGTATTTCCATTTAATGTATGTATGTCATCCGGCAATAATCCCATTATTTCAAATACTACTCCTGGTAATGGTTCTTTAGTCACCATATCAATCTTTTTAAATTGTAAATTACCTGTAATTTTTTTGTTGGTTATAGTTACTGTTACTAAAGTATCATTTGGATTTATTGTTACTTGGTAAGATTTACCTATTTCATAAATATATCCATATGGTGCATCTATTTCTGTTAGAGTATGTGTTCCAACAAAAATCATGTCTATTTCTTCTCCTGAGCCTACTGTTCTTCCATCTATTTCAAATAAACATCCTGGTAATAATGTTCCTGTATCATAATCTAATTTATTAACATAGATTTTTTTAGGGAAATATTCTGGTCCAAAACTTGTACTATCTTCCCATGTATATGTAATTGGTTTTGTAATAGCAAATGTTGTTGTACATGGAGGTGGTGCTGGAACAGGTACTGCTATATGTACATAATAATCATGATCCAAACTATGATTTGTATGACATTCTCGTTTTGTACCTGTTGTTCCATCATCATTTTCTACTTCTACATCTTCACAAACTTCATAATCTCTACAATGACATATACCTCCAACTTGACTAGCTGTACATGAATAAGGAGACTCCGAATGTATATCATCATAGTGAACAGCTGTATTAAATTGGAATGATGTTGTTATTGAGGTCATTTCAGTATAAGTTGTTTCACATGTTTTAACAGCTGTTATTGTAGCTCCTAATATGAACTCTGCTCCAGAGCAAGATATTGCAACAGAACCTCCTCCTTCAGGTACTGTTCCAGAACCTCCTCCTCCAGTACATTCTACTGTTACTACTATATCTCCTGGTGCTCCTGTACCATCATTAACTGTAACATTGGCAATAAATGTAGATTGACCTGTAATTGTTAAAGTAGCTGATATAGAAATATCACCTTTTGGAGAACCATCTTCACCAATAAAATCTTGATATACTACCCATGAACTTGAAGAAGTACTAGATGAATATGAATGTCCAACTGGACAAGGTTGTTTTCCATCAATATAACCTTGAGAATATAATTGTGCAAGCTGCTCCATTGTTTGTGGTGTAAGTTCTCCAATTGGATTACCATTAGGATCATATCCTTCACCTGTTACAGGCAAACCTGTTGATGGATTTATATTAGTAATTGTTTGGTTTGGAGTGCTTTCTTGAGGCACAGCAAAAGCTTTTATATTAAATGTCAATACTGTAAATATCATTAAAATAAATATAAATATTTTTTTACTAATTTTATTTTTTCTACTTAAATATTTATAAATAATTGTTAAAATTACTATAAATCCTAATATTCCAGCAATTATTCCTAATGCTTGTTTTACACCTGTTGATACTCCTATTAAAACTTGTGTACTATCTGTATCATTTTCTGAATTTTGGTCTGCTATATGTTTAGCATTTTCACTTATTTGTATTTTTGTTGTATTTGTAAATGTTCCTGCTGATTTATCATCCAATGTTTTAGATAATACTAATTTAGCTTCTATGCTTTCTCCTGGTTGTATTTCTTGTGTTCTATAACTTACATTACTTAAATTATATGACATAGATTTTACCCAATCAGTATTTAATTCTGAATGAAAATCTAATTGTTCAGGTATTTGTGCTACTATTTCATTTACACTTCCAGCTAATTCTCCAACATTTGTTACTCTTATTTTATATTCTATTACAACTGTTGAGCCTACAAATTGTTTTGAATGGATTTCTATTTTTGCAAATTTTTCATCATTAAAATTATATTCTTTTGTTCCTTTACTATTTGTTACTGTTATTTTTTCTACAAATTGTTCCATTTTTAAGTCAAATGTTTTTGTTTTTATTAAACCAATATCTATATTTTCTGTGTTTTGATTTAACTCTATGGTATCTGTAATTCCAACTATTTTTTCTCCATCTGGTAATTTTGCTTGTCTTTGTATAAAATCACAATTTGTTAATTCACTTACATCAGTTTTTTGATAATCTGTAATTGTATATTGTGCTGTATCAAATTCTACTATTACATAATATCTTCCTTGTGGTACATCTTCAAATGTATATCTACCTTCACCATTTGTTTCTTTTGTAATTATTGATCCTTTTTCATTTTGTAAGAATTGTTGTGTATCTAAATTATATAAATATACTGTTAATCCTTTTTCATATTGTTCTCCATCATCTATTTTTCCATTTTCATTATCATCTAGCCATGCTGAACCTGTAATTGAATATGTATTTGTTGTAGGTTCATTTGGTTGATTTGGATCTTCTGGTTGTTCTGGAGTTGTAGGATCTGTTGATGGGTCATCTGGTAAATCAGGATTTGGTGGATTTACAACAACTTCTTTCTCTCCAGATTCTTTAAATACTGTATTTGTAATAATATTTGATTCTCTAGTTTTTATTTCCTCTCCAGATACCGTTGCTTGGTTTTCTATTATTTCATTATATTCCTCTTCTTCAATTAATTTTACTCTTGTTTTTATTGTTAAAGTTATACTTTCTCCATTTTTTATATTTAATGGTATGGTTATTCTAGGCTCTTTACTACTATCTTTTTCATTTGCTTCTTTTAATTGGATTCCATTCCATACTCTGTTAACTGGTGTTACTGTTGTTACATATTCATAATTTTCACCCTCATATGAATGTCTAACATCATTATCATTATATTGTACATCTAATATTTGTAATATGTTTGGAATATAGTCTTCAAAATTTACTTCTGTATAACCTCCATAACTTTCTTGTGCTTTTCCTACATTTTCTATTGTGTATACATATGTTATTTCATCTAATGGTTCTAATTTTTCTCCATTTTTTTCTGAGGTTTGTGTTATTTTTACTGCTTCTCTTGATCCTTCAGCTATAGTCTCATTAGATTTATATACTATTCCTCTACCTCCATCTATTGAGACATTAACAGAAAATCTTACTTTATATGAATAATTGTCTGTATCTTCCATATTGTTAATTGTTTTAAAAGTAAATCCTAATAAATATTGTTCATTCATTTGTTCAACTTTTATTGTAACTAAACCATCTTCTGTTTTTTCATAATCTAATTCTTTTCCATCTTCTGTTAAAGAATATATTTTTTCTATTTCAAATACTTCTGGTAATTGAAATGTTACTGTTACATTTACATCTTTTAAATCCACAGCACCAAACAATTTATTTACTCTATATAAAGTTAAATAATAGTCCCAATTATTTCTTGCTAAATTTGATTCTGAAGTTAATAATATTGCATTAATTTCATTTATTTTTATACCATGTGTAATTTTATATGTGCTTACAATTTCATCTTTTATTAATGTATTTATTTCTACTTCTACACTTTCTACATAATCTGGATTTATTTCCGTATCACGTATTACTTCTATTTTGTCAACATCTGGATTATAAACTTTTTCATTAATATATTCAAATGCTTCTAATGCTTGTTCTTCCGTTGAATTTGGGTCAATTTCTAATGCAATTTCTCTAACAACATTTTTTCTAAATTCGTATCTTTCATCTGGTGTCATTGTATCAAAGCCTTCTGCATTTGTAACTCTTTCATCTAATTCATCTACATATATTTCCATTACTTTATCTTTAAAATCTCTTGTATCTAAGTCATCTGTTGGTTGTAATTCAAAAGAATATTCTTGTGTTACACCTGGTTCTATACTTCCAACTTCTATTTCATGTTGCTTTACACTTGAATCTGGAGCAGTTCCATAACCTATATCACCTGGTTTTAGAGAAACATACCCCATATGTTCTGGAATATTTGCTACAATTTTTATATCATCTATTCTTTGGTCAGTTGTATTTGTTATATTAATTTCATATTTTATTATTTCTAATTCATATATAATATCTTCATTATTTAATACTGTATCTCCTCTAATAGCTTTTGTTTCTATTAAAAGACCATTAGCATATGATTTTGTTCCTTCTAAATTATCTACTTCTGATAATGTTCTTATTTCTGTAGAGTTTACAATTTGTAGTTTTTCTTCATATATTGCATCTCCACATTTCATTGTTATATTTGTATCAACAGATTCTATGTCTTGTTTTAACATAATATTAGCAACTACTCTAATATTTGTTCCTTTACTCATTCCATCTGTTTGATGTTTTGTTTGTTTTCCTTTTAATGAAACTTTTATTTGTTGATTTCCATTTTCATTCGTTTCTACTGTATATTCTCCTAATGTTAATTCTTCATCATATAATACCTTAACATCTTCTATTATTACCTTCTCTACTTCTGGTGGTAATTCAAAATATACAGTTGGATTTTCAAACAATTTACTATCTTCTGTGTCTGTTTCCAACACACCTGTTATAACAACTTCATTTTGTACTTTATTTGTAAGTTGATTATAACTTAAGTTCATACTAATTTTTTCAGTTTCTACAGAATCTGAGCTCATTAAAGCATCAACTGCAAATGATGTAATTGTGAAAAAATTAGTGTTTAAAAATAGTGCAATAAGTAATAAAACTGCACATATTTTTTTGATAATTTGTGCATTCTGTTTTTTCTTAAATTGCTTAAACATATGCTTAAACCTCCTTTGTACTTTTATAGTTACTAGAACTATATTTAACTATTATTTTTTCCTTTACTTCATTTTCACACATAAAGCTTTGCATGTCAACATTCGACTAATTACGCTTTTCTCTATTCACTTAAGGAAGTACACTTTACCAATTTTTATTACATTTTTATTAATTTTTTGTTACAATTTGACAAAAAAATATCCCATATTTTCTAAAACAGTTAGGGAATACTAGTTAAAATGTCATTTAAAATTTACAATCTATTCACAAAAGTTATAAAATTTAATATTTTTTATGATATATTATTAGTAAAAACTTTTAGGAAAGGCAAAAAAATATGGAATCTATTTATTAGACTCCATATTTTTTATTATTTGTTATTTTATTAACTTTTGTTAATGTATTTGTTACTTTCAAAGTTATAATACAAACCTCTTAATTAATATAATTCCTACTAACACAATTCCTAATAATCCTAAACCTAATCCAAAGAATGTTTTTGCAATACCAGTTGAAACTGCTAATATAACTTGTGCTGTGTCTATATCATCTTCTCCTGGTACTTGGTTGTCTGGAGTTGAATCTTTATCTGGAACATCATGTTCATTATCATCTTCTGATATTTCAGCTGTATTTGTTTTTAGTGCTAAATTATTTTCTCCATTTATCCATGTTAATATAACTTCTACTGTTGCACTTTCTCCTGGTTGTAGCAATGTTCCTTCAAGTAATCTTGTTGAAATAACATTATTTCCTTCATCTGTCCAACCTGGGTTGTCTGCTGCCTCAAATCTTAGTCCTTCTGGTACATAATCTGTTATTTCACTTGCATATCCTGCAATATCTCCTTCATTGGTTATTTTTATTCCAAATCCGAATTTTACTACAACATCACTTAGTTTTTTTCTGTGTAATTCAACTTTTACAAGTGGTTCTGGATCTTCTGTTCCATCATATCCTGTTTTAGATACTTTTTCTTGACCATCTTCTATTACAATTACTTTTGTTACATATTTTAATAATGCTAAATCAAAATATTCTACTTTAACATTTTCTATATCTTGGTCATCTTCTCCTTCATTCCACTCATCTGGAGTTGAATCTTCATCATCTATTTCTTCTCCATCTTCATCTGTATCATCAGATATTTGTGCATGGTTTGTTATTATATAAGAATTTGAGTTAGGATCTTTTACTTTAAATGCTATTTGTACATCATGATATGATAAATTATCTATATTTCCATCAAATGCATTTAGTAAAAATTCTCCATCTTCTGTTTCATTTTCTTTTGATAAATATGTTGTTTTTACTTTTACTGCTTCATCTACATTTTCTGTTTCATTTCCATCTGCATCATACATTTTCCATAAATATTGTATATTTGTTTCATGTTCGGGTAAATATTCTAGGTAATCTGGAATATCATCTGTAATTTCACTTGCATATCCTGATGTTTCACCTTCATTATACACTCTTATTGTATATGTTACAATATCATCAACATGTACCAAAATTGGCTCTTTTGTATGTTCATATGTTATTTGTCCATTTTCGTATTTTACTTGTGGCACTCTTGTTGTAATATCTGTTTCTCCAACTTGTGTGATGAATTTTCTTAATGCTAAGTCAAATACTGGAACATAGATTTTTTCAAAATCGTCATCATCTTCATTTCCTGGTACATAATCATTATCTATCTCTTCATCTTTATATGTTGGTAAATCACTATCTTCTGGTAAATAACCATCTTCTTCCATATTGTCTGATTCTGAGTCAATATCTTCTTCTATTATTGTTTCTCCATATTTGTATTCTGAGATTTCAGCTATATTTGTTAATTTATCACCTTGAACTACATCTGTTGTTACAATACATTCAATTTTTACATCTGTATAATCAAGTTCTGGATTTTGTTTATCAAATGCTTTTAATTCTGTATTTGCCGTATAATTTGTGATAACTTTTCTACCATCTTCTGATACTGTCCAACCGTAGTCTTTGTTTATTTGACTGTTTTCATCAAATTGTAAATGTGGTGGTAAATAATCTGTTATTTCACTTGCATATCCATCAATACTTCCTTCATTATATACTCTTATTGTATATATTACATGATCTCCAACTTTTACTTTTAATGGTTCTTTTGTATGATTATATATTGCTGTTGTTCCTGTTCCATCTACTAATGATGTTACATCTACATCTGGTTCTCTTGTATATGTTCCATCATTATCTTTTATTTCTTTATCATTTACGGCTGTAATGAATTTTCTTAAACTTAAGTCTAATGTTGGAATATATATTTTTTCAAAGTCGTCGTCATCTTCGTTTCCAGGTACATAATCATTTCCTATTTCATTATCTTTATATGTTGGTAAATCATTGTCATTTGGTAAATAATTATCTTCTACCATATTGTCTGATTCTGAGTCAATGTCTTCTTCTACAATTGTGTCATCATATTTGTATTCTGATATTTCAGCTATATTTGTTAATATATCTTTTGGTTTTACTTCTGGTTTTACAATACATTCTATTTTTACATCTGTATAATCAAGTTCTGGATTTTGTTTATCAAATGCTTTTAATTCTGTATTTGCTGTATATCTTGTTACTACTATTCTTCCATTTTCAGATACTGTCCATCCATAGTCTTGGTTTATTTGGCTGTTTTCATCAAATTGTAAATATGGTGGTAAATAATCTGTTATTTCACTTGCATATGCATCAATATTTCCTTCATTATAAACTCTTATTGTATATATTACATGATCTCCAATATCTACTTGTACTGGTTCTTTTGTGTGATTATATATTGCTGTTGTATCTGTACCATCTACTAATGGTGTTACATCTACATCTGGTTCTCTTGTGTATGTTCCATCTGCTTCTGTTAATTCTTCATCATTTATTGCTGTAATAAATTTTCTTAAACTTAAATCTAAATATTGTAATTTTACTTTTTCAATATCTTCATCGTCTTCCCCTAACCATTCATCTGGTGTTGAGTCTATATCATCTATTTCATCACCATTTTCATCTGTGTCATCTGATATTTGTGCATAGTTTGTTAATATTCTGTCTGAAGTTTGTGGTTCTACTACTTTACATAGTACTGGAACATCTATATAATCTGGATTTTGTTCACTTATACTTGCATCTGGATTTAATGCTTGTAATAATGCTTTTTCTCCATTTTCCTCAGCCATTCCATCTTTTTTGAAATAATCTGTTGTTATTACAGTTTTTCCTAATGAATCTTGATAGCTTTCTACATTCCATAAGTAATCTGCATTTATACTACTATCTACAACATATTCTAATCCTTCTGGAATTGAATCTTTTATAAGACTCGCATATCCATTTATTTCTCCATGGTTATATACTCTAATTGTATATAAAACATAATCTCCATTTTGTACAAGTACTGGTGTTTTATCATGATCTTTAAACATTACTGTATCTGTAATTAGCTCTCCATTTACTGTTGTTCCAACTTGGTCTCTATGATAAATTCCAGTTACAACTGGTGCTCTTGTAAATGTTACTCCATCTGCTTCTAATAAATATTCGTCATCTTCTATTGTAGGTCCATCATGACTTACTGCTGCTATAAATTTCTTTAGTCCTAAGTCAAATACTTTCTTTTCTGGTAATAATTCTAATTTTTCAAAATCATCATCATCTTGTTCACCTTCATAATATTTATTACTGTTTCCAAGCTCATCTTTTGTGTAATCATCTTTTCCTGTATATCCTACATCATCTCCTGATGTATTTAATGAGCTATTATTTACATTTGGTGAATTTTCTGGTTGTGAATCTCTATCATCAATATTAGAATCATTAGAATCTTCTGCTATCCATGCAACATTTGTTAATGTTACAGTATTTTCTTTAATTTCATTAGCATCATCAGTTGAGATAACTGGTGTTTCTTGTGTTACTCTACATTTAAAAGTGATTGTTTCCCAATCTAATTCTTCTCCAACTACTGTATGTGCTTTTAAATCATTAACTTCTACTGAATCATCTATTGTAAATAATATTGTTTTTGGCTTTAATGTTTCTCCCCCTACAACTAAACTAGATGCGGTTGGATTATATGAAGATTTATATGTATTTGTTTTTCCGTCTTTTCTTGTTGATGTATATATACCGTTATTTTCTTCTATAAATTGTAATCCATCTGGTAATTGGTCTATTATTTTACTTGCATAACCATCTATTAATCCCTCATTATATACTGTTACAGAATATGTTACAATATCTCCAGTTTTTATTGTTACAGGGTCTTTTCTATGTGCATAATTTGCAGTTGTTGTTGTTGTATCTAATGGTGTTACTGTAACTACTGGTTTTCTTGTATCTATTGTGATTGTCTGTCCATCTCTTGAAATTTCTACTATATTTTTACGTAATGCTAAATCAAAATCTGTTATATCTGCAGTAAATTCTACATCTATTGTTTCTGGCTGTCTTGTTATTTCTACTAATGGCTGTTCTCCATCAAGTGTAATTTCCGTATCTGTTTCTGTTCCTTTTAACCATAATGTTTTTTGTGTAGTTGTATTAGTAATACTAAATGAAATGTTTACTTTATTATTATTACTTTTATCAAACATTAAATAAAATTCTTGATTATTATTTATTAAGTCTTTTATGTCTGTTGCGATTTCATTTCCATTTACATCTGTAAATTTATAGTTAACAGTTTGGTCTAAACCATTTTGTACTGTTAATTGTATGTCATAGTCTGTTGCTCCATTATTTATAATTTTTATTGGTCCAACAATATAATTACTATCTTTAGATATCATTGTTAATTTATATTTTCCGTCTTCTTGTGTTAATCCTGTTGTGTCTATACTAACTCCTGAATCTATTGTGTAATTATTTTGTTCTGTATATAAACTTGCTCCAGCTTTTGCAGAATCTACCAAGTAATTATATAGCTTTACTATTTGATCATTTAAACATATTCCTTCATCTCCAAGGAATCCATTATCTGCATATACCTCATATGTAATTCCTGAGTCTTCTGTTTTGGTCATCCAACCAGTATATCTTGTACCATCTGAAGTTACGCCTTCTGTATAATTATTATATATTTCTTCATTTCCTAATAGATAATTTGTAAAGTACCATATTACTGCTTTTTGAACTGCTATTACTTCTGTTTCAGAAAGTGGTGTTGGTTCATTATACATTGCATAAAAATTTGCATCAATTCCTGCTTTTGTTAAATAGTCTGTAATATTCTCTCCTGGTATATAAAAATTATCTAATAACCATAATAATTCTCTATATACTGGTCCACTTGGATCAAGAAGTTCTCTTATCAAATCACTATTTCCGTTATCTACTAACCTATCTAATAAACTTTGTCTTTCTTTTTGTAAATCATAATATAAATTATATTCTACAATTCCTTCTGGATTTCTTCCATTATCCCAAGTTTCTCCATAATCAGCTTTAATACAATATAAATTTCTTGGATTTGTTACTTTATCTAAAATATTATTAGAATTATATTGGTTAAGTTCCCATATATATTTTCCATTTACTTGAATAGGGTCTCCTATTCCATAACCTATTCCAGAATCATTTGCTTTTCCTAAATTTACATATATTGTAGCATCATTATGACCATAACTTATTACATAGCTTAATGATAAACATAATATTGCAATTATTGCTACAAAAAGCCAAATTTTTCTTTTCATATTCAATTCTTCCTTTCTCGATGTTCTAAACTATAATTATAAAAATATAGTTAGTTTCATACATATTATATTATACTTTATTTTGTCTATAAAAGTCAATGGAAATTTGAATATTTTAGGACTTTTTATTATTAAATTGTAACGAATTTTTTTGATTATTCATAATATATTTAGTAAGAACTATTATAGATTGGAGATTAATATTATGGACAAAAATATGAATAATTTATTTGAAAATGTTAAGAAAATGGTTGATAATGGAAATATTCCTCCTGAATTACAGCAAATGATAAAAAACCTTCAATATCAACAAAGCAATGATGCTCAAGAACAAAAAAATTCATTCCAAAGCAGTGTTCATCAATCAAATTATGCTACACAAAATAGCTCTAGAAATCCAAATTATAATTCAGAAAATAATAATCTCGATATTAATGCAATTATGAGTCAAATTCCCCCTGACATGCTTAATAATTTGACTTCTATGTTAAATTCAAATGGAGCAAATAAAAATACATCAAATTCTAATATTAATTCTCAAAATAATTTTAATTTAGATATAAATACAATAATGAAAATGAAGTCTATTATGGAAAAAATGAATCATAATGATGACCCTAGAGCCAATTTATTATATTCTTTAAAACCTTATTTGCGTGATAGCAAAAAAGATAAAGTTGATCAATATGTTAATATGTTAAATATTACAAAAATTGCAGAATTTATGAATAATAATGAAAATGATACGAAAAAATAAATTATAAGTTTGCTACTTTTAATTTGTTTAATTGAATAATTATTTTCAAAAATATTTAATTATATTAATTATGATTCGAAAGGAGTTTGTATGCAAAATTATTATAGATCTTGTTTACCTTTTCAAAATTATAAACCTTTTAGAAAAATTATGTTTTATCCAAACAAATTTCAAAATACAAATTCTTTTTCATCTAATATAAATAATTTTTCTAATTATTCAAATAATAACTTAAATAATACTTTAAATATAAATAAAACAAATGATTATTATAATTCAAATAAAAATTCAGAAAGTAATTTTGAATTTAAAAGTCAAGAAAAAGGTAAATTCTCTAAGAATTTACCTCCTAATTCAGACTTTGTATTAGATTTATTTGGTTTACACCTTTATTTTGATGATATTTTAATTTTAGGATTACTATTTTTTTTGTATAAAGAAGATGTAAAAGATGAAGGATTATTTTTAGCTTTAATTATGTTGCTTATTAGCTAATTATTTGAGATGTGTTTCTTTTCATAAAAATATTATAATTTAAATATTATATTGAAATTTAATATTGTTTAAACTTGTCTATTACCATGTTTCTATTATTATATTATTACCTTTTACACATATAAAAGCTCTTTGAACTGATAATTCTTCATTTTTATCTATTTCTCTTACAATATTTGATATTCTAATTTGAACTGCATCTAATTGTCCGGCTGTTATAATTGCACCTTTATTGCCTTTTGCACCAGCATGTGCTAATCCTCTTAATGCTCCTTGTACTATTATATTATCTCTAGCAATAACTTCTGCACCAGCATTCACATCTCCAATAATAACAATACTTCCATCTGCTTCAAGTCTTTGCCCAGAACGTAATGAACCTGTATGATATAATGTTTCTGAATTATCTATTTTTTCTTTATAACTTCGAATTATGCTATGTAGCCCTAGACTTGTTGGAGTATCAAATGATACTGTTACATCTAAATGTTCTATGATGTTTTTCTTTATTTCTTGTAATTCATCTTCTGATAATATTTTTCCTGTTACTCTAATTGGAGTTTTTTCATCTTTATATAATTTTGCTAATTCTGTAATTTTACTATTTAACTCATTTATAATGTCTTCTTTTGTTGCATTATCTTCTATTTTCACTATAGTTTCTTCTTTTTTTAAATTAATACTAATACAACTCATTTCGGTTTCCTCCATCTATAATATGTCTTATCTCATTTGCTCTGTATATGGAATTGCTGTTAAGCTTTCTTCAACTGATGTTGTTTCATTCATTCCAAAATATTGGTCTAAAACATCTCTTGCTACTTCTGCAGCATAATTTCCATGTCCACCATTTTCTATCAAAACAACTACTGCAACTTCAGGATTTTCATATGGTGCAAAACATACAAACCAAGCATTTACAATATCTTTTTGGTTTTCATCAACACCAGCTTCAGCAGATCCTGTTTTTCCTGCAACTTCTACTTTAAAATCCTTAAATCTACTATATGCTGTTCCTCCAGCTTCACTTGTTGCCATTCTCATTCCTTCTCTTGCAATTTGTATATTTTCTTGGCTAATTTGTATACCATCATCAGTATCTTCTATTCCTAATTTTGTTTTTACATAATTATCTATTTCTTCTTTTGGTACCTCTGTTCCATCTGCATTTAATATAGTTTTTACAATTGTAGGTTGTACAACAGTACCTCCATTTGCAATTGAAGAAATATATTTTGCAATCTGTATTGGTGTAAAACTATTATCACCTTGTCCAATTGATGCATTTAACGTATCTCCTGGTCCCCAACCATCTTCTCTTTGTGCTAATGTACCTGTTTGTTCACTTGGAAGCTCAATTCCAGTTTTTTTACCTAAACCAAAATGTAGTGCATATTTAGCAATTGCATCTATACCTGTTCTATCACCTGTTTCATAAAAGAAATAATTGCAAGAATGTTGTAATGCTTGTGTTACATTTACATATCCATGTCCTTTATGATAACTTGTATAATACCAACATTTCATTTCTAGTCTATATTTTCTATAAACACCTGTATCATTTATTCTTTCTTTTGGAGTAATTGTTCCAGATTCTAGACCCGCTATTGCTGTTATCATTTTAAATATTGAACCTGGTTCATATGTTCCTTGTATTGCTTTATTTAACAATGGATGTGTTTTACTATCATTCATATAATTCCATTTGTCTGTTTCTAATGTACCAACAAACCATTGTGGTTCATAAGAAGGGTAACTTGCCATAGATAATATATCCCCTGTATTAACATCCATAACAACTGCGGCTCCACCTCTTGCATCATATGTTTCAGCAAAACCTCCTGCTTTGATTTTTTCAACACAATTTGCTAGAGCTTCTTCTGTTACTCTTTGTAAATTTGCATCTATAGTTAAAACTATATCACTTCCTGATATCGCATCTTTTGTAGTATATTCACCTGTTATTGTTCCATCTACAGACATTTCTACTTGTTTTTCTCCACTTGTTCCTTTTAAATATTCTTCAAATACCGCTTCTATACCAGTTTTTCCTATTATATCATCCATTTCATATGTGTCTTTTCTCTCTTTATATTCTTCATCACTTATTGTTCTGGTATAACCAATAACGTGTGCTGCAAGTGTTCCATTATTATAAGTTCTTACAGATTTTGTATCTATACTAATTCCAGGGAATTCACTATTTCTTTCATTTATTTGTGCAACAACAACATCATTTACATCTTCTGCAATAGTTATTGATTTTGTTGCACTATAACCTGTAGTTGCTATCAAATATCTTATTGAAATAATCTTTCTTATATCTTCTATATTATCATTTGATATTTGATATTTGGATTTAAATTTATAAAAAGTTTCTTCAGCCGTTGCATTTTCATCAATTTTATTTTTTTCTTTCCAATTTTGTAATTCTTCATCTGATATAGTGAATTCAAAAGGATTGATTTTTATTGGAAAATCATCTTTATAACTAACTTGTTGTTCATTTAATAAATTTACTAAATTCAATATACATTTGTTTAGTTCTTCATCAGAAATATTTGTTTTTATTAATTCTATATTATTTACCGCCCTAACTCCTGCAAGTTCATTTCCACTTCTGTCCAAAATTGAACCTCTTGATGAATCTGTTTTTATTACTCTTGACAATCTTGTATTTGATTGTTCTCTATAAGATTCTCCATTTACTATTTGTAAATTAAATAATTGAGCAATAAGAATTATTCCAATTGCATATACAAGTATTGTTATTATATTAAATCTTAAATTAATTTGTTCAACACCTATTTCTCTTTCCCATGATGTATCTTTATCAAAACTAACTCTCTTGTTCAATTATTCACCTTCTTTCTAATTATCATTTAAAATGATTAAAAATATCTTGTTAAAATCTTATCTCCTTTTATTTCACTTTCTACCTCATATCCAAAATTTCTTATTAGTGGATATAAAATAATAATTATAAATATATTATAAATTGTTTCTAATAAAAGTATTTTTATAAATGACAATACCTCTATATTAATATCAAAAACAATTATTTGTAAAACATATACTGTTACTTCATAAATAATTGTACTTAATGCTCCAACAAAAACAATAATTAGTCTATTATCTTTTGAAAAGTTTTTGTCAAAAACTCCTCCAACAATTCCCACAAGAGCTAAACATACAGAAGTAATTCCTATACTTTTTCCAATCCATAAATCAATTAAGATTCCATATAAAATACCATAAATTGTTGCTATACTTCTGCCCGTATATAATCCTATAAATAAAATCAGTATAACAAACAAATTAGGCTTTACTCCTGCTATTGTAAAATTTGTAAAGAATATAGATTGTAATAAGTATATAAATATGAATGCTAAAATTAGAAACATATGAATTAAAATTTTTTTCATCTTGTTTTTCTTCCTTTCTTTTATTGAACTATTACAAGAACTGTTTCTAATTTTTCAAAATCAACAGCCGTTTCTATTATTGCATATGAATCTATTTTATTTGTACCTTCTGATACACTTTTAATTCTTCCAACATGTATTCCTTTTGTATATATTCCTCCCATTCCAGAAGTTTCTACACTATCGCCTTGTATAATATTTGCATCTATACTTAAATTTGTTGCTTTTAATGTAGATTCATTTTCTATTGTTCCTTTACATACCATATTTTCTCTTGTTGTACTTGTTAAACAACTGGTAGAACTTGCACTATCAACAATTGTTTGAATCTTTGCTGTTGTTGGCGTTGTTGATACAATATAGCCAACAAGTCCTTCTTCCGCAATTACTGTCATATTTTCTTTTATTCCATTATCTGATCCAATATTAATTAATAGTGTTTTAGAATAATTACTTATATCTCTAGAAATTATCGTACCTGGAATTGTTGTATATTCCGTATATTTTTCTGCTAAATTTAATTGTTGTTTTAATTGTTCATTTTCTGTTTTCATTACTTCAAATTCTCTTAGACTTTTTTCTAATTCACTATTTTTTTGCTTTAGTTCTTCATTTTCTGCCTTTAAGTCGTCTATATTTTCAAAAAATTTATCATTATTATTAATTTTGTTTTTTAAATAAGTTAATCCATTTTGAATTGGAACAACTACAACATTTGCAATATTTTCAATTATAGAAGTGCTTTCAGTACTTCTATTGGTAAATATAACAAGTAATACTAATATTATTATTGTTATTATTACACCTATTGCACCAACATTCTTATTTCTTTCCATACTTATTATCATTCCTCTCTCAAGGCTCAAATTTAGATAGAAAAGATTTATGGGCAAACCCTTTCCTTTTAATTATTATCTTTTTCTTGCATTTTTTAAAACGGTTCTTAATTTTTCTATTTCTTGTAATGTTTTACCTGTTCCCCTTACAACACAATCAAGCGGCTCTTCTGCAACATATGCAGGCATACCTGTTTCTAAACTTACTAGCTTATCTAAATTTTGTATTAAAGATCCTCCTCCAGATAAAACAATTCCTTTTTCCATAATATCTGATGCTAATTCTGGTGGTGTTTTTTCTAAACTTAATTTTATAACCTCTACAATTTGAGCAATTGAATCTTTTATTGCTGTTTCTACTTGGCTAGATGTTATAACATCTGTTCTTGGTAAACCAGTAGATATATCTCGACCTTTTATTTCCATAGTCATTTGAGTCATTAATGGCATTGCACATCCTAATTCTTTTTTTATTTGTTCTGCTGTAATTTCTCCAATAACCATATTCATTTCTTTTTTAACATAATTTATAATGTCCTCGTCCAGTTCATCTCCTGCAACTCTTATAGAATTACTTAATACTGTTCCTCCTAAAGATATTACTGCTACTTCTGTTGTTCCTCCACCTATATCTACAATAATATTTCCACTTGGCTCTTCTATTTGTATTCCTGCTCCAATTGCTGCAGCCATTGGTTCTTCAATTAAATACACTTCTCGTGCACCAGCATGTATAATAGATTCTTCTACTGCTCTTTCCTCTACTTCCGTTATTCCAGATGGAACACCTACAATAACTCTAGGTCTTATTGCATTATATTTTTTACAAACTTTTTCCATTATATTCTTTAATAGTAATTTAGTCGCAGTAAAATCAGCTATTACTCCATCTTTTATTGGTCTTATGGCATTAATTTCTTTTGGAGTTCTTCCTAACATCTCCTTAGCCTCATTTCCTACGGCAATAACTGTTCCTGTGTTATTATCTATTGATATAACTGATGGTTCTCTTAATACAATCCCCTTTCCTTTTATCGTAACTAATATATTTGCTGTTCCTAAATCAATCCCTATATCCTTAGAGTTAAACGATAATAAACTCATTTTAAACATTCCTTCCTAGTTCTTCAATTTTTGCAAAAATACTTATATAATTATAATTCCCAATTATTATATGATCTAAAAACTGTAATTCAAGTATTTCAGATGCTTGAATTATCCTTTTTGTAAATTCTATATCATTTTTGCTCGGTGTAGTATCTCCTGATGGATGATTATGAATTAAAATAAATTTTAATGCCTGGGCTTTAATTATTTCATGAAATATTATTTGTATATTTGCAGTCACAAAATTTCTTGCTCCCTTTGCAACATCCTTAATTTTTATTAATTTGTTTTTATTATCTAATGTTACAACTTTTAAAATCTCTTGTTTTTCATATCTCATCTCTTCAAATAATAAATCTCCAATATCTTGTGTTTTTAATATCTTTGTTCCTATAAGTTGATCTATTCCGTTCATTCTAGAAGCTAATTCACAAATTGCTTTCATTTGTATAGCCTTTACTTTTCCTATTCCCTTTATTTTTGTTAATTCTTCTATTGACATTTCCCTTAAAAAACTTAAATTATTTTTATCTTTTTTATCACTTAATGTTAAAATTCTTTGGGCTAATTGTAAAGATGATTCTTCTCTTGTTCCATTTTTAATAATAATTGCTAATAATTCTGCATTTGTTAGAGTTTTTTCTCCATTTTGCTCTAGTTTTTCATATGGTCTTTCTGTAATTGGTAAGTGTTTCATTTTAATTGACATTGTTATTCTTCCTTTCTTTATGATTCCTTAGTTTGTATGTCAATTAATTAAAATGTTCCTTACGGATATCCCCAATTATTGTGTTTATATTATACATTGGTTTTGTGTTTTTTTCAAGTATTATTACATAATAAATTAATTAATTGTTTTTTAATTTTTTAAAATAAATTATTTTAAATATCTTACCTTTATTGGAAATAATTTCACTTTTTAATATATATCTTTTCATAGTATAATATATATATATATTAATTATTTATAATTCTAAATATTGCATTTGGTTTTATATAAAAAGAAAGGATTTTGCTTATAATGAAAATAAAAAAAATCACTAATAATAAGATAAAAATTTTTTTATCTTTAGAGGATATGAATATATGCCATATTTCTAAAGATTTGCTATTTTCAGATAATTACATATCACAGCATTTACTACAAATTTTTTTAGAAAAAGCTGAAAAAGAGTTAAGTTTTACGGTAAATGATGAAAATCTTCTTGTTGAAGTTTTAAGCTTAAATAATGGATTTGTTTTTACAATTACAAGGATTATTCAAGAATTATCAATTGAAAGCAATTCTCTTATATTTTATGAATTTGAAAATTTTAATGACTTTTTAGCTTTTTGTACATATATAAAAAATATGAATTGGTCTGTTTTTGAAAATTTTTGCTTATTTATTTACAATAATTGTTGTTACTTAATCACTGATAATAATTTATCAAGAGAATTTCACATGGTTTTAAATGAATTTGGAAAAAGATATCAATATTCATCACGGATTTTATGGCTTTTTAAATGAATATGGAAAAATACTTTTTAAAAGTGATGCAATTAATAGTTGTATAAACCTATTTATAAAAGAAGAATGAACTTTGAGGCTTGTTCCTTAAAGTTCATTCTTTTATTCTAATATAAGTAATTTTGTGGATTATATGCAACTCCATTTACTCTAATTTCTAAATGTAAATGATTTCCTGTACTATTTCCTGTAGATCCAACTGCTGCAATTACTTCTCCTTGTTTTATTTGTTGTCCTACTTTTGCATATAATTTATTACAATGTCCATAATATGTTTCAACTCCATTTTCATGTGATATAACAATTAATTTTCCATAAGAACCTTTTGTTCCTGAAAAAGTAACTGTACCTGATGCTGCAGCTTTTATAGGAGTATTTTTTGGTGCAGCAATATCTAATCCTGTATGTAAATTTGATCTTATTCTACTATCTGCTGCGAATCTTGATGTTATAACTCCTGATATAGGTTTTATTAGGTCTATACCAAGTGGTACTTTTTTATATGATATGTTAAATGATGTATTTACTTTTCCTGAACTAGAAGTTTTAGCTTGTGTTTTAGCAACTTCTACTTTTTTTACATATAGATTGGCTACAACTGTATCTACTTCAGTAAAATCTTTAAGTTCTACATCATAAATTTCTGAAATGGTTATTTGATCAACATTTGTACTCTCTTTTTCTTTTAATTTATTAACAACTTCTTCTGCTTTTGCAAAATCTGAAACATAGGCTTTTTTTTCTTCTCCTAATAGTATAGCATAATATTTGTAATATTTAGTTCCTGATTGTTTTACTTTTTCTAAAATTTCATCATCATTTGTAACTATATTTCTTTTTAATAAACATAATTTATATTCTGGCAATTCTTCTATTTGTACAAATGCTAAATTTGAATCTCCATCACCATTTTCCATATAATCATTTATATTTTTTTGTAATTTTGTTTTATTTTTAATATACCCTACCTGTTCTCCATTTATTGTAACAGAATAAATTGGTTTAAAAAACAAAACCACTGCACATATTATTAATAATATAGATATAAATAGCAATATTGTAAGTTTCATTGATTTTCTTGCAAATACTAATATATTTTTTACCATTAATTTTTTCTCCTGTTCATTTTTACATTTGATATTATTCTATACTAATTTTTATAAATTTTTCAATTTATTATATTTACTATTATATGCTTTACTCTTTTTATTTTCTCTTTTTTATTCTATTTTTCTTTTGTTTTCTCCTTTTTCTATATTATATGATTATAAATAGTTTTTTAAAGTCTTTAATTATCAAGATTTTGATTTGTTATTTAAAAATTTATTGTTATTTTAGTTTTATAAATTTTAAAATTATATTATTTCATTTTTTATTGTTTCAATTTCTCCTGTCTCTGCTTTTTCATTTATTATAATATACCCTTTTATTTTTGCTATTTTTATTAATTCATATAACATACTTTCAGTATTATCTCTAATTTGTTGTATAATTTGTCTAATACCTATATTTTCTGCGTCACATATTGCTATTTCATACATATTTATATTTGATTTTAAGTTTAAAATTAAATCATTAATTATTATTTTTTCTTCCATTTTAAAAATACTATAAAAAGCGAATTTAAGTTTTCCATAACTATATATTTTTAATAGTAAAAAATAACTTTATTTCTCGCATTTTATACTCCTCTTTTATAATATTTAGATTTTTTAAGGATTTACCCATAAACCTTTGAATTTAACTATTTAGAAAACTAATAAATTGTTGTTTTATATTTAATGAATCTTGTGCTATATTATTAAGTAATTGCTGAATTTGAACATCTTTTATTTGTGTTAAATAATAATTAATTTTTTGATATTTATTGTCATTTTCCAAAACAATTTGTTTTATATGTTGCAATTCAACTTTAGTTATATCTGACATTTATGACATCTTTCCTTTCTAAATTTTTTCATTTTCTTTAAGTAAAATTGTAAATAGTAGTTAGAATAAAGAAGTTGAAAAAAATTTTATCAATTTAATAAATAATTTAATTTTTTCAACTTCTTTTTTTAGTTTTACATTTTTTATTTTTTTTATTCACATTTTTTACAAAATTTCTAAATTTGCAAATTTTGCCATAAGTCTTTTATGACCAAATTTATTAAAGTTAATATCTACTTTTAAATCATCACCTTCTGGTTCAACATAATTAATAATACCTTCTCCAAATTTTTTATGATAAACCTTAGTTCCTGTTTTTAATTCAGAAAAGTTTACAACTTGTTTTTCTGGCTTTTTGTTTAAACTATTTAAAAAACTTTCAGCTGTTCTAAATGTATAATTGTTATTATTATTACTTTTGCTTCCATAGCTCCATGTATATTTACTATCTGAAAAATTGTCTTTTTCTATATTAGTTTTCTTTTCCATTGCTTCTTCATATCCATCTAACATATTTTCTGGAATTTCTTTTAAAAATCTAGATGGTGGATTATATGTTGTAGAACCATATGTAGTACGTTGTTTACTTCTTGTTAAATATAATCTTTCTTTTGCTCTTGTAACTCCTACATAACATAAACGTCTTTCTTCTTCTATTTCTTTATCTTCACCTATAGATTTAAATCCTGGAAATACTCCTTCTTCCATTCCAACTAAAAATACTACTGGGAATTCTAGTCCCTTTGCACTATGTAATGTCATTAATGTAACAGAATCTTCTTCTTCCATATTATCTATGTCACTAGATAATGTTATTCCTTCTAAAAATTCACTTAAAGTATTTTCGGCTGATTCTTCTTCAAACTCTATTGCTACATTTAAAAATTCTTCTAAATTTGCTATTCTATTTTTAGATTCTTCAGTATCCTCATTTTCTAAAGCTTTTAAATATCCTGTGTTTTCTAATACTTTTTTTATCAATTCTGATAATTTTAAATTGTCTTTTTCATTAAAAAATTCTTCCATACAATTTACAAATTCTCTAGAATTTGAATATACTCTATTTAAACCATAGCTTTGTGCATTTTTTATAATTTCATACATTGATGTATTATTTTGCATAGCAAGTTGTTCTATTGCTTCTATACTAGTTCTTCCAATGCCTCTTTTAGGTTCATTTATTACTCTATTAAAACTCAAATTATCTGATGGATTTTGGATTAATCTTAAATAAGAAATAATATCTTTTATTTCTTTTCTTTCATAAAATTTAAGTCCTCCAACTATTTTATATGGTACCATTTCTCTTCTTAAAATATCTTCTATTGCTCTTGATTGAGTGTTCATTCTGTATAATACTGCAAAATCTGAATATTTATATTTTTCTTGTCTTTTTAAGTGTTCAATTTGTTCAACTATATATCTTCCTTCATCATATTCATTATCTGAACAAAATATTTTTGGCAATTCTCCTTTTGCATTTTCTGTCCATAATTTTTTTTCGTATTTTACTTCATTATTTTTTATAATTTCATTTGCTACATTTAATATATTTCCTGTACATCTATAATTTTGCTCTAATTTTATAATTTTCGTTCCTGGGAAATCTTTTTCAAAGTTTAAAATATTAGTTATATCTGCTCCTCTAAAGCTGTATATTCCCTGATCGCTGTCACCTACTGCTGTAATATTTCCATGTTTTGAAGCTAACATTGTAATAAGTGTAAATTGAGATTTATTTGTATCTTGATATTCATCAACTAAAATATATTTAAATTTATTTGTATAATATTCTAATACATCTACATTTTCTAATAAAATTTTAATTGTAAAATTAATAATATCATCAAAGTCTATTGCATTATTTTCTCTTAATTTTTGTTGGTATAAATCATATACTTTAGATATTGTTTCCCTTCTAAAATCACCTTTTACTTTGGCTTTATATTGGTCTGGCTCTAACATATCATTTTTCGCATTACTTATTTCATATAAACATGATTTTTCATTTAATACTTTTTCATCTATATTTAATTCTTTTAAACATCTTTTTACTAAATTTTTTTGATCTGTTGTGTCAAAAATTATAAATGATGAATCAAATCCAATTCTATCTATAAATTTTCTTAAGATTCTTACACATATTGAGTGAAATGTTCCTACCCATATATCTCTTGCTGAATCTCCAACTAAATTTGCAATTCTTTCTTTCATTTCATTTGCTGCTTTATTTGTAAATGTAATTGCTAATATATTCCATGGTAGTACATTTTTTTCTTTAATTAAATATGCTATTTTATTCGTTAATACTTTTGTTTTTCCGCTTCCTGCACCAGCTATTACTAAACATGGTCCTTCTGTATTAATAACTGCTTCATATTGTTTATCATTTAATCCTTCTAAAATTTCATTCATTGTATTGAATCCTTTCCTTTTTTCAAATGTTTGTTTGTATTTTACTATATTTTTTCTTAAATTGCAATAGATTTTATAATAAAGTTACAAAAATTCCAATTATAAATCCTAACATATTACCTAGTGCAGAAGTTCTTCCTTTATAAAGATTGTTTGATTCTGGAATTAGTTCTTCTGAGACTATATATAACATTGCTCCAGCAGCAAAACTTAATGCAATTGCTATAATTTGTTCTGATATTTTTCCAATTATGCTTCCTATTAAAGCTCCTATACCTGTTGCAATTCCAGATAATATAACATAAAACATAATTTTGTATACTTTCATTCCTCCATTTTTCATTGGTAATGACATTGAAATACCTTCTGGAATATCATGAAAACATATTGCTATAGCTAGGGAAAAACCTAATTTTGTTGATGCTTCAAATCCAGAGCCAATTGCTAATCCTTCTGGAATATTATGTATTGCAAGTCCTATACTTACAATAATTCCTGTTTTTAATAAATTACTGGCAACTTTTTTAGAATCTTTTTGGATAAATTTTTTTTTATTAAACTTTTTGTCTATATTTACGTCACAAAAAATCATTACTATAATTCCTAATGTTATCCCTATAATAACTTCTACAATTGAACTAATCCCTAAAGATTGTGGAATTAAGTCAAAACATATTACAGCCATCATTAGTCCTGCTGCTAATGATAAAATAAAACTTAAAAATTTGTTTGAGTGACTTTTCAAACTACATCCTATGATTCCTCCAATTGTTGTTCCAATAGTACCAAAAAAAAGTCCTAAAGTTGTTGTATTTATAATATTTTGCATAAAAAAACTCCTTTATTTTATATTATTACAATATATTTTAAAAGAGTTTTTTTATTACTTATTCTTCTTCACCTTTTAATCTTTCAGCTCTGTCTGCTGCTATTAAATTATCTATCATTTCATCTAAATCTCCATTAAGGAAATTTTCCATTTGGAATATACTCATTCCTATTCTATGATCTGTAATACGTCCTTGAGGATAATTGTATGTTCGAATTTTTTCACTTCTATCTCCACTTCCAACTTGGCTTTTTCTTGCATTGGCTATTTCAGAATCTTGTTTTTCTTTTTCCATATGATATAGTCTTGAACGTAACATCTTCATAGCATATTCTCTATTTTGTAATTGTGATCTTTCAGTCTGACATTCTACTACAATTCCTGTAGGTTCATGTATAAGCCTTACGGCAGAAGATGTTTTATTTACATGTTGTCCTCCAGCACCAGAAGCCCTAAATACCTCCATTTTTATGTCAGCTGGATTTATTTCAATTTCGACATCTTCTACTACTGGTAATACGGCTACTGTAGCTGTAGATGTATGTATTCTTCCACTACTTTCTGTATCTGGAACTCTTTGTACTCTATGTACTCCACTTTCAAATTTTAATCTACTATATGCACCTTTACCTACAACCATAAATGATATTTCTTTATATCCACCTAATTCTGTTTCATTTTCATTTAGAATTTCAATTTTCCAATGTTTCCTTTCTGCATACATTGAATACATTCTAAATAAAGTTCCAGCAAATAATGCAGCTTCTTCTCCTCCTGCACCTGCTCGAATTTCACAAATAATGTTTTTATCATCATTTGGATCTTTGGGAATTAATAGGGCTTTTAATTCTTCCTCTATATGTGGAAGATTTTCTTTTGCTTCATAATAATCTATTTCTGCTAATTCCTTAAGTTCTTTATCTTCCATCATTTCTTTTGCATCTTCCATTCTTTGTTTTTGTTTTTTGTATTCTCTATATTTTTGTACTACTTCTTCAATAGAACTATGTTCTTTTATTAATTTTTGCCATTCTGTTTGATTTGCAATAATTTCTGGATCACTTATTAATTTTGTTAATTCCTCATATCTTTTTTCTACTGCTTCTAGTTTGTCAAACATAAATATTCTCCTTTACTAATTTTCAACATTAATTATTATACAATAGATTGGTATATTTTTCAAGTACTTTAAGTAATAAACTATAATTCAACATAATTAAATTTGACAAATTCATGTTCTAAAATCATTTTCTCTCTTTTTGTACATGTAAAAATAATAATTTGTCTATCATAATATTCATTATTTAAAAATAATAAAATATTTTTTAGTCTTTCATCATCAAAATAAGCAAATGTTTCATCTAAAATTATTGGCATTTTTTCTTTTGTAATTTCATCAAGCATTGCTAATCTTAAAGAAAGATATAATTGGTCAATTGTTCCTATACTTAATCTTTCTGCAGGAATATAATTTCCGTTATCTAATTCTACAATTAAACCTTGTTCATCATTAAAAATTAATTTTTTATATTTATTATTAGTTATTTTTGCAATGATTTTAGATAATTTATTTGTAAATTCTGGACTAATATCATTTTTCATTTTTTCATATGCTTTTTCAAATAAATTTTTAGCTAATTCTATAGATTCATTTTCATTATTTAATTCTAATAACTGTTTTTGCAAAATTTCTTGTTCTTCTTCCAAATTTGATAAGTTTTCTAATTCTTTGTCTATATTATCATTCTTAAATTCTAATTTATTTAATTCATATTTTAAATTATCAATTTCATTTTCTATTAGTATAGTATTTTTTTCTATATTATTATAATTAATTATTTCATTAATTTCTTCTTTATTTAATTTTATTGAATATTTTTTTATTAAATTATTTTTTTCTGAATTAAATAAAAAAATGTTTTTATTTTTTTCTTGTTCTATTTCACTATTAATTTTTTCAAAATTATAATTTATTAATTTATATTGATTATTCAATTCATTTATTTCTTTTTGATTATTTTCAATATTATTATTAATATTATTTTTTATTTCTTTTATTTTTTTATTTATTTTTATTATTTTAACTAAATATATAAAAATAATTATTAAAATTGGAAAAAATAAAATATATTTTAAATTATTAATTTTTTTAGGAATAAAAATAAAACCAACAATATTTAATATAATTAAAATAAATAATATTAAATTATATTTTTTTAATATTTTATTTTTTATTATTTTATTTTTTTCTAATATTTCATTATTATTTTTTATATCATTATTTTCTATATTTTTATTATTTATTTTTTTATTTAAATCAATTTTTTTATAATTATTTTCTTCATTTATTTTTTCTTTTATTTTCATTTTTTCTTGATTTATTTCTGTTTTTTCATAAATGTTTTTTATTTCTTTTAATAAATTATTTTTTATATTTTCTTTATTAATTTTATTTTCTACTTCATTTATTTTTTCTCGAATTTCAAATTGAATATTTTTATTATTTTTTAATTCTTCTATTTTTTTATTATTTTCTTCTATTTTTTTCTGTATTATATTTATTGGTTTTTCTTTGCTTCTTTCTGTTCCTATTTTTTCCAATTGTAATTTGTTTAGTTTGTCAATGGTCTTTTTATATGATATGTTATCTTCTCCTGTTCCCAATAGGTTAGAGATTTTTTGAATAAGTATATTTTGTTTTCCTCTTCCAATTTTTACCTCTTGTTGTTGAGAAACTGCAGTTGATAAATACATATTTAAGTTAATATTTGTTTGTTCATAAAAAAATTCATTTCCATTTTTTTTATTTATATTATATTCATCTGAAATATCATTTCCTTTTTCATTAAATATTTTTGGATTTTTTTTATTAAATTCTCTAAATATTTCGAATTTATTTTTATTGTCTAATTCATATATTAATTTTCCAGAATATTCTGTACTATCCCATGGATTATATTTATCAAAATCAGAAATTTCTTTTCCATTTTTATTTCTTGAGATTCCAAATAAAATATTATTTATAAAATTAACTATTGTTGATTTTCCACTTTCGTTTTTTCCATAAATAATATTCAAATGATTTTCTAAATTAATTTCTTTATTTTTTATTTTTCCATATGAATTTATTTTTATTTTATTTATTTTCAAAATAAATCCCTCCAAATTATTATTCTAATATTTCCATACCTATTTCTAATGCTCTATTTATTATATTTTTATTATATGGATCATTTTCTAATTCTTTTAATATTTCTTTTGCAAATAATCCCCTTAAATTATTTTCTTTAGATATTTTTTCTATATTGTAATTAATTGTTGTTTTATTTTTTATTTTTATAATTTTTTCGTCTAATTGATATTTATATATATCATTTAGATTTATTTCAAAATTTCTTTTTCCAATTAATATAATTTCATATAAATTATTATTTTTTAATTTCGAAAAATTTATTTTTTCAATTAATTCTTCTATAGATTTAATCTCTGTACAATTTATTTCTAACTTTTCAAATTGTACATCATCTAATTTAATAAATTTCAATTTATTTTTTTGTTTTGTTATCTCACCCACAACCATACCATGTTCACCAAGTTCATCAAAGCCCATTGCAATCGTTGAACCTGGATATATAATTGTTCCATCTTCTGTAAAATTTTTTTTATGAATATGTCCTAATGCAATATAGTTAAATCCTTTTTCTTCAAGAATTTTTTTACTCATTGAATTATATTGCATATCTTCTAAATTTGCTCCGTCTAAAGTTCCGTGAATAATTAATATATTAATTTTGTTTTTATTTTGAATTTTAAATTTACTAAAATCTAAATTTGAGCAATAAAAATCATTAAAGCCATAACCATAGATATCTACTTCTTCTGTTTCTACTTTTTGTAATTCTGATGTAAATATATAAACATTGTCATTCCAAATAAAATTATTGTAATATGAATTTTTTAAAAAGGGGTCATGATTTCCTGGAGAAATAAATATTTGAGTTTCATTTATTTCTTTAAATAAGTCATTTAAATATTCTATTGTTGATTTTCTTATAAATTCATGCTCATATAAATCTCCAGATATAAAAAAATATTTTATGTGATTATCTTTTATATATTCTATTATCTTATTTAATATTTTTCTTTGGTCATATCTTCTTTGTTCTCCTATACCATTTTTATCTGAAAGCATCTTGAATTGAGCATCTAAGTGCATATCTGCTATATGTACAAATTCCATTTTAAAATTGTTTCCTTTCTCTTTAGTTTTGAATTAATAAATTTATTCTAAAATTTTAATATATAAATAAATTTTTATTTTGAATATAATTAAAATTTTTTATAAAGTGCATTTTTACTAATTTCACATATATATTTTACAACATTTGTTCTGTTTTTTCAATATTTTTGACATAAAAAGTAAAATTGTGTACGTTTTTTATGGCAAAGCCCTATTATTCAATAAAAAAATCATTTTCATATTAAATGACAAAAACTGAGGTAGAAAGCTTTTAAAGTTTTCTACCTCAACTATTGATATTTAATCATTTTTTGTAGCCTTATTTATATGATTTTTATTCATCATCATCAATTGGTCCAAATAATTCATCAAATTTTGCCTCTAATTCTTTTTGTAAGTCATATGTATCTTCATCATCTTCAACAATCGGTGTTTGTTTTGGAACTTCATCTTGTTTAATATCACCAAAAGAATCTTCTGTTATTATTCCTACAGCTCCTGAATTTTGTTGTTCAGAATCTTTTTCGTTAAGGTTTTGATTATTATTTTCAACCATTATTTTTTGAGCTTTATTTGAGTTTTCTTTTTTTTGATCTGATGGTTCATCTGTAAATAAATCATCCAAAGATTCTATTTTTAAATCTTTTGCTTCTTTTTCTGTTTTATCCTCAGTCCATGGATTATATGGATTAAATTTTCTCCATGTTCCACGATCGATTTGACCTATATCATTATGACTTATTTCTGCCTTTCTTAAACTACTTTCCATATTTTTATGTTTAAAGTAGTAAAATTTATTTGCTTTAACTGGTTTAATTCCTTTTTCAAAAATAATACATAAATCATTATCTAATCTTCTTAATTCATCTGGTGTCATTAATGCTCTTGCCATTACTTGGTCAGAATCACTTGTTCCTGTTCTATGATGCTGTTTATCTCTATTTATTGATATACTTTCTCTTTCAATTGTTTTTTCACCTAATGCTTTTGAAAAATATTCAACAGTTTTATATGAGTTACTTCCTAAAAATACATGTGTATCACAGTTACCTATTATTGTTTCATATGATTTATCATATATTGCTTCTAATTGGTCTAAGTTCTGTAATATAACACTAAATGATATTTTTCTACTTCTTGATGTTGATATTTTTTTATCAAAATCTGGTATTTTTCCAATATTAGCAAACTCATCTAATATGAAATATGTTGGAACTTTTAATTTTCCACCATTATCATCTGCAAAATTGTATAATTGTTGTATCATTTGAGCAAAGAATATTGTTAGTAAAAAGTCATATGCAGTATGTGTATCTGAAGATATAACATATACTGCTGTTTTTCTACTTCCTATATCTTCAAACTTGATTGTATCTGTTGAAGTTAATTCTGCTATTTCTTTTGAATCAAATTTTCCTAATTTTGATTGTAATGTACTTAATATTGAACTATATGTCTTTTCTGGTGCTATTTCTATTGATTTATAATTCATTCTTGCAGGATGATCATATGGTAATTTACTCATTAATTCTGTTAATAAATTACTTCCTCCATTAGAGTTTGCTGCTCTTACCAATTCTGCGCAACTTGCTAAATTCTGTTCTTCTTCTGGTCTTGTGGCCATCAAATAATAAATTAATGCTTTTAATAACATTTCTGCAGAATCATCCCAAAATGGATCTGAGCCCCCAGAATCTGTTTTTTGACCTTTTACAATTGTATTTGCTATAACATCAACATCTATTTCTGAAGAAATATGCATTAATGGATTATACCCATCACTATTTTGAGGTTTAACTAAATTAAGTACTTTAATTTCATATCCATTTTGTTTTAAATATCCTGCAGTTCTATCATATAATTCTCCTTTAGGATCTGTAAATACATATGATCCTAATTGTTGATATGCATTTGGAATTGAATATGATGCTGATTTACCTGATCCAGAACCTCCGACTACTAATACATTGACATTTCCCCTTTTATCAACTGGTAAATAATTGTTTTCAGCAAGTATTATTCCTTTTTTATTGCTTAAAACTTGGTATTGCTCTCCATTTTTACTCCAATCACTTGAACCATGTTCCATATCTGTATATTCGTTTTTTGGAGATGCTTTTATTAATCCTATTACCATTAAAATAGCAAATAGAATTGTAAATAGTCCAACATTTTTTAAATATTGTAAAAATATTCCTTCACTAAATAATGTTCCAAAAGATTGAAATATATGTTGCATTGAATTAACTATTCCTTCAAATCCAGCAGTTATATCTTGTTGTACTTGTGCTTCATGAATTGCAATTGTTAAAGGCATAACTAATACTATGGATATAAATAACCATAGTATTGCAAAAATTATAAAATATTTTCTTGTCCTTCTAATAGCTCCAGAAATTTTGTAATTCATATGTAAATTCACCTTCTCTTTTGTTTTATTTTATTTGGTCATCTTCTTTATTTTTAGTAGATTTATGTAATTTAGCATCTTTTTTGTTATCTTCTTTTACATTATTAGAATAAGCTTTAATTACAATATAGTCTGTTGGTATAACTTCTCTATGTAATTTACCTTTAGCCTCTAATTCAAATACTTGTGTTGTTTTTTCTCCAGCCTTTTTTCCTATTTCTTTTACTTTTTGATTTATTTGCATACCTACAATAACTGTTTTATCATTTAAACCTGCTGGTCTTTTCTTTACTGTGTGATTCCCCATAGTAAAATATCCTCCTTAATTATTCACCTCTTACTTCAAACGCGAAATAAGACTTATATGGTTTTAATTTACATTTTCCCTTTACTTTATTTTCTTTCTCATCAAAATAAAGTCGAGGTTTTATTTCTTCTGTAGTTTCAGGATCAATAACACATATGTCCCTTTTTAAATTAGGGGTATAGTTAAAATCTTTAAATTCCTGTTCTTCTTCTGAATATAATGTATCAAACTTAAAAGCTGAAGGATTTTTTGCAATTCTAACTTCATTATCAATTAAAATACCAGAGTTTATTATTACTTTTTCTCCAGCAAACGAAAGAATTGCTAATTGATTTCCTTGTGGTTGTGGATTATCTACATAAAAAGTCTTTCTTCTAGAATCTCCTCTTATTTCCTCTGTATATTCTAATCTTTCAACTGTATATTTAGGATATTCTTTTAAAAAATCTTTTTCTGTTTTATTTATTTGATAAATAACTGTATTAACACCTTGTGGATCTGTTATACTAAAATGTTTTCCTTGTAACATATCCATTTTTTTATTTTCCTCACTTTCCATGCTAATCCATAGAATTGTCTTTTGTTAATCAAATCACCAATATTAATTATACCGTATTTTACTGGGTTTGTCAACTTTTTTTGTTATTATGTTAAACATTTTTACATTTAGACTCTTCTTGGATTAAATTTTGATATTTCTTTTAATTTTTTAAACATATCTTTTTCTTCTTTTGAAACACTTTCTGGAACTACAATCTCAATTTTTCCTATTAATTTTCCTCTTTCTCCATTTGGTGTTTTATAACCTTTTCCTGGAATTTCGAAAATTTGACCAGATTGCACTCCATTTGGTACATAAATTTGAGTTTCTGAATCATCTATTGATTTAACCTTAAGTTTTGTTCCAAGTACTGCTTCCCATGGTGTAATAGGTATTACTGTATATAAGTCATTATCTTTTAATTGATATTTTTTGCTATCTTCTATATTTATTTTTATATATAAATCTCCATTTTTTCCACCATTTTTACCTGGCTTTCCTTGACCAACTAATCTAATTTTTTCTGAATTTTTTACTCCTTCTGGTAGTTTCATTGTTATTTTTTTATTTTTATTTTCAATATCTTTTAAAAGTATTGTTTTATTTGCTCCAAAAAAGCCCTCTTCAATTGTAATATTTATTTCAGTCTCAATATTCTCTCCATTTATTGCAGGAATACTTGATTGGCCAATTTCTTCTTTTTGTTCATTATTTCCAAAAAACATTCCAAAAAATTCTCCTGCCATTTGACTTGAAGTTTTTACATGATTTCTTTTTCTTCCTATAGCATAATTCCAAGTTCTATCATATTTTCGTTTTGTTGATGTTTCTGAAAGAATTTTATATGCTTCGTTTATATCTTTTATTTTTTCTTCTGCTAGTTTATTTCCTACATTTACATCTGGATGGTATTTTTTTGCTTGTTTTCTATATGCTGATTTTATTTGATCTAAAGTAACCTTATTGTCTTCTAAATCTAGTATTTTATAGTAGTCTTTAAATTTCATTTGATATCCCCCAATACAATAAAAAATTGGTATACTTATTATACCAATTTTTTTTCAAAAAATCTATAGTTTTTGACAAATTTCGTAAAATTTCATTGCATTTGATGCTTTAATTAATACTACATCTCCTTCCTTTAAAATTTCTTCTAGTTTTTTTATAATTTCATCATTTGATTGTAACTCCATAATTTGTAATTTCTTATTTTTTTGTGCCCCTTCAATTATTTGTTTTGAATATTTTCCTCTACAAATCAAAACATCAATATTATTTGTTGCTACTTCTTCTCCTACTTTTCTATGTAACTCTTCTGAAAATTCTCCCAGTTCTAACATATCTCCTAAAACCGCAATTTTTCTTAAATCTGTACGATTTGATAGATATTTTAAACTTGCTTTCATTGATTCATAACTTGCATTATAACTATCATTGATTATTGTTGCTCCATTATTTAAAGTTTTTATATCCATTCTTTTTTTGGTTAACTCAAATGTTAAAATTCCATTTTGAATTTCCTCATTAGATAAATTAAACATTTCTCCTACCATAATTCCACATAAAGCATTATATATAAAATGTTCTCCTCCTACTGGCACATCTATCTCTATATTACACCCATCTTTAATTATAGCAGTAAATTTACTATTCTCTTCCCCTAAGTTAATATTTTTAGCATTTATTTCACTTTCATTTTTTATACCATAAGTATGTATTTCAATTTTATTTTTATTTTTCTCATACCAACTATGTAACAAATCATTATCATTATTAATTATTAATTTAGGGATTTCCATTCCTTCTAATATTTCAAGTTTTGCTTTCAAGATATTTTCTCTTGAGCCTAAATTGCCTATATGTGATGTTCCAATATTAGTAATTATTGCTAATGTAGGTTTTGCAATTTGTGTTAATAATCTAATTTCTCCAAAATGATTCATGCCCATTTCTACAACTAATGCTTCATGATTTTTTAACTTTAGTATTGTCATTGGTAATCCTATATTATTATTAAAATTTCCTTCTGTTTTTAATGTTTTAAATTTTTGTCCAAGAACATTTGCAACAATATCCTTTGTACTTGTTTTTCCAACACTTCCTGTTATTGCTATAACAGGAATATTATATTGTTTTCTTTTATATGTAGCAAGTTCATATAGTGATTTTAAAGTATCTTCAACTATTATTATTACTTTATCTTTATAAATTAATTTGTCTTCATCAGTAATTTTTATTTCTGAAACAATAACTGCTTTAGCTCCTGCATCTAATGCCTGTTTCCAAAAATCACTCCCATCAAATTTTTCTCCTTTTATACCTATATATAAATCATTTTCTTGTATTGTTCGAGTATCTTTTGAAAAGTTTTCTATCTCAGTTTTTAAATCTCCAATAATTAATTTTCCTTTTGTTACATTTAAAATTTCTTCTATTTTCATAATTAATCATAATCCTTTCTCTTAAATATTATATTATTTTCTATATGATATTGCAACACAAATTTCTCCATTTTTTTGTCAATGGGTTGTCAATGGGGACGGAGATTTTGACAACTTTTATATTAAAAAAGTTGTCAAAATCTCCGTCCCCATTGACATTCAAATTATCTAAAAACTATTTATTGTCTACAGCTCTATTTGCAATTTCTATAGCTTTTGATACAATATTACCACATGTTTTAGAAGAAACGTTTTCCCAACTTCCTCCGTCTCTTTTTACTTGGTCATAAACACCTAATTCTTTTGCTATTTCTGTTCGTAAGTTTTCAGATATTAATTTGCTATTTCTTGACATATTATAAGTCTCCTTTCAAATTTCAATCTGTATATTACGGACCGTTTTTGAAAATATTATTTAATATTTTCAATTTTATTATTTGCAAAAATCTTTTTATTATTATAAAAATTTTTTCCAATTTTATTCTGTTAAAGTTCCATTTTCAGTATTAATTAAAATAAGTGTATCTTCTTCTTTTCCATTTTCTGCATTTATATAAGTTAAAAATTCTATATCATTCACTTTTCCTTTAATTTCATAACATAAAATTTCTGTATTAAATTCAGTTGGTATTATAGATAGTCCTTTTACTTCACATTGGACATTTTTTGAAATATTTTTAGTTGCATCCTCTTTAGATATTACGGATTTTGAAATCTCTCTGTTATAATGATTATTTAAATATCCCATTGATTCAATTCCTATAATTTCTCCATTATCTAAAGCTATTTTTACTTTAATTAAATCAGGATATACTATTATATCTCCTTGTTTATAAGCATAATTTACAGTAATAAATCCATTATTTCTAAGTGTATACGTTTCTTGCATGTTTTCAAATCCTTTTGATGATAAATATTCTTTTCCTTTTTGAATTGCTTCTTGTTCAGTTATATTTTCTTCTGTAATATCTCTATCATAATTCATAAAAACAATATGCCCACCTTTTTTAGAAATAGATATTCCTATTATTTTATCTTCATTTGTTGTAATTTCAAATCTATAAACTGGAATATTTCCATTTTCTACAAAGCCATTGTTTTTAGTTTCTTTTATTTTTTCTTTTCCAATAAATTCTTCTGCAACTTGTTTTGCTTGTTCTTCTGATATATCTTCACCCGTTAAGCCTCTTCTTTCATTATTAGTTAAATGTTCAGAATATGCTCCATCATAAATTAAACCTGTGTATTCATGGAAGTTTTCTTCTACAATATTAAAATTATTAACTTGAGATATATTAGATTCTTCTGTATTATTTTTTAAATCTTCCCAATTTAATGTTCCATTATTTAATTCATCTAACATTTCTGTTAATGTATTTGATAAATCATTAGAATAATTATAAAGTTCTTCAATTTTTGCTATATCTTCATCAGTTAAATCTTCTCCATTCATATTTTTGTTAAATAATGAATAACTATATTCACTTACTTGATTCAAAAATTTTTCTGTATTTTCTATCTCTTGACTTTCAATTGGAAGCATTACTAAATAACACATCGCTAAATTTGCTTCTCTCCAAACATGTGATAATGTTTTTAATCCATGTGTTGCATCTTTTGATATTAGAGCTTTTGCTAAATATATTTTCGTATTTTGAACTCTATCAACAATTTCATAAAGTGATTGATTACTATCATTTTCCACAACAGTTGCGTAAGAAACATTTTTATTATATAAATTTACTGCAAGTATTATTGAAAGAATAATTAACAAAATTGTTATTGCACTCCAAATTTTATTAATTCCCTTTAAGTTTTTATTATTCACCTTTATTCATACCTCATATAATATGTTTATAATTTGAGAACAAATCTTTATAAACATATTCTTTCTTTATATTTTTAATTATAATAACTTATCAATTTTTATATAATGTGAAAGAATATTTTTCTTATTATATAAACTTTTAAGTTATCACAAAATTTTAACTTTTTCTTATTTTTGCATTTTTTTCAAAAAATTATACAATTATTTATTTTTTTATGGTAAAATAAAAAAAATTAGAAGTAACATCTCATAGAAATAAATTAAAATAAACCACTTAATAACAATGATACGGAAAGGAATTGAATTTATTATGAAAGTAATTATTTTTTATGCGAAATATGGTGGTGGTCATTTATCTGCTGCACGTTCTATTGAATCTTGTATTCATGAAAATTTTAAAAATATTGATGTTGAATTAATTGATTTTATGGAATATGCTAGTAAAGAATTTAATAAAATAACAACAAAAGCTTATTCTGAAATGGCAAAAAAAGCACCAAAAACATGGGGACATTTATATTGGAAATCTCAAAAAGGTCCTCTTGCACATATAAGTACTACTTCAAACAAAATATTATCTATAAAATTGAAAAAACTTTTAAATATAAAAAAACCCGATTTAATTATATCAACTCATCCATTTTCAAGCCAAATATGTGGTTATTTAAAAAAGCATAATAAATTACAATCAAAAATAGCAACTATTATAACTGATTTCGCTTCACATGATCAATGGTTGGTTTATAATGAGTATATTGATTATTTTTTTGTTGCTTGTAAAGAAATGGAACAAGAACTTTATGAAAAAGGCATTTCAAGAAGTAAAATTTTTGTTACAGGAATCCCTATCTCTAGCAAATTTATGAAAGATTATGATAAGAAAAATATTTTAAAAGAATTTAACTTAAGGCAAGATAAAAAAATTGTATTATTTTTTGGTGGAGGTGAATTTGGGCTAGGAAAAAATTTTACTTTACAAGTTTTTCATGCATTTGTAGAACATTCTAATGATATTCAAATTATTGCCATTTCTGGGAAAAATCAAAAATTAAAAACAGCTTTTCAAAATATAGTTCTAGAAAAACATACAGAAGAAAATATTCAGATTTTTGAATATACTAATAAAGTACCTGAATTAATGAGTATTTCAACCCTAGTAGTAACAAAACCTGGAGGCTTAACTTCATCTGAAAGTCTTGCTTCTGGTCTACCTATTGTAATTATTAATCCTATCCCTGGTCAGGAAGAAGAAAATGCAGAATATTTAGTAAAAAATAATTCCGCAATTTGGATAAAAAAAGATGATAATATAAGTAATGTAGTAAATAATCTTTTATCAAATCCTGTACAATTACAAGAAATGAAAAAAAATGCTCTACTTATTGCAAAACCTAATTCCACATATAATATTTGTAAAATTTTGCTTAAAAAAAATAACTAAGAAAAAACTTTAAATCATTTTAATTTGTTCTTGCCAGATTCGAGTTTTCTACTACAATAAGAAAATCTCAAATTATTAGCAATTGTATCTTTTTATATAATAGGGAAACATAACTTTTCTATTATCTAAAATAAAACTCAATTATCATGCAAAAAAGCTTAATAATTGAGTTTTATTTTAATTTATATTTCTCTTCTTCCTTCTAAAGCCTTAGTAAGTGTTATTTCATCTGTATATTCTAAATCTCCTCCTACTGGAATTCCATGTGCAATTCTTGTAACTTTAACACCTAAAGGTTTTATTAATTTTGATAAATACATCGCTGTTGCTTCTCCTTCAACTCTAGGGTTAGTTGCCAGTATAACTTCTTTAACTTGTCCATCCATTAATCTAGCTAATAATTCTTTTATTTTAATATCATCTGGGCCAATTCCATTCATTGGAGAAATAGAACCATGTAATACATGGTATACCCCTTTAAATTCATGTGTTTTTTCCATTGCAACAATATCTCTAACATCTTCAACTACACAAATTTGAGATTGGTCTCTTTTTGGATTTCCGCATATTGGACATGGATCTGTATCTGAAATGTTCCAACATTTACTACAATATTTTAGATTCTTTTTTGCATTTATAATTGAATTAACAAATTCGTCTGTCTCTTCTTGTGATGCATTTAATATATAAAAAGCAAGTCTTGCTGCTGTTTTATTTCCTATACTAGGAAGTTTTTCAAAACTTTCTATCAGTTTTTCTATTGATGGTGAATATAATGACATTTCTTCCGCTCCCTTATTTATACATATTTAATTTTATTAATAGTTTTTTAAAGAATATTATTAAAATTCAAGTTATGTTTTATCAAAAATTTTAATAATGAACTTTAAGGGATATCCCTAAAGTTCATTACATTATTCCTGGTATATTAAATTTTCCCATTGATGCTGATTGTGCATCATCAACTTGTTTAAAAGCTTGATTTATACATGTAACAATCAAATCTTGTAACATTTCTACATCATCTGGGTCTACAACTTCTTTTTGAATATTTAAATTCAATATTTGTTTTTGACCATTAACTTTTACACTTACTGCATTTCCTCCTGCTGAAGCCTCAAATTCTTTTACAGCTAATTCTTGTTGTGATTTTTCTAAGTCTGCTTGCATTTTTTTTGCTTCTTTCATTAAACTATTAATGTTCATTCCTCCAAATCCTCCCATTCCTCCTGGGAATCCACCTCTTTTTGACATATTATAAAATCCTCCTTTTTTTATTTTTTTATTCAACAACATCAAATGGAATATCATATCCATTTGCAAAATTAGATAGTTCTTGTTCTTCATTGGTTTCTTGCTCTTTTGGTTTTGTGTCTATATATTGTATATGCATTTCTTTACCATATGCTATTGAAATTTGCTTAACCAGTTCTTGTTTATTTTCTGGTTTTTCTAGAACAGTTTTTCCAAAAGAAGTAATTCCTCCTGGAAACTGAATTCCTATTGTCATATCATTTATTTCTACGGCATTAGTATTTATCAAATTTGTATATAAAACAATTTTTCCATCTTGTTTTAAATGATTAACAATATCTTTCCAATTATGTGATTGTTTACTATTATCTGTTTTTATTGTATTCGTTATTTGTTTACTTTCGGTTGTTTTATTTGCAAAATTTGTTTGTACTCTTGTTTTCCCACTAGTATTTCTTAAATAATTTTCTATTTTATCAGGCCTTGTATAAATATCTTGATTTAAATTTCCACTATTAAATTTATTTTCTCCCTCATCAGGATTATTATTATTTTCATTATCACATAATTTTATAATTCCAGCTTCAAAAACTATTGTTCTTTGTGTTGATGCTTTCATTTTAGTATCTAATAAAGATAATTCTGATATAAGTCTTATTGCTTTAGATTTTGTTGTTTTTTCAGCTAATTCTTTTAATCTAGAAAAATCATTTTCATTATAAATCGTTAACCTTTGATTTGTTTTTACCATTAAAATATCTTTAATATATTTAATCATTTCCCAAAGTAAATTACTAATATCTTTTCCATCATCCAAAATTGCTGTAATTACTTCCATTGCTTTATCAATATTATATTCAACAATTGCTTGAACAATACCATTAACAAATTCTAATTTAGGAATTCCTACAAGTTCTTTTATTTTTTCCTCATCAATTTGATTTACTCCATCTTGAGTACATCTTTCTAATATTGATAAAGCATCTCTCATAGCTCCTTCTGATAATTCTGCAATAATATTTAGAGCTTGTTTAGTTGCTTTTACATCAGATTCATTGCATACTTGTTCAAGCCTTTTTATAATATCTTCATTAGATATTCTTTTAAAATCAAATCTTTGGCATCTAGATAAAATAGTTGCAGGTAATTTTTGTGGCTCTGTTGTAGCTAAAATAAATTTTACATGTTCTGGTGGTTCTTCAAGTGTTTTTAATAAAGCATTAAATGCACCTTGTGACAACATATGTACTTCATCGATTATATAAACTCTGTATTTTGCTTTTGTTGGTAAGAAATTTACTTCCTCTCTAATAGAACGTATATCTTCAACACTATTATTTGAGGCTGCATCCATTTCTACAATATCTGTTAATGAACCTGAAAGTGCAGCTTTACATATTTCACATTCATTACAAGGCTCTCCATCTTTTGGGTTTAAGCAATTTATAGCCCTAGCTAAAACTTTTGCTGAAGTAGTTTTTCCTGTTCCCCTAACTCCATTAAATAAATATGCATGTCCTACTCTATTTGCTATAATTTGATTCTTTAAAGTTCTTGTTATATGTTCTTGACCTACCATTTCAGAAAATGTTTGTGGTCTAAACTTTCTATAAAGAGCTGTGTACCCCATATTATCACATCCTTTATAATAAATAATGGTGTGATTTCTAATCTCTCTATGGAAAGCAACTCTCACATAAAAGTATCTACTTATTGCTGCTTCCTCCCGGACCTGACAAGATTCATAGGCTCCTATTGAGTTTGCTTTCCATACAGAGGTTAGTTATCATACCATCTATATTATATACTGCATTATTCATTTTTGCAAGTAAATTTTAAATATTTAATTATCAATTCTTTTAAATACCAAATCACTTAAATCTGTTATTTCAATTCCATTTGTTCCTTTTTCTATAACATCTTTGGCTGGAATTTCTAATTGTATATTTGATTGATATTTTTTTCCAGTTGTTAAATTAATTATAATATCAAATGTAAGTGTTGTTTTTATATCATCTTCCATAATATTTGTTAATTGTAATAATTTGCTATAGTCAACTTCCTCACTCTCATTAAATATATAATTTGAAATATTGTTAATTCCAAATCTAAATGCAACAATTCCACCCTGGTTTGAAATTTTTTGCTCTTTAATATTAGACTCTAAGTCCCCTATATAAGATATTTGTGTAATCTCATTTTCTTCTAAATTTTTAAACATTGCTTTTTCGTCTACTACTGGTTTATAGAATTTAGCTTCTCCTTTTGTATTGTTTTTATTAAAAGTTATATTATTAATATCTATACTTTCTATAATTTCTGTTTTATTATATTTAGAATTTTTTTCTAAATATATATATATATCATTATTTTCTGATACTTGTAAATTCCATCTTTCTGGTTGATTTAAATTTTCTGTTCCATCTACACTTTGTGCTATAATAATTTTAGTAATATTAAATGGTAAATTTGATTCTCCTTTTACTTGATACCTTAAAATATATAATCCAATTGCACTTAAAACCACAAAAAATATTACAATAAGTATAATTACATGAATTATTTTTTTCTTTGTACTTTTATTATACATTTTTATTCTTTCTTAACTCCTTAAAAAATTGTTTTAATATATTTCTACATTCATTTTGCATAATTCCTACTTCAACTTCTACTTTATGATTAAAAGTAAAATCTTTAAATAGATTTAAAACAGAACCAACAGCTCCTGTTTTTTCATCCATTGTTCCGAATATACACTTTTTTTATTCTAGAATTAATGATTGCTCCTGCACACATTGCACATGGCTCTAATGTAACATACATTTCACAATTTATTAATCTCCATGCAGTTAGCTTTTTACTTGCTTTTTGAATTGCAATCATTTCTGCATGTTTTGTAGTATCTGTTTTTGTTTCTTTTTGATTATATCCTCTTGCTATTATTTTTCCATCTTTTACTATTACGGCCCCTACAGGTACTTCTAATTTTTTATATGCCTTTTTTGCTTCTCTTAAAGCTTCTTTCATAAACTTTTCTTGCATTCTTTCCTCACATATATTAGATTTTTTTACTTTAGTCTTTCTGTTTATATAATAAATTTTTTAGAAATGGTGTTCCCAGGCGGACTCGAACCACCATCGGTCGCTTAGGAGGCGACTGCTCTATCCTGCTGAGCTATGAGAACAAATTTATCAAAAATATTATAATATATCAAAAAGAAAAAATCAAGCTTTATTAGTAAGTTCTCCTCTTGACATATATGTTATAATACTTATGAGATTTAATAAAGAGAGATTTTTGTTTAAAAGAAATTCTCTATTTATTGTGTGTACCTTTTAGTAAATCAAGAAAGGAATGAATTTTTTTATGCAACATATATTAAGTAAAATGAGAAAAGCAATTGAGGAATATAATATGATAAATGATGGAGATAAAATCGCAGTTTGTTTATCTGGTGGAAAGGACTCTATAACTATGCTAAATGGTTTAAAGGCTTTACAGCGTTTCTATCCCAAACACTTTGAATTAATTGCAATTACTATTAATCCTGGTTTTGCAAATTTTGATACAAACATTATTCAAAAAAACTGTGATGATATAAATGTTCCATTATTTTTAGAAAACAGTCATATTAAAGAAATTGTTTTTGATATTAGAAAAGAAAAAAATCCATGTTCTTTATGTGCAAATTTACGTAGAGGTATAATAAATACTATTGCAATTAAAGAGGGCTGTAATAAAATTGCACTTGGACACAACATGGATGATGTAATAGAAACTTTTTTACTAAATTTAAAATATACGGGTAATATTTCAACATTTTCTCCAAAAAGTTATATGGATAGAAGTAAAATTACATTAATTAGACCTCTTATTTTTTTAACAGAAAAAGATACAAATCGTTTTGTAAAAAAATATAATAAATCTGTTCTCCCTAAAGTATGTCCAATGGATGAGAACACAAAAAGAGAACAAATAAAAGAGGAAATTTACAATTGGCAGAAAGATATACCTACAATTAAGGCAAATTTATTTGGAGCAATTTCTAGAAATCTTACTGATTGGAAAAAAGCAAAAGAAGCAGAATTATAAACCTCCGCTTCTTTTTTAATTATATATATTTTTTTTATTTCATAAAATTTTGTATTCTTAAGTAATTGAAGTTCTTATGCATTTCTAACTAATGTATCCATTGCTGTCTTCAATTTACTTAATTTATCTATTGCATCTTCTTCATTTTTACCCTTTACACCCATGTAAAGTTTAATTTTTGGCTCTGTTCCAGATGGTCTAACACAGCACCAAGCATTATTTTCTAATTCATAATATAATACATTTGATTTTGGTAAATTAGCTTTACCTTCTTCTCCAGTAACCATATTTTTTACATAATCTCTACTAATATCTTTAAATGTAATTACTTTATAATCACCAATTTGAGTTATATCTTTATTTCTCATATTTGTCATCATAGATTTTATTTCTTCAGCACCATCTGCACCTTCTAATACAATTGAAATTTGGTCTTCTTTGTAATATCCATATTTTTCATAGATTTTCAACATTTGATCCCATAATGTCATTCCCTTAGATTTATAATATGCTGCTGCCTCGCATAAAGACATTACTGCAGAAATTCCATCTTTATCTCTTGCATAATCACCTATTAAACAACCATAGCTTTCTTCAAATCCAAATACATATGTTTTGTCTTTGTTCTCTTCTGCTTTTTTTATTACGGCTCCAATGTTTTTAAATCCTGTTAAAACTTCTATACATTCTAAGCCATAATTTGTTGCAATTGCTTTTGCTAAATCTGATGAAACTATTGTTGTAATAAGCATTCCATTTTTAGGTAATAATCCTTGTTCCTTCATTTGAGAAATTCGATATTCTGCAATCAATAAAGCTGACATATTTCCTGTATAAGTCATATATTCTCCTGTTTTTGAATCCTTTGCATAAATCCCTAATCTATCTGCATCAGGGTCTGTTGCAAGTACTACATCAGCATCTACCTTTTTTGCTAATTCTAATGCTAATTTAAATGCTTTTTTATCTTCAGGGTTAGGGTAATCTACTGTTGGAAAGTTTCCATCTGGTTTTTCTTGTTCTGGTACAACATATACATTTTCAAATCCTAGTTCTTTTAGAAGTCTTGATGCAACAGTATTTCCTGTCCCATGTAAAGGTGTATAGACTATTTTTAGCTTTTTACCCTCTTTTTTTACAATTTCAGGATTTAATACAAGTTTTTTTAAGGTATCTATATATTTGTCATCTATCTCTTTTCCAATAATATTAAATAATCCTTTTCTAATTGCTTCTTCTTTACTTATAGTTTTTATTTCTTTAAAGTCTCTTATTTCCCTAACTTTTTCAATAATTTCTTTATCTCTTGGTTCAACAATTTGTGAACCGTCATCCCAGTATACCTTATATCCGTTATATTTTGGTGGATTATGACTTGCAGTTATCATTATTCCAGCAGTGCAATTTAGTTCTCTTACTGCAAATGATAATTCTGGAACAGGTCTTAATTTTTCAAATAGATATGTTTTTATTCCATTAGCATTTAAAATTAAAGCTGTTTGTAAACTAAATTCATCAGACATTTTTCTTGAATCATAGCTTATAGCAACTCCTTTATCTTGAGTTCCCTGTTCTAATATGTAATTTGCTAAACCTTGTGTTGCTTTTCCTACTGTATATTTGTTCATTCTGTTAGTTCCCATACCTATTACACCACGTAGTCCTGCTGTACCAAATTCAAGCTCTTTATAAAATCTATCCTCAATTTCTTCATTATTTCCTCTAATTTCTAATAATTCTTTTTTAGTTTCTTCATCAAATGCAGGATCTGTACACCATTTTTCATACTCTTCTAAATAATTCATATTTACTTCCTTTCTAGTTAGGAAAGAATAACTTTCCTATTATATTAAATAAAAATTAAATAGCTACTGACTTTCACCAGTAGCAATTTTATATACTTTATAATAAATGATTGAATTTTCTATATAGCTCTCTTGCTGTCTCAGGGCTATCTGTTCCTGTAGCATTTTTAACAGGAGCAAATTCCTCTTCTCTTTTTACTCTCATAATTGCCATATCATCTAATTCTCCAAATGCATCAAACAAAAAGGCTTCAAATTTATATGCATTTGGTCCATCTGGTACTACTTTATTTCCATTTTTATCTATATATGTGGCTTTTTTAAATGCTGTATGATATGGTAATGGCTTACTTCCCATTCTTTCTATAGCATCTATATTGAATAAATTACATAAAATATGTGATTCTCCATATACAAGTTCTCCATTACTATCTACTTGCTCTGCCATTTCTTTTGGAATCTCTGTGTATTCAATAACTGAAGGTCTACCATTCTTTTTACAGAAAACTCCTACCTTTTCTTGTGGATTTGCTTTAACAACAGATTTTCCTGCTGCTGTTACTTGTTTATCTATTGAAATCCCCATTAATATTGGATCTACCATTTTTACTAAACAGTTATCTACCCCTCCAATAAATACCCATTCTGCACCTAATTCTCTCATTTTTTTAGTCATTCCATTTTTAACAAGAGCTTCATATATTCCACCATGTCCATTTGCTGCTTCTTTTATTAAACCATCTTCACCTATTAAAATTTTTCCTTCCATATCCATCATTGGTAATTCTTCTTGTTTAAAGAAAAATAAGTTTTTGTCTTTTTCATATCCAAAATTTCTGTTTTGGGCAAAAAATTCTATTGTTTCATCATTATTCTCTCTACTTGTCATAATAAACCATGGAATTGTAACACCATATTTGCGTCCTTGTTCTTTTAAACCATCACTTAGTAATTCAAATAATGATTTGTGTGACTCAAGTCCAATATCAAAAGTTCCTTTTGGTCCTTTATGTCCAAGTCTTGTTCCTTGTCCACCAGCCATTGTTACAGCAACTAATTTTCTGTTTTTAATTGCCTCTGTTCCTATTGCTTGATATTTTTTATAATTATCATATAACTTTTCCTTATCTACATAGTTGATTGGTTTAATTGTAAAATCTTCTATTTTAGGTTCTTTTTTTGTATTTTCATATAAGCTTTTCATAAGATCAAAGTCAATATTTTTTATCTGTTGTATCAATTCTTTTTGGTTTTTTTCACTTAAATTGTCAAAACCATTTAATAGGTGTTCTTGAGAGTATTTTTTAAGAGTCCATTTGATTTCATCTAAATTTTCGTCCATAGTATACTTCCTTTCCTAGTACATAAGAATAATATATACTATTCTGTCGAAAATTTCAATAGTTTATTCAAATTTTTTCGTATATTCAAATTTTTTCGTATATTCTTTTGTTTTTTATAATTTCCTCATTAAACATTAGTTATTCCCAATGTATTTAAATTTTTATCATGTGTTAATACTATTTTTTGTACATCTTTTTCAACTTCTTGAAGATTATAACAATCTATAATTTTTAAATTTTCTACATCCATATCTATCAATTTATTTTTCTTTTGTTCAATAAAATTTTCTGTTCCTATTAATACAACATTGGAATTATTTTGAATTTCTTTAATCTCTGCTGAATCCCATTCTAAATTTAAAATATTATTTTTTATTTTATTATCTAAGTTTACTTTTGAAATAAGTTCTTTAATTGATTGATTTAAATTTTTTTCACTTATAATAGTAACTGGTTCTTCTTCTTTAAGTTTTTGATTTAAATATGGTAATAATATCATTTCTAAATGAAAGTCACTAACATAAAAGTTACATATTTTTTCTATATTTTTATTTTCAATAATCATATTTTTCTCATCCTTTCAATCGATGTTTTTTGATTACTGGTAAATTTTACCATCTTTTATTTCTTTTGTCAAGTATTTATTAATAATTTGTATAATTTATATTTTTTGGGTAAAACTTATTTTAAAGATATTATTTTACAAAAATGTTATTAATAAGATTAAATTTATATGCAAATTTTTCCATAACAAAAAAAATTATATGTATAAGAAAGGAATTGATTTTTTATGAAAAAATTTATTAAAAATGTTTTTATTATTATATTTTTACTATTAATTTATATCCTTTTCTCTGCACAAAGTTATACTTTTGCTATATCTTCAGATTTATCTAATGCTGTTTTCAGATTACATGTTTTAGCCAATAGTGATTCAAAAGAAGATCAAGATTTAAAATTAAAAGTAAGAGATAATTTACTTAAGTATATGAATAGTATTTGTTCTAATTGCAAAACAAAAGCTGAAGCAATGAAGATTGCAAATGAAAATAAAGAAGTTTTTCAAGAAATTGCAGAAAATACTGTTAAAGAGAATGGTTATGATTATTCAGTAAAAATTAATATAAATAATTTTTATTTTCCTACAAAAACTTATGGAGATATTTCATTACCTGCAGGATATTATGATGCTTTAAGAGTTGAAATTGGAGAAGCAAAAGGTCAAAATTGGTGGTGTGTTATGTTTCCTTCGTTATGTTTTATTGATGTTAGCTCTGGTGTTGTAGACCAAAGTGGCAAAGAAAATTTAAAAAATAATGTAGAAGAAGAATCTTATAAAATTATTTCACAAAGTGAAAATATTCCTAGTGTTAAATTTAAATTTAAAATATTAGAATTTTTCGCACAAACAGGATTATTCACTGCAAAAAATTAAAAAACTATTGTAAAATTTACTGTTTTATGTTATATTTTATTTGTTAATTTATATTCATTATGGGGGTGAATACATTTGGAAAAACTAGTAATAACAGGACCTACTCGTCTTAAAGGAGAAGTTTCTATTAGTGGTGCAAAAAATGCTGCAGTTGCTATTTTACCTGCCACATTATTAATAGATGGTGTTTGCACTATTGAAAATCTTCCAAATATAAGTGACGTAAAAATGTCTTGTAAAATATTAGAAAGTTTAGGTGCAAAAATTACTTGGAATAACACTAATGAAATAACTATTGATACTAGGAATATAGAAAAAACAGTTGCTTCAGAAGAATTAACAAGAAAATTTAGAGCTTCATATTATATTATAGGTAGTATGCTTGGCAGAAAAGGAAATATAACTGTTGGTATGCCAGGCGGATGTAAACTAGGAGCTAGACCTATTGATCAACATATAAAAGGGTTTGAAGCATTAGGTGCTAAAGTAGATACGGCTCAAGGAAAAATAACTGCAAAAGCCTCAAAATTAGTTGGAACATCTATATATATGGATGTTGTTTCTGTTGGAGCAACTATTAATGTTATGCTTGCAGCAGTTCTTGCTGAAGGAACAACAATTATTGATAATGCTGCAAAAGAACCTCACATTGTAGATGTTGCAAACTTTTTAAATACTATGGGAGCGGATATACGAGGTGCTGGAACTGATGTTATAAAAATAAATGGTGTAAAAAAATTATCAGGAAATAGTACCTATTCAGTGGTTCCAGATCAAATAGAAGCTGGAACATTTATGTTGGCTGCTGTTGCAACAAAAGGTAATATTTTAATAAAAAACTGTATAACAAAGCACTTAGAATCTGTAACTGCAAAAATCACAGAAATTGGAGGACAAGTTGAGGATTATGGTGATAGTATTAGGGTCATCTGTAATAAACGCCCATCTAAAGCCATTATAAAGACTTTACCATATCCAGGTTTTCCTACAGATTTACAACCACAAATGGGAGTTGTTCTTTCTATTGCTGACGGGACAAGTAGAATTATAGAAAGTATATGGGAATCTAGATTTCAATATACAGATGAACTTAATAAAATGGGAGCAAAAATTACAGCACAAGGTAAATCAGCTTTTTTTGAAGGTGTTGATAAGTTATATGGTGCTCCTGTATATTGCACAGATTTACGTGCCGGTGCAGCACTTATTATTGCTGGAACCTCTGCAAAAGGAAAAACTGAAGTTTTCAATCTAGAACATATTGATAGAGGATATGAAAATATTGAAGAAAAATTTAGAAATCTTGGAGCACAAATAGAAAGAGTTTCTGAATAGTATTATACATTAAAATAAAAGGAAGAAAAATACATATGTTAAATTTTTGTAGTTTATATAGTGGTAGTAGCGGTAATAGTATGTTCGTTGAAAGTGAAAACACCAAATTACTTATTGATGTTGGAATGAGCTGCAAAAAAATAGAAGAAGCTTTATTATCAATTGATAAAAGTATATCTTCAATTGACGGAATCCTTATTACACATGAACATTCAGACCATATAAAAGGATTGTCAACAATATCAAAAAAATATAATATACCTGTTTATACAACAAAAAAAACTTTTGATGCAATGTCTACACAGATAGAAACTTCTTTAAATAAAAACTGTCATTTCTTTTCTGTGAATGATAATTTTTATATTAAAGATTTAGAAATTAAATCTTTTTCAATTCCTCATGATGCAGCAGAACCTTGTGGTTTTAATATTTGTAACAAAAATCATAAGATAAGTATTGCAACAGATATTGGACATATGACTAAAGATATTGTAAATAATCTTGAAGGAAGTGAATTAATTTTACTAGAATCAAATTATGATACAGAAGTTTTAAAATGTTGTAAATATCCATTTAATTTAAAAGCTCGTATTGCTGGTAGTAATGGACACTTATCAAATACAATTGCAGGTAAAACAATTTCATATTTATTAAAAAATAGTAATTTACATACTGCTATTTTAGGACACTTAAGTAAAGAAAGTAATTTTCCAGAACTTGCTTATCAAACAACAGTTGATGAACTAATTTCTACTGGTTGTAATACTGACTCAATAAACCTATCTGTTGCAAACAGAGACTTTCCTGGAAAAATGATTACTTTATAAATAATAATTATTTGCTCAATATAGTTACCCGCAAATAACTTTATTAAAATATTTTTAAATAATTTTACTCTAATCAAATAAATATAAAAAAATTAAATTATTGTAAAATAAAAAGACATGAAATTTTAATAATTTTTATTAACAATTATATATTCCATGTCTTTTTAATATAAGTATTGTAAAGAGAATATATAGGAACAATTAATAATACTTAATCTTCTTTAATAATAAAATAGGGGCCTATTATTGAAGAAAAAAATTTTTGACTTAAATAAGGAATCTTTTTTATTAATTATTGATTTATGGGGGAAATTATATATTCCCTTTACAAAATAAAAAACTTGAAATAAATTTAAAATTTATAGAAGAACAAATTAATGAAAAAATTTTTGTTTGTTCTTTAGCTATATATTAACTCATAAAAAATTTTTTGTCAATAAAAATCGTTCGACATAATTCGACATATTATTTTCCTAGATTCATTTTAATTATATATTTATCAACAAATTATATATATCTCTCTAACAAATTAATAATTAAATTATGCCGTTAGTTTTTAATTAATCATTTTATAAAAGTAATATCATGCAAATATTATATTACAGATTAATATAGATACAATAATACCAGTTATATCTGCTAATATTGCTGGAATTATAATTTTTCGCGTATTTTTTATTTTTAAGCAACTACAATAAACAGTTATGGTATATAAAGTTGTTTCAGTTGAGCCCATTATTACAGAAGCTATTAATCCTATAATCGAATCAACTCCGTTATTTTTTATTATATCAGTTGCAATTGCTAGTGAAGCACTTCCTGAAATTGGTCTTAATAAAGCAAGAGGTAAAATTTCTTTAGGAAATCTTACAAAACTTAAAATCGGCTCTATCAATTTAGTAATATAATCTATAATTCCAGAATTATTCAATAGACCTATAGAAAAAAATAGTCCAATTAAAGTTGGGAAAATTGTAATTGTAATTTCTAATCCTTTTTTAGCACCATTTAAAAATAAATCAAAAACATTTTTCTTTTCTTTCATACCAAAAGAAATTATTATAAGAATTGCCAAAGGCACTGCTAAAACAGATATATAATTAATTAATTTTATTTTTATCACTTTCTTTCTTAATTTTTATCTACCTTTATAAACAATTTTGTAATCATAATTCCCACAATTAGTGAACAAATTGTGGAAATCCAAACAGGAAATATTATTTTTGTTGGTTCTTCTGAATTTAATGCTGTTCTAATAGATATTACTGTTGTCGGAATAATTTGTAGAGATGCTGTATTCAATACAATTAACATCATCATATTGTCACTTAATTTATCTTTTTTAATATTATCTTTTTGAAGTTCTTCCATTGCTTGTAATCCAAGTGGCGTCGCAGCATTCCCAAGTCCTAAAATATTTGCTATTATATTCATAATTATTTTATTTTGAGCATTTTTATTAATATTAGAAAATACTTTTTTTATAATTTTTTTTAGAAAATTGTTTAAAATATCAATTATTTTTGTATTGGATGCAATCTCCATAATTCCACTCCACAAACAAGTACTTCCTATTAATGTCAATGTTAATGTTATTGCACTTTCTGTTGATGTAGTTATTGCTTTATTTATATTTTCTACATTTCCAGAAATAATTGAAAAAAGAATTGATAAAATAATAAATAGTGGCCATAATATATTTAACATATTTTTCCTTTCATATTTATTAAATATGTATTATGAAGTAATACTCTATAGTACTCATAGTAAAAAAATATTTATATATTTTTAAAAAAAATTTGTAAAAATATAACAAATTTTCAAAAAAATAATTGACGTCATTCAAGTTTTGTGATATTATATACATGAATTGAAAAAAATGTTTAAGGAGGGCAAATTATGAAATCAACTGGTATAGTTAGAAAAGTAGATGAATTAGGAAGAATAGTTATTCCAAGAGAAATTAGAAATAAATTTGAAATTGCCGAAAAAGATCCTTTAGAAATATATGTTGATGGAACTTCAATAATATTAAAAAAATATGAACCAAATTGTATTTTCTGTGGTAATTCAAAAAATCTAGTTACTTTTAAGGATAGATTATTATGTCCAAAATGTGTAGAAAAAATTTCTACCTTAGAAGCTACATTAAAAGAAGTAGAATAAAAATTCTACTTCTTTTATATTTTCAAATTATAAATCTAAAAATATTTAAAAACTTAAATATTTATTTATTCAAAAAATACATATAAACTTCATTTTTAGTTAATCCTCTATCTTTTGCAATTTTTTTTATAATTTCTTTTTTAATTAATCCATTATTTTTATAATACTCAAAATGCTCTTCTAATGTTAATTTATTTAATAAATTATCACCTTCTTTTTTATTTAAATTGCCTTCAATAATTAATATCATCTCACCTTTAATATTTTGAATATTTTCTATTAACTCATTAATATCTTTTCTAATAAATTCTTCATGTATTTTTGTTAATTCTCTTGCCAAAACTATTTGCCTATTTTTTAATATTTGTTTTAAGTCTTTAAGAGTTTGTTCAATTTTATGTGGTGCTTCATATAAAATTATTGTTTTTTCTGAATTTTCTATTTCTTTTAATTTTTGAGTTCTTAACTTTTTATTTAAAGGCAAAAAACCTAAAAAGCAAAATTCTTTAGTACTTATTCCAGATGCTATTAAAGCATTAATCATTGCACAAGCACCAGGAATTGGAATTACTTCTATATTATTTTCAATAGACTTTTTTATAATTTCTTCTCCCGGGTCACAAATTCCTGGTGTACCAGCATCAGAAACTAAAGCTATATTATCTCCCTGTTTCAATTTTTCAATTAAAATATCACTTCTTATATCTTCATTATGTCTATGATAACTTATTAATGGTTTATGAATATCATAATAATTTAATAGTTTTAATGTCTGTCTCGTATCTTCTGCAGCAATTAAATCAACAATTTTTAAAATTTTTAATGCTCTTAATGTTATATCTTCTAAATTTCCTATTGGAGTTGCAACTACATATAATTTTCCAAACATATTACCATTCCTTTCATATGGAATATATTTTATCATATTTTTTACAAAATTAAAATATTTCATTATTATTTTATTTATTTTTTATTCAAATATTATTTATTTATTTTTATTTTTTTATTTAAATATTATTTATTTATTTTTTGTTTAAATATTATTTATTTATTTTTATTTGAATATTATTTATTTTTATTTTTTATTTAAATATTATTTATTTATTTTTATTTAAATATTATTTTTTTATCTCCACTTTTATTATTTTATATTTTTATTAATTTATTTTTTTATTATCATTTTTTATTATTTAGAATATAATATATTATATTTTTATATAAAAGGGAGAATATTTATGAATAATAATAATTTAAATTATTTTTATAACAATAAACTTTTAAATAAATATAATACTTTAGAAAATAGCAGACATTTAGATAAAAAAAATAAATTTGATTTAATTTTATTAAAAAATAAAACATTATCTTCACTTAATGACGTAGAATGTTTCTTGAACAAAATTACTTTAGCAAAAAAATATATAAAAATATATAATTTATTTAAAAAATAGATTATATATTTTTATTAAGTTTTATTATTTATTTTTATTTTATATAATTTTTTATTATTTGTTCTTTAAATATATTTCTGATAATTTTTCATTCTTCTCCCCGTTAATTAAAAATGATACTGAATTTATCTCTTTTAAATTTGTTAATGTATTTACTATGCTATTTATTATTTTAAATTTTTTTTCATCATTTTCAAAATTTAAAAATTGATTTGAAAAATTTATAATTGCACATCCGTTTTCTATTTTTATTTCATTTAATATTGTTCCATCTGGAATTAATTTTTTTAAATTACTACTTTGTGGCCCCTTTATTAATAAATTTACCATTTCTTTATATGGCTCATTTAATAATTTTTTTACATCAATTATTTGTGTTTCCGCTTCTAATTCTCCTGTTTCTGTATTTTCAAAATATAATATAATTTTTGTTTGAGTTTCTTGTTCTTCTGATATTTCTTCTTGTGGTATATAATCTTGATATTCATCTTCTACCTTTTTAATTTCAATATTTTTAAATATAAAAAATACTCCTATAATAATTGCAATAAAAACAATTATAGTAATTATTCTTTTCTTCTTTTTCATGTCCCTGTCCTCCTCATATTGAAATATATTTTATTCTTTATATTTTTAGAACAAATTTAAATAAATTATATTTCATTTTTATATACTAAGATTTACTTAAAAAAAATAAAAAGGATATAACTTCTTTTATCCTTTTTATTTTTTAACAATTTTATATTATATATCTTATAATTTTTCATATAAATAATTTACTTTTAATTAAAATAAAACTTAAAACTGTTTTCTTCTCCTAATATAACAACTATTTTATTTATATTATATTCAGAATTAGCAGAATTATCTTTATATACTTTTACCTCAAGTGTATTTAATTCTTCATCTTGCTCTAATGATGTTATTTCATAATAATTTGAATTATAAAATTTCTCTCCTATATAATTTATAAAATCGTTAATATTACTGAAATTATTTGCTTTGTATGATTCATCTAATAAATTATATAAATTTTCGTAATCATAATTATTAATCATTTTCATTATTTTATCAATATTTGTTGATAATTTTTTAGTGTCTGATGCAGAAGAATATGCTTTTTTAAAAGAATCTGTGATTATAGTATATTCATCAAGTTGTACTGTTAATTCCATCGGATAACTAGCATTTATGATATATCTATTATCATTTTTGGTTTTAATAATATATCCACCATTATCATATTTTGATATTTCTTTTATTTCTGTATCTAATTTATTATTGCCATTCATTAAATTTACATAATTCAAGAATCTATTATAATCATCCATAAATCTTATTTCTCTATACTGTTCATCTAACATATTATATGCTTCTAAAGAATTATTTTTTAATAAATTAATAAAGTAGTTTGCATATTTTGTATATATTTCCTCTTCACTTAATCGTAAAAATTCAAATTTATTAAAATTGTTTTGTTCTATTTCTTCTAATTTTTCCTTTTCCTGTATCTGTTCTATACTTGTATAATTATTATTATATAATGGTGTTATTTTAAATGTACTATTGCTTAAATCCAAATCAACTATATAAAATTTTTGTTGATTATATATGTCATCATCAACTACTCCTTTTACAATAAAAGAATATAGTGTTTTGTCTCTTTTTTCATACATTTCTGTTCCAATAAAGTCATATCCTTGTTCTATATTAGTTAATATATTTTCTTCAGTTAAATTATTTTGTTGTATGTAATTTTCATCTAAATAGCTTATTACTTCCACTGCTCCACCCATTTTTATAGCATCTAAATATTTATTAATACATTCTTCTACACTAAAAAAATAAGTTGCATTTATTACTTTTTCTCTATCTTTAATTGCATGTTCTTCTATATCTCCCTGTGGTTCATCTTCTATTACTATATTTCCATCATTATCTACAATATTTTCTTCATAAAATTTCTTTCTGGAAAATAAAATAATTGTTAATATAATTATAACCAAAACAATTAACGAAATAATAGCTATTAATAGCTTTTTATTTTTCATATTTATTTTATCCTTTCAATTAAATAAAAATTTAAATTTCAATTAAATCTAATTTTATTTATTATCTATCTTTTTGTTACTCTAATTATATAGTCAAAATGTCCTTGGTTTATAATTCTACTTGTTGCAACTCCTTTATAGCTAATTTCTTTTCTAATTTGATTTGTAGAACCTGCTCCATATGTACCAACCCCATCTCCTGCAAATACTTCTATATGTCTTGATTGAGAAGCTTTTAACAAGAAATCTCCTGGTTGAGGTGTTTCAGTTGCCGTTGTTGCCCATTCCCAACCATATTGTGATAAATCATAATTTGCTCCAGGTGAACCTAATATCCAGCATAAGAAATCATTTGTAGATAATTGTACTTGTCCTATAAATTCTGTATATCCATATTGTATTAAAACCCATGTAACAAATGCACTACAATCAATTCCTCTAGTACTATTATCTGCCATTAGTTGATTGTAACCTTCATTAGTTATCATTCCGTTGAGATCTTAAAATTTCTGGATAATCCATTATATTACCATTTCTATACCAGAAATTATAATAAGCAATATAGTCATGAATTTCTTCTGAAATTTGTACTATATCATCTGAGGCAGAAATTGTAAAATTATTATCACTTTGAATTATATAACTGTCATCATATATTGACCCCATTTCAGAAGTTGAGACATCTCCTGATTTTACATCATTTTTGAATACATTAGATACTGCTCCAAATGTAGCTAAATAAAATGCTACAAATATCAATGCTATAATTATTACTCCTATTACAATTAAACTAACTGGAGCTGTATATATTATTAATTGTACAAGTAGCTTAAATAAATGCATTGCAGCTTTAGCTATTAATTTGGCTAATTTTTTTAGTGCTTCTATTGCCATTTTTTTAGCTCTAGCCATTAAGTTATTTGCAATATCTTGAACTTGCTCTACTGTTTTATCTGCAATTTTCCTTTCCATCTGTGAAACAGGATTATTATCTAGCTCTGTTTGTTGTTGGTTATTATTTTCTTCGTCCATATTACACCTCCTAACTAGTTTTAGAAGCTAAAAGACATTTTAAAATCTGTTCCATCTCCTAATTCCATAACAAATTTTACACTCTTTGTTTCAGTTCCATTTTTATTTTTTAATGTAACATCATATATGCAATAACTACCTTGTTCAGTAAATATTGAATATTCTACTTCATTTTGGTCATAAAAATTAGTTTTTAAATAATTTTCTAAATCTGTAATATTAGTTAAATTATTTGCTGTTTTAAAACTATCTGCAATTAATGTAGAAACATAATAATAATTTTTGTCATTTAATCCATTTATAAATTTACTAATATTTAGTCCTGTCTTTACTCTAGAATCTGATTCTTCATACTTTGTAACAAATTGTGGCAAATCTACGATATATTCATCTAATAAAACTGTAAAATTCATAATTCTATCATTAACTGTAAAAATATAATAATCTTCATAATTTGAATAAGCAACATATTGTTTGCTACTGTTTAAATAATTTACAGTAAATTTAGAAAATTCCATACTTTCAAATTCTGATATATTTTGTTGAATATAATTACTAAAATTATCATAATTATTTTCAAATCTAAGTTCTTTATACTTTTCATCTATTAATGAATATGCCTTTTCTGGATTTGTTAAAATTAACATTTTATAATATTCAAAATATCTTTTGACTGTTTCATTGTCTGCTATATCATCTTGAAAAAATTCTCCAGTTATTTCTTCTGTTGTTACATATCTTTGTTCCCCTGCTGTAGCAATTTGTTCAAATTCTGTTTGGTCTATATCCAATTTTTGTTGACTATATTTATATGTTCCTGTTGTTGTATCAAAATCTATTGCATAAAAAGCATTTTGAGATGTTTTGTTTACAGTATCAAATATTTCTCCAAATACATATAATCTATATGATACTACAACATCAGTTTCTTGGAAATAAATTTTACTTGCGTAAAATTTATTTCCAGAATTTAAGTGTTGATTAATAACTTCTTCAGCCATGCAAAATGAATTTAATTCATTTACTTCATCTATACTTTCATCTATTTCTAGTTCTCCCATTTCTTCTTCTTTATATGGTTCTTCTTCATTTATATGATTTCCTGTTTCTGTTGTATCTTTATTTAATCTTAGTAATATAAATAATATTATTAAAAATACTATTATAACTAATATTATTGAATACTTAAGTATATTATTATTTTTCATATATTTAACCTTTCTTATTTATTATTTCGAAAATAGTCTTACTTCATCTGCATATTCTAGTACAGTATTTATATTAATATAATTCTCTGTTCTATTTGTCCTTGAACTACCTGGATCTAATACATATACAAGTGTATCTCCACTAAATTTTATACCAACAACTGCTATAAAGTGTCCACCACCTGTATTATATGGATTATAAGGATCTGAATTTGCTTTAATATGTACTATTGCAGGATTTCCGGCAGTTAGATGTTCTGTTAATTTTGTTCTAATATTATTTGTATATTTAGTTGCAGAAACTCCAGCAACTGACTGTGCCCAAGAAAACCACATATCTGTAGCTTCAGGACTAATTTCTGTTGGAGTATATGGTTGTCCTGTACTTGGATTTACTACGCCAAGTCCACTTAAACATGTTGCTAAAGATGTTCTACCACATATGTTTGTTCCTTTTTCTTGTTTAAAATAGTGATATTCTCTAGATACAATTAATTTACCATCTTGGTCTGTTGTTGTAATTGTTGTTAGTTTCTCTAAATGCCATGCTGTTCTTCCTGAACCACCTGACTTCTTTCCAGAAGCTGAACTTGTTGCATATGAGTCTACATCTACTGTATATCCACTTGTTGAACCATCATAATTGTAACTATAAAGTGAATCTAAAGATAACCCTACAGCAAAGTTTATTTCTAGTTCTTTACTATTATCTGTTAAATACTGATATCCACTTAATTCTGCCAGTGTATATCTCATATATCTTTCCAGTTCTTGTGTATTTCCATTTTGCTCTAATAAGGCAAATAGTAAGTAAGATGCTGTTGATAAATTATTTTCTACTTGAGGATATTCTTTTATTAAATTTATTATAAAATCTATTTTATAACTACCATTAATTATAGAATATACATGATATTCATTTTTCCATGTAGCATAATTTTCATATATGAAAAAGTGTGTATTTCTCCATTCATATAGATATGAATAATGGTTAGCCTCACAATGCTTTCCTACAAGAGTTGGAGGAAAAGGAGTTAATCTATCTACATATTCAACATAATATGGAGCAATTCGTGTTACACTTTGTATTCCATCAAACGGTCTTTCTATATCTCCAACTTTGGGAATTAATTTATAGTCAATATTCCAAGTATCTGCTTCTATTAAATATAAATCACCCGTATTTTTTATTTCAACATGTAAAAAATCTTTTAATACATATCCAGCATATTTTAAACATGTTAGATATACTTCTTCTACATTATTTAAATAAGTCCCTTCAATAGTTCCAACCATTTCAGGACCACCCTGGTGAGGATTATGTGTAGTTTCTGAAACTTCTTCACCTGTTTCTGGATCTGTAGTAGTTGATGTTGTATCAACACAACATTCCCATCTATTCCATCTTTCTACTAAATAATGACTTATTGTTCCACCTCTTATTGCATCTTTTTCATCTGTACCATAATTATAATGTTCAAATTCACTTTCTGTTGCTTCTAATAAAGCAACTTCTATATATGTATTTTCTTTATTACATTCTTCTAGTAAATCATTCATAAAATCAACATCTTGTGTCATCATATGCATTGCTAAAAAGAAATTTAATGGCGCTGCAGTTTGTTCTAATAAGTTTAAATATTCATATTGTCTTAATTCAAATGTATTTTCTACTACATCTGCTGTATTATAATAACTTGGTAATAATTCTACTTCTGCTGGATCATTTGTTCCAGAATCATCTATTGCTCTTTCTGGTGGTGGATTATTATATTTCCATGTATATTTTTCTTCTGATGTTAACACACACAATTTTAATCCATTAGGATTAATAGAAAAATATTTTAAATATTCTTCTGTTTGTTCATGAGAATATACAGTTTCTTTTGACATTTCTACTAACTTATCATATGGTATATATTCTAGTGTAATACCATCTTCAAAGTCAGTACCACCTTCTTCTACAACCTCATATTCGTCTTGAGCATTATAACGTCCAAATTTAGCTGTATATCTTTTTACAACAACATTTCCATTTATTGCAGTTTTTGCATAATCACCAATATCTGGCAACATATTTTTTAATTCTGTTCTTATATATTTATCAACAATATTTGTTAATTCTTCATCAGATTTATATGTTTGACTTTCATCATCTGATGCCATAAAATCATAATCTTCATCTCTTAATCCAAGTGCTAATGTATTTACAGAATATTCTTCTAATGTTCTTAAAATTCTTAACGCATAATTTGCATTTATTTCATATCCATTTTCTGTAATGGAAACCATATCTATTACATCTGAAGAAGATGCTTCAAAACCACTAGCAACACTTGTAGAATTACTTAAACCAATATTTGATTTTTGCTCTTCTTCATCTGTTGTTGATCCACCTGTTGATGATGTTTCTGGTGCAACCGGTTGTGTGGATATTATTCCTCCACCTGGATCTGCCCAATCCATTGCATCTCCTATTTTATATGAATTTATTATATTTAAATTATTTGCAAAAACATTTCCAGTTGAAGAGAGCATTATTATAACTAAAAGAGCTATAAATATTAATTTTTTTATTATCTTATTTAATTTTTTCTTCATATAATCCCCTCCTTTAATTATAAAGTAACTTGTATAGAAGTATAATTTGAATATGATGTTCTATTATGGGTATCTAAATAATCTTGGTAATCTAATATTACTTTGCTAAATATCATTTTGGTAGGTTTATTTGAAGCACTGTAAACTTTATTAAATCTTACTGTAACTTTTTTTACAGATCCTGGTTGTACTAAAATATCTCCTTCATCAAATTCGCTATTCATAGAACTGTATACAACTTCTTCTTCATTAATTAAATAAACACTATTATCTTCTTCATATCCTGTAAAAGCAATTGTTTTATCAGAATTGTTTTGTAATTCCATTGTAATTTCTACATATCTACTATATGTATCTATTGTATCAATTTTTACATCAATATCATCAAATACATATCTTGTATTTTTATTTTCACCATAAATATAATTATTTACATTTATTTTATAGCTTCCATCATCTTGTTTTACAAAAGTATAGTATTCATCATTAGCTGTAAATTTTGCTCCTCCAGTTGCTAACATATCACCATTAAAAGTAACTTTGCATAATACTGTGTTTCCGTCTTGTGATACTCTTGATATTGAATATTCTTGTGGCTCTGCAAATCTTAAATCAATATAATATTCTTTAAACGTTTTTGCATCATAATATTTTAATGCTGTTTTACATTCCTCTGTTATCAAATTAAATGCATTCTCTCCATCTCCATTATTACAATAATTAACAAATAATTTCATTGTATTTTCTATTGTTTCATTAGATAAATCTGTAACACCTTCATCATTAATATTGTCCATTGTTACATTTTGACCATTTGTATATACACTTCCTGTAGTAATATTACTTCCTTCTAGTTCTTTTTGGTTTTCTTCTTCTTTTTTTGCATAATAATAATTTAAACTATAAATTATTATTAATGCAAATACTACACCTATTATTACATATATTATTGTTTTTTGATTTTTATTTATAAAACTTCTTAAACTATTAATATTACTCACCTCTTTCATTTTAAATAATCATATTCTTCATTATCTTCTACGGTTTCAAAGTCTTGTGCATTTTTTAACATTCCATTATAATATGTTCTTATTTCTTTTGCTGTTTTTGTTGTTCTATTTTGTTGTACCATTTCATCTATAAAGTTCTTTTTAGCTTGTTGACTTTCTGGCATTCCATATGTATCATTCATATTGTTTCTAAATTTAAATACTTGAACTGCCATTTTATCAGCTTCTTCTTCTGTATAAGAATTATGTTGATATCTTAAATAATTTGAGTATCTAAATAATTTCTTTTGTTCTTCAACATCTGTTATTCCTTGTCTAGCAAATCTATCTCTTGCTCTACGTATCATTTCATTAGATCTTGAACCATATCTTTGCTTATATTTTTCTTGAACATCTTCTCTTTCTGACCAGTCTTTTGCAATTTGTGCTTTTCTTGATTCTTTTCTTGCATATCTTGTATCTTTTAACATATCTTTAACAGCTCTTTCACCTTTATTGTATACTCTTCCTCCTGCAGCAAAACCAGCTGCTAATGATGCACCTAATTCTCCAGGTCCATATTTTCCATCTGTTGCACTAATTCCTGCTTGTACTGCTCCAACTGTAACAGCCCCCATAATTTGAACTGCACCTTTTGCAATCTTTCCTCCTGCTCTAATTAAATTTTCTTTTCCTGATTTATCTGTATCCCAAACAGGGCTTACTGCACTTTGTGCAACTGCTCCTAAGCCTCTAGCTAGTGAACTGATTTTTCCTCTTTGCTTTGCTCTATCATAATTAATATTTGTTCTAACTGGTTTTCGTTGATATCCTTGTTGTCCTTTTTCAGAATCTTGTGTATCTTGGTCTGAATCTTGACTTGACTGTGTTCCACCATTTTGTTGATTTCCATTCGTTTGAGCTTGATTTTGTTGGCCTTGTTGAGTCTGTTGTGAAGTTTGAGAACCAGAACCACCTCCAGCAACTAAACTTGGGTCAGCATCTTGTTGTGTAAAGTCTTTATTTTTTTCAAGTCTTAATCTTTCTATTTCATCTAATTTAGAATCATATTCTGCATAATTTTTGCTTCTTAATGCCATTTCTGCTTCACATTCTAGCATATCTTCTTTATTTCCATTAGCTTTGGCTTCTTCATACATTTCTTTTAATTCATCATCTGTTAAATTAGAATATTTTCTCTTTAAGAATGCTTGTGGTCCATTATGCATTCTAAAGAATTTATTTTCCATCATTCTTCTATTTAATATATTAAAGTAATATTCTGCCATTTTCATATCTCCAGCTTTTATACTGTCTCTCATTTTTTCTAATATTTGATTAGAATTTAAATGAGAAAGTGAATCTGTATATTGAAGTGGGATATTTGCTTTATTAAATGGATCTTCATTACGTTTTATAAAGTTTTCCATATAGTCTAAACGTTTTTTAGTTTTATTATTATATCCTCCTTTGACTCCCATTTGAATTCCATTTAATTTTAATTCATTAAATGCTATTTCAAATTTTTCATTTTCATCTTTTGCTTTTTCTAAGTCTACATCTGTTAAATTTCTTCTTATATTATAAATATTTTTATCTAAATTTAATGGATTTGAATAATCAATTCCTCCATATCTTTTTTCAAATGCTTCATCTTCTTTATCTTCATCATATCCTGAATCTGAACTGCTATTAGTAAAATCATTTTTTGAACTATCTTGTGAATTATATGCACTATTTAATCTTCCACTTTGTTTAGGATGAATAATATCTCTAATACCATGTGATATTGAAGACATAACAGCTAAGCTTCCTACTGTTTTTGCTAGTCCGCCTACTGTTCCACCACTTGCTCTTCCGAATTCAAATATTTTCTTCATTAGTTTTTCCGCTTCAGATAAGAAGAATAATGCAATTATTGCATAAACAGGATTATTTACGGCTAATTGTACAGCTCCTCCTATTAATATATTATATAAAAGTAAATGTACTACTTGTAATAATGCATTAAACATATATTCTTTTAACCAAAATCCAAAAGTCCTAGATTTTCCTCCATCTAATTTATCTAATGGATACATCATAGCAACAAGTGGTGCACTTAAGGTTAAAAAAGCCATATTTATCATTCTTTTGAAATATATATATGTAAATTTACATGTTAGAGTTATAAATCCAAAGTAAATCACTATAAATCCTAATTTATTAATTAATGAATTTTGTTGTGATTCAAATCTCGCTAACCCCATTATATTAGTTACAAAAGTTTTATCTTGAAAAACAACTTTTACATTTCCAACTGTTGCACTTATTAATGTTGTTAAGTTTTGTATAAGTGATATTATAAAAGCCATTATATAATGCATAGTAAATACTAGAAATACTGCAACAACCCAATTTATAAAACTCTTTTTATATTCTGCTTTTTTTCCAGCACTAGAAGTAAGAATAATTCTAATTCCAATATATATCAATATTGATAATAAACCAACTATTGCAATAAGTCTTAATGTTCTATACCATGATGCAACTGTTCTTCTTATAGAATTCCAACCATCAGAAGAATTATCTATTTCTTGTCCATCTTTAACTGTTTTTCCTCCAATAAAATCTATTCCAAACAAATCAATTTCACCTTTAAATATTTCTTCTGGAGTATATTTAAATTCTGGATATCTTAATTCTGGTACAATTCCTTTATTGTTTTTAAATTTATCTATTTCTTCTTGAGTAAAAGTTTTAGTTGTATTTGCATCTGCAATATCCAAAGAAGAATCTAATTCTCCCCATTTGGGCATTACATACTCAAATGTTGTTCCTAACATGCAACTACTTAAAACTGACATAATTGCATCTCCTACAGCCATTAACATTTCCAATAATAATGATAAAATGGTACCTGTATCATCATCAACATCTGAAGATAAGTTGTCATCATCTGAATTTGTATATGCATCATCTGGATCAATTACTTCTTCAATTTGGCTTGGCAGTTGTTCTGTTTGGTCAATTGGATTTCCTTCTTCATCTACCGGATAAGCATATGAAATGTCAATATATAAATATGGAAACATCAAACAAATTAAAATCATACATACCAAAACTTTTTTTAGTTTATTTATTAGCACTTTCTCACCTCTATTCTTTTTTAGATTAATTATTTGTTATTCTATCAAATGTTCTAATTGCTGCACTTATATTCATTTCTTGTCTTCTTATTCTTGCAACTTGATTTTGTCTTACTGTTTGTTGAGGTCCTAATCCACGTTGAGAAACATTTCTTCCTCCTTGAGGAGCTTGTTGTGGAGAAGTCATACCTTGTTGTGGGCCTAATCCTGGATGATTACCAAGTGATTGAGTTAAAGAGTGTATATATCTTTCTTCTTTTCTCTTATTATAAGAAGCAGCTGATGCATGAATTTTTGCTCTTTTTCTTTTTTGGGACATTATATACATTGCAATAACATCTTGCTTTTTCTTTTCTTGTTTTAATGATTTCTTTTTCTGTGTTGGATTTAAATATGTTCTATTTTTATTAACTTCTTCTGCTACTGCATTTGCATATTTTATTCCTTGTTTTATTTCTTTTAAATCTATATATCCTCTTGTTACATAATTATCTACAATTCTTTCTCTATATTCTTTCCATTCATCACCATAATTATCTTTACAAAATTGTATTACATCATCTCTATTTTTAAATTCTTCTTTATATACTTCCATTTTTTCAGGTTTAGTTAGACCTTCTCTATATCCTTCTTCAAAAGTATTTGTTACGCCATCTACTCCTCTACCAACTAATGCAAATCCTGCAGCAAATGCTGCGGCTCCTTCTGCTGGATTATATTTACCGTCTGTTAAGCTTATACCTGCCTGTACTGCTGCTGCTGTTAGACCAACACTTATTCCAATTGTTCCTTTAATTACATTTCTAATTAGTCTTTTTCCATTATATTTTCCACTTCTATCAAAGTCCCAAATTGGTTTTACCATTCTCTTTCCTATTGATCTAGTACCTCTAGCAATTTTTGTATTTGCTAAATATATTGCTCTTTGACCAGTTTTGGAATCTCTAACATTATTAGCTAATCTTCTAATTGGTTGTAACTTTGGTTGAATTTTATTAATTATAGGATTTGTTTTCTTTTCTGGCTCATTTAATTTTCCTACTAATCTCGGTCTACCAGATGGTCCAAATGCAAACATAGGTGAATCCACTTCTTGTTCATCTGATATTGTATTTACTGCTGGATTATTATTAATTACTGGATTATCTGTTATAATATTACCGTTATTTACAGTACTAACATTATTAATACTAATATTATTATTATCATTACTATCATTACTATCTGATATATTCTCTCCTGCTGAAATAAAATCACTGTTGTCATCTTTATAGTCTCTATTTATTGGTCCAGGGAAAGACATAGAATGTGTTGAATTTGTATTAATTTGTTTACCAACTCCAGATAATTTTTTAGCACCATGTACAAGTGCAAGTCCAGAAAAAGCTGTTCCAAGTCCTCCAACAGTTCCTTCATGTGCTTTATCAAATCCAAATATTTTTCTTATTAACCTTTCTGCCTCTGTCATAAATGCTAAAACTGCAATTGCATAAAATGGATTATCAACAGCTATTTGAATTGATGAAAATACCATTATATAATATAATAAATAATGCATTGGTTGTAATAAAGCATTAAAGAAAAATTCTTTTAACCACATCGTAAAGCCTTGTGCTTTTCCATCTAAAGACTTATCTATTGGATATGTAAATGCAACAAATGGTGCTATCACTGTTAAAAATGCCATATATATAACCCTTCTTATATATACAAAAGTAAATTTAAAAGTATAAACAACAAGCATTATATACATTATTTCATATCCAATTTTTAAAGCAATTAAATCATATTGTGTGCAAAATCTTACTAATCCTATAAGGTTAGTACTAAATGATTCATAACCATTTCCTGCTGCAACTCTTAAAATTGGCATTACAGAAATCATTTTCTCATTAAATTGATTAATTACTGTTATAATAAATGCCATAAGATAATGCATTGTATATAATATTGCAATCCCAATAATCCAATCAATTATCCATTGCTTATATTTAGATTTGTCTTTTACATTTGATGATATAATTATTTTTATTCCTATATATATTAATACACATAAAAATCCTACTGTTGCAATAATTCTTAATGCTTTATACCAACTTGCTATTGTTTTTCTAACAACTCCTAGCCCCTCTGCTTGATCTACACCTGATATAAAATCTATATTTAATAAACTAATTTGTCCAGAAAAAATTTCTTCAGGGCTATAATGTATATGTGGATATTCTGTACTTCCAATTTTTGCAGTTATTCCAATATTACAATCTATTTGGTTTGTTGATAAATCAAACATTGTATCTATATTTCTACTATCTACTACTCTAAGTTTATCTATATAATTAGTTTTTACATAATTAGTTATTTTATTTTGATCTGTTACATCTGAATACATTACTTTTTGTAATACTGCTAAAAGTGTATCTACAACACAATTTACTAAGAAGAATAGTGGTTTTAATAAAACTCCTCCTATGTCCCAGTCCGTATCTCCTTCATATACTTGTCCATTAACAATAACTTCATTTGTTGAATTTACATTATTTGAATCTGATGCATTTTGATTATTTTGTTCATTATTGTCTATGCCTGTATTTTTTACAACATCTATATTTCCAATTGTAATAGTTGTATATGCTCCTATCTGATTTAAAGCTGATTCATGTGATTTATCTGCTCCTGTTGTAATATTCATATCAAAGCCTAATATAATTGTTGTATTATCATCTATTTTTATTTGTTTACCTGATGAACTTATTTCTTCTATTGCTGTTCCATTATTTAAGTCTATTTCACAAATTTCTGCTAATTCTTCAACTGTACCTTTATAATTATATTTTTCTTCGAGTTGACTTCTTAAAGCCTCTACAGCTTGTCTTTTAATATCCATATAATATTGTTGTCCAACCCCATCAATTGTAATTTCTATATCTTCTAAAGATTCTGTTGTACTTGCAGCAAAAGCCATATAATTAAATATCCAGTTAAGTAAAATTACGGTAATTATTGTAATTATTAATATTCGGTTAAAAATTTTATTTTTCATCACATCACCTCATTTTCTCAAAAGTAACTTTTTTAATTACACTCCTTTTTTATAAAGGAGTGTAATTCCTAAAAATCACTTTTTAGTCTTTTACTATACTATTATAATATCTAATTGCTGCATCTTCTCCTCTAATTCGTTTTGCTTCTTTTTCTGGATCTTCTGCACCTTGTGATTTTGCTGCAATATATGTATTTTCTTTATTCTTATCATATACAGTTCCTAAAGAGCCTTCTGCTTGTTTTCTTCTTTGTACATTCTTTATAGACATTGCAGAAATATCATTCTTTTCATATATTTCTTTTCTTTGACTAGGTGTTAAATTTTCAACATCTCCAGAAATTTTATTAGAATATTTTATCATTTCTTTCATTTCTTTCAAATCTGTAAATCCTCTTGATACATAATTATCTGCCATTCTATCACGATATTCTTTCCATTCTTCTCCATAATTATCTTTACAGAATTGTATTACATCATCTCTATTTCTAAAATCTTCTTGGTAAGCAGCCATTTTTTCTTCTTTAGTTAATCCATCATTATATCCTTCTTCAAATGTATCTGCAACACCATCTATTTTTCTAGATGCTAATCCATATCCTGCAGCAAATGCGGCAACTCCTTCTGCTGGATTATATTTTCCATCTGTTAAACTTATACCAGCTTGTACTGCAGCTGCTGTAATACCAACTCCAGCTCCAACAACTCCTTTGGCTATTTTTCTAACTAATCTTTTCTTATTATATTTTCCTGATCTATCAAAATCCCAAATTGGTCTTACAGCTCTCTTTCCTAAAGCTCTTGCACCTCTATAGGCTTTTTGTCTAACAGATAATGGTTGCTGTTGTTGTCTATTTGTATTGGTTGAACTTGAAATTATTTGGTTATTTCCTGCATCAGGACCACCTGTTCCAGGTCCTCCTGCTCCAGGTCCTCCACCAGAGCTTCCTCCGCCAGAGCTTCCTCCGCCAGAATCTCCTCCACCAGAGCCTCCTCCGCCAGAGCCTCCTCCTCCAGAGCCTCCTCCACCAGAGTCTCCTCCGCCAGAGTCTCCTCCGCCAGAGCCTCCTGAACCATTAGAATCTCCTATTAAAACATTTCCTGCATTAACATTTTCATTCATAGTTATTCCTGTTTTATAATCTTTATTAGTTGCTCCTGGGAAATTCATTCTTCCTTGTGAAGAATTTCCTCCAGCTTTTCCTCCTCTACTCATTAGACCTCTTAAACTTGTAGCGATTGCTGCTGCAGCGAATGCATCTTGCATACCTTTAACTGTTCCTCCAGAAGCTTTATCAAATCCAAATATTTTTCTTAATAATCTTTCTCCCTCTGCCATAAATGCTAGTACTGCAATTGCATAAATTGGGTTTTCTGCTGCAATTACTACTGATGAACCTACTAATATGTAATATAATATAAAGTGCATTGGTTGTAATAAAGCATTAAAAACATATTCTTTAAGCCACATACTAAATCCTTGTGCGTTTCCATCTGATAATTTATCTAATGGATATGTAAATGCTACTATTGGGGCAATTAGTGTTAAAAAAGCCATATTGATAACCCTTTTTAAATATATGAACGTAAATTTTATCGTATATGTTGTTAGCATTACATAAATAATTAAATAACCTAATTTAAATATACTTACATCTGATTGTATACAAAATCTTACTAAACCAATTAAATTAGTATTAAATGTTCCACTTATATTACCTCCTATACCAGTAACAGTTGATTGAACTTGTATATATTGCATAGACCTATTTAATCCATCATTAAATTGTTGTATAACAGTTATTATAAAGCTCATTATATAATGCATACAAAATAAAATTCCTAAACCAATAAACCAATTTATAATCCATTCTTTATATTTAGCTTTATCCTCAGCCGTTGAACTTATCATAATTCTAATACCTGTATATATTAAAATTGATAAAAATCCTACAACAGCAATTAATCTTAATGTTTTATACCATGATGCAATAACTTTTCTTACACTTGCTAATCCTTCTGTTTGTCCTTCACCAGAAATAAAATCTATTCCTAATATACCAACTTTTCCAGAAAATATTTCTTCACAACTATAATGAATATGTGGATATTTAAATTCCCAAATTCCATGTTCAATACGTACACTAATACTAGAATTTGCTCCAACACTATCAAATTCTGCATCAGAACTATCTGTTGTCATGATATCAAATGCACTACTTACTACAGTTGCAATAGTACCAATAGGTCCATTCATATCTTCACCTTTATACATTACACTTTGTAGTACTGCATTAATAGCATCAAATATTGCTGCAACAATTGCAAACAAAGCATTAAATAAAACTCCTCCAAATGTATCTAATGCATTACCTCCATCCCAAATATCTGCACCTTGTCTTTTATCATTTTCAATTTTATCTTCAACAGTTTGCTCTAATTTATCTCCAACTTGTTCTAATGCATCCTCATTCGTTGCTCCATTATTTAAAGCGTCATTATATTCTTCAACAGCATTATTTACTAAATTATATATATTCTGATATTGTCCTTCTGTAATTAAATCTTTAGGAAAATTTGATTCCCAAAATCCACCCATATAAAGTGCATTATTTATATCTTCACTTCTTTCATTTTCAGGAATCATTGAATAAGCAAGCCATTTTGTTGTTGCATCATAATACTCATCTCCATATTCACTACGTGAAGGTTGTCTTCCTGGTTCTAATACGTTAAGTTCACTAATTATTGTATCTAATATATCTTCATTGTCTAATTCTATGAGAGTATTTTTTAAATCATCATAACTACTTGCATATACTCTATAAGGAGAGAATACATTTAGAATAATTATAATTACTAAAGCAAATGCTATAATTCGTTTTGATAAAGTATTAAATGATTTTTTTAACATATCATCTCTCCCTTCCTAGTATATTTTATAAAATATTTTTTTGTTTTTTGCATCTCAATCTCCATATTATCCTATTCTTCTTCTATTATTATTATCATTATCTTCTTTTTGACTTTTTGCAACCAATTTGTTCATGTTTGTTTCAACAAATTCAAATTCTTTTCTTGTAGGTGTTATTTGTATTATTGTTGTATCTTGTCCTACTTTTAATAATCCTTCACCTCTTGTACAAGTTACAAGGAAAGATGCTTCACCCTCACTCAATTTAAATACTTCCTTTAGTTGTTGAATTTCAGATTTATCTTGTGCTAAAAACAATTTTGTATCAGATGATGTTAAAACTGCTTGTGCCTCAGGTTTTTCATAAAAGTCTTGGAATCTTTGAGAAATAATCGCAAGTGAAACATTTCTTTTTCTAGCACGTCTAGCCATTTTATTTAAAAAGTCTACGGCTTCTGGGAATGGAAGCAACATCCACGCCTCATCAACTATAACTCTTTTTTGCCTTGCTTTTTTTCTGTCTTCACTATTTTTCTTAACAAATTTTTCCCATATCCATGACATTAATATCTGTTGTGCAAGTGGTCTTGCAAAACGTTCCTCTAATTGAGAAATATCAATATTTATTAAAGGAGCTCCTTCTAATAATTCAAATGTTGATTGTCCATCAAAATATGCCATCTGTCCATTATATTCCCTTATATATTGTTTCATAACTTTTAATAAGTAACTGTAATGGAATTCATAGTCTTTATTTTCATTACTTTGTGCAATTTGTCTAATACGTTTATACCAAGATCCTATTGTAGGCATCTCTTTTTTTCTTCTTTCAAATACATTACTTGAATTTGAATTCTCGTATAAGCTTTGAGGATTTGATGTTATACCTCTTGAAGCATATTCTTGTGATACTGCTTCTGCAATAATTTGTTTAGTAAGCTCATTTACTTCTTTTGTTCTTGTACTACCTTTTGCCATTGTCATTAGCGCTTGTGTTACGTCTTCAACTTTACTTTCAACATTTAAAGTATCTCTTTCCCTACCTGTTATTTCATCTTTTGTTCTTTCTACTTCTATATCAAATAAATTAATAATTGTTTTTGATGTTGGACTTATTACAACATTTAATCCTCCTAATGCTTCTGCTACAACTGAATACTCACCTTCTGCATCTAGTGTTAAACTTTCAATTCCCATTAATACAGATGATCTAGATATTAATGTTTTCATTGTTACTGATTTACCAGCACCAGATTTTGCAAATATAACCATATTATAATTTGTTAAACTTGAATGGAAATTATCAAATAATATTGGTACACCTGTCTGTTTATTTACTCCAATAGGAACTCCTGTATCATGCCCAATATTTGAAGTTGTAAAAGGAAATATCGTACCCATTGATGGTCTATCAAATGTATGTATTTTTTTTATCTTATCTTCCATTAATGGTAATGCTGATTTAAATCCATCTTCTTGTATTGCCCATGCTGTTCTCATACCAACAAGTGATTTAGCCATTTCTGATGTTAACATTTTTGATAATCTATCTAAGTCTTGTTCACTATATGCAAATAATGTTGCAACAATTGATGCTTCATATAATTTATTAAAACCTGCTGCAATTTCATCTCTTAATTGCTCTGTTTCATATCTTTTTTGTGATAGCAAACTCTCTCTATTTATATTTCCCCTATCGTTAGCTACAATTCTTTCAGTTTCAAGTTCTGTAATAATTTTATTTAATTCATTTTGTGAGTTAGATTCCTGAATAGGTTTTATATATATAGATGTATTTATATCTCCAAACATATAAAGAGACCTGAATAATTCTGGAAATATACAAGTTCTTGGTAGAGTGGCTACATAGAATGTTCTAGCATACCTTTTTACACTAGATATAATTTCTAAATGATCTATGTTTGAAGCGTCTATTCCAGAAGGAGCAATAAGCTCCTTAATACTCTTTTTCCTTAAAAATACAGGTTCTTTTTGTTTACTGTTTTGTAGTTGTTCTTCTTCTTCTTGTTTTCTTTTCTTCTTGCTCATTGCCTTCTCCTCCTTCCTTTGTAGCTTGTTGTTGTTTTCTTCTTACTTTAACTTTTGCATCTTCTGCTATATCTTGTCCAATATAGTCTTGGTTTTCTGAAATTAATTGTTCAGCAAAGTCAAAGATTAAGTTCTTAGCATTTTCTTCTCTTATTCTAATCATCATTTCTTTATCACTTCTTGCTTCTGAAATTGCCTCATTTGCGACTTTTAATCCTTCGTCTTCAATTTGTTTATTTATTAATTTCATCTTTTTATCTAATACATCTGGTGCTGTTGAATATAATGCGTCAAATCCTGCATTCAAAGCCATTTTTGTACTAAATATGTCAGAATCTTCTCTATTATATGCATTATATAATAATTCTACTAAGGCTCTAGAATCAAGTATTTTGCTATTAACTTCACACCTTTGCAAAGTTCTCATAACAGATCTTGCCCTAGTATATAATTCATTGAAAACCATATTTTGAATTTCATCTTTTGAATAATTTTGTGTGGTAACTTCACTTTCATAATAAGAAATGATAATATAATATTTTTTATGTAATACATTACTATTTAAACTACTTTTCTCTGTATCTGCTATTATATCTTTTGTATATTCATATTTATTTCTTTGTCTTACATACTCAAAATATGCTTTATATATTTCTTTTTCTGAATATATTCCTGGTTCAGCTTCTTTCATTTGTAAATATTTATTTTGTAAAACATTATATTTATCTTCTATATCTCTGAACTTTAATTTATATTCTCTAATACTATCCTCTAAATTTACCGTTCTTGTTTGTACATATATTTGGATTTCAAATTTTAAAGTATTTAAAAATTCTATAAAACCTTGTTCTACAGCTGTCATTTCCATTTCTGACATTAAGTCGAAGTTAATTCCTTGACATTCTAAAACCATTAAATATTTGCCATTTTTTTGTATTATCATATTATCTTCAACTTTTTCAAACTCCATAAATTCCATTATATTTTTAATGTCATATACACCATTAATTTTTTTATTTTGTTCAGATTCTTTTGCTTTTTTCTTTTCTCTATAAATTATAAAAATCCAAAATCCTGCCAATACAAAAATTATAACTACTAAAATTATAGCAATTACTGTTAATACGGGAATTAACTCTTCTGGATTACTCATTGTCATCTCCTCCTTTGTGGTATACATATATTCTATTGTGTTGCTTTCTGAATCTTATATATCTAGCAAAAATTTCGTCTATATTTTCGCCTCCTGTTTTTCTAAAAATATCAAAATTATTAGAATAAGGCATTTTTAAAGTTGATATTAAAAAACCTATTAAACTAAATACTACAGTAACAGCAACTCCAATAAATGGATGTTTCATAAAATACCCTATTGGAAGATAACCAACAATTAGTCCAATTGCCGTAAAAACTATTGTCCATAAAAATGATTTTTTTGTAAATATTAATAAAATTCTACCTTCTCCTTTTGTATTCCTTGGTATGGTATATGCATATCTTGCCATATTTTTTCCCTCTCTTTCGTTATATAGTCATATATATTTAATTATAACATATAATAAAAAAAAAAAAAACATTTTATGATAAAAAATATCATAAAATGTCCTTTTTTTTATGAGTTTGTCATAATACCAAGTAATAATTTAGCTATACTTGTTGCAGCAAATACAATTACAGTACCAATAATTAATGGTATAAATTGTTTTTGTACATCAGCTTTTTCATTTGCAGAACCAATTAACATTTTTAAACCTAAATATGCAATTAATATTACTGCTAATATTGCAGATATTACTTGTAATAGTCCTAAAACTCTACCAGCAATTTGTTGCATTCCTGTTGCATCTATATTACTATCATCTGGTGTTATTCCAGTAATAACATCAACAGCAGATGCTGCAAATACTAAATTAGTTGCAGTAAATACCATTACTAAAGCCATCATAACAATTGCAAATATTTTTAAAGATTTTTTCATAAAAACTCCTCCTTTTTATTTTTAACTTATATATATAAATTTCATTAACAAATTTTATAAATTTTGGAATACATTTACTGCAATTTCCCAAATCGTAAATGCTCCAAATGATATTAGTATTCCTATGACCCAAGGTACCATAGATTCTTTAATTTTTGCTTTATCTTCTATACTTTGCGTTACAAATTTAATTCCTAGTATTACTCCTGATATAATTGTAACTCCTATTGCTATAGACAATAATACTCCTGATATAAATCCTGATAACTCCTGCAAGTCTCCTTCATCTATTGTGTTTGTGTCTTCATCAGCTGCATTTAAAAAATCTTCACCCTTAGACAATACATCATCTAAAGTACTTGCTGCATTTACTTTTGAATATGTTGAAAAACTAAATACCAAAAATATAGTTATTATTATAAAAATTATTTTTAATAATTGTTTTAACATATTTCTCACCCCTTTGTTATTCTACAACTGATAATATTAATTTTGCAATTGTAGAAACACCTATAATCATTATTGCCCCAAAAAGTATACCTACAGCTTTTCCTTTACCCTGTGCTTTCTCATCAGCAGATCCTAAAATACTATTAAAACCAATCATTGCTATTGAAATTACTATTGCAATTCCACCTACAACTTGTAACGCTCCAAATATTTTAGATATCATTGCATTTGCTCTTGAGTTATTTGTAATTGTTGGTTTATAACTTCCAGTATTAATTTCTCCAGAATTTCCAGCCCCTCCTCCTTCAGGTCCAGCCATCGCCTCAGCAATTTTAATACTGTTTATATTAATATTTTCTGCTGCATTTACTTGATTAGGAATGCATGTTAGAGTTATAAGTAATAGAGCAACTAAAATAATATTAACTAAATATCTTTTCATATAACCCCTCCTAACCCTAAATATCACAACTTATCAATTTAATTATAAGATATTTTTTTTTCAATTGCAATACTTTTTTGTCAAATTTTTTATTTTTTTCTTAATTTTTTGCATTTTTTACTTATTTGTACAGCTTTTTGAGTCTTTTTAATTAAAATTTTATAGTTTATTAATTCATATTACACTTATATGCATAATTAAAATTATTATTTTTATATAAATTCGTATTTCTTATATTTTCTCTAAATTATTTAAGAACTTTTATTTTTCTTTTGAAAAAAATTAATTTTCACTTTATATTTCTTAAGATAAAGTTTAATCGTGTTTTATATTAAAGAACAATAGTGGGCTTATTTAACATTTTCTTTGTTCATAATATTTTTAAGCAAACATCATTGTTCGTGTGCCAATTTTACACAAGTAAACCCAAGTGCATCTGTTATGGCGAAGCCTTTTTATGTAATATAAAAAAGCAATTTTTCCTATTACATAAATACAGGAAGAGTGTGTGGCCATTAATCAATAACCATCAGCTCCTCCTTACGGCATTATTTGTCTTTAACAAAAACCCACAGCAATATTCCCAAAATGATTACGGGAATTAATCCTATCATTTCTATCAAACAAAAAAATGCCAATGCCAAAAACAGTGGTGACAGCGGGGGAATTAGACAAGCTAATATTATCAAGACTATAAATGCTTTAAGCATAACTAACACCCATCCTTTTCCTCTTCAAAAAATGTTTCTTGGACTTTTTATATTATACTATATATTTATATATATTTCAACTCAGACCAAATAAAAAAATTAAAGTATCCTATGGCTTAATCCCTCAATTTGAACTTTTGACTATAAGGAGAAAGTCTCAAAGAGCTAGTGATTAGAGCTTTTATATAAAAAAAATAAAGTAAAAAAATTACTTTATTTTTTACTCTGGCGTAGGTGAGAGGGTTCGAACCTCCGCGCCCTTTACAGGACCTAGCAGTTTAGCAAACTGCCCCCTTCACCACTTGGGTACACCTACATTTTTATTTTAACAAATTTTCATAATATTTATATAATTAATTACACTTCTTATATAAAAATTATAAATTATATTTTATATAAATAAAAGTTAGATATTTTATATCTACATATCTAACTTTTATTTTGTTTGGCGGAGAGGGTGGGATTCGAACCCACGGTACGCTACAAACGCACGCCAATTTTCAAGACTGGTGCCATAAACCAACTCGACCACCTCTCCATTTTGCTATTAATCTAGCGACATTACATATATTAGCACATATTGTGTCTTGTTGTCAATAGTTTTTTTAAATTTTTATTTGTAATATACAAATTGTTACAGCTCACATACATTTTAGTGCGAACTGTAACTTATTTTACCTATTTTATTAAATTTAATATTCTTTCTAAATCCGCATTACCGTCATATTCTATAATTATTTTACCTTTTCTTTTCCCTTGGTCAAGTTTTACTTTCGTTCCAAAAAAAACTTGAAATTTATCTTCTATATCATCATATAACATTTTATATTTAGGATCTAAATATTTTTCCTTTTTAGCTCTTAAATGTTTTTGTTCTGCTTGTCTAACTGTTTCTCCTCTTTCAATCATTCTAACTGCCATTTCATATTGTCTTTTTGGATCTACAATTGATGCTAATGCTTTGCAATGTCCTTCTGTTAGTTTTCCCTGTTTTACAAATTCTAATACATCTGGTGCTAAATTTAATATTCTTACCGTATTTGACACTGCACTTCTGCTTTTCCCTATCCTTTTTGAAACTTCTTCTTGTGTTAATCCATATTTATCCATTAAGCTTTTTATTCCTAATGCTTTTTCATACGGATTTAAATCTTCTCTTTGTATATTCTCTATAAGTGCTATTTCCCTATTTTTTTGTTCATCATCATCTCTAATAATTGCAGGTATTTCATCTAATCCAGCTAGTTTTGCAGCTCTCCATCTTCTTTCTCCTGCTACTATTCCATAATATCCTTCCCTTTTTGTTACAACAATAGGTTGTATTATTCCATATTCCTTAATTGATTCTGCTAACTCTTCTAGTGATTCTTGGTTAAATTGTTTTCTTGGTTGATCTCTATTAGGTTCTACTTCTGTAATTTTTAAATTTTTTAAATTATCCTCATCACTTAATTCTTCCTCTGTCAAATCTACTTCTGGTTCTGTATTAATAGTTGGTCCTCCAAAAAGAGCATCTAATCCCTTTCCTAAACCTGTCATTTTTGGTTTTGCCATATTACTGCCTCCTTTTGTGTTAAATTATTTTTATTTTCACTTTTACTTTAATTGTTTTTTAACAGTTCTTTTGCAAACTTTTCGTATGCTTTTGCACCTTTTGATTTTGGATCATATACTGTTATTGGCATACCATAACTTGGAGCTTCACTTAACCTTACATTTCTTGGAATTACAGTTTTATAAACTTTGTTTTCAAAATATTTTTTTACTTCTTTTACTACTTGGTTAGAAAGGTTTGTTCTTGCATCATACATTGTGAGTAATGCTCCCTCAATATCTAAATTTTTATTTAGATGTTTTTTTACCAAATTTACAGTGTTTAAAAGTTGTCCCAGTCCTTCTAACGCAAAGTATTCACATTGTATTGGTATTAATACACTATCTGATGCAGTAAATGCATTTAATGTTATTAACCCCAATGATGGTGGGCAATCTATTAAAATATAATCATATTTATCTTTTACCTTATCTAATTTCGTCTTTAACCTTTGTTCTCTAGACATCATTGGTACAAGTTGTACTTCTGCTCCCGCCAAACTAATGTTCGAAGGACAGATTCTTAAATTTTTTATAATTGTTTCTTGTAATGTTTCTTCAACTTCTGTTTCTCCTATTAACACATCATAAACAGATAATTCAACATCTTTTGTAACTCCTAAACCACTTGTTGCATTTCCTTGTGGATCAGCATCTATTAATAAAACATTTTTACCTCTTTTTGCTAAAATAGTACCTAAATTAACTGTTGTCGTTGTTTTTCCAACTCCTCCTTTTTGGTTGGCTACAGATATTATTTTTCCCATTTTCTATTCCCTTCTTTCTTGCACTATTTTATTTTCTTTTGCATTATAATAATATAAAAATTTTAATAATAAGTCAATGCTTTTTATATATAAATTTAAAAAAATATTATATTTTTAAATTTAGTTTATAAACAACAAAATATTAATTGATTAGTTCTTTATATTTGTTTGATAATTCTTATTTAATCAAAAAAATTACTCCACATTTTTTGTGGAGCATTTTTTATTTCATTGGATCTTTACTTGGCGTTCCTGCTTTTCTTGGATATTTATTTGGTGTACTTTTTATTTTACTAATTGTTATAATTGTTCTATCTATATCACTTTGTGGTAATTTAAATTTTTCTATATTGGTTATTTTTCCTCCTAATATTTCAATTGCATTTTTTGCTAGATTTATTTCTTCTTCTATATTTGTTGCTTTCATGCAAATACATTTTCCACCCATTTTTACAAGTGGTATTAAATATTCTGATAATGTTGACAAATTTGCTACTGCTCTTGATGTAGCAATATCAAATTTTTCTCTATAATTTTTATTCTGTCCAATTTCTTCTGCTCTGGCATGAATAATTTCTAAGTTATCTAATTTTAATTCTCTTTTTACCTCTGATAAAAAAATTAATCTTTTATTTAAAGAATCAACAAGTGTAAATTTCAAATTTTCATCAATAATTGCTAATGGAATTCCAGGAAATCCTGCTCCAGTTCCTACATCAACAATTTTTGCTCCACGAGTTAAATTTTTATAAATTGTTAAAGAATCTATAAAATGTTTTAATATAATTTCTTCCGGATCTGTTATTGCTGTGAGGTTTATCTTACTATTCCATTCAAGTAACATATTCATATATTTGTAAAATTTTAATTTTTGCTCCACAGATAAATTAAGATTCAATAGTCCTGATTTTTCTTGTATTTGATAAAAAAATTCTTTTTCTTCCATAATTAAATTATACTACCTCCTTTTATATTTTTTATAAATTATATCTCATACACATTATTTAATATTTTAATATTATATATTTTTCTCTATTATTCTAAAATTGAATTTTAAAATAACTTATATTTAACATTTTTTGCTTTGTAAATACACTAATAATACAGATATATCAGCTGGTGATACTCCAGATATTCTTGACGCTTGTCCTATAGAATGTGGCATATGTTTTTTTAACTTTTGTCTAGCTTCTAAACAAATTCCTTTTACATCATCATAATCTATATTTTCTGGTATTAATTTTTTTTCCATTTTTTTAAATTTCTCAACTTGTGCTTCCTGTAATTTTATATATCCATCATATTTTACTTGAATTTCAACTTCTTCTCTTACTTGTTCTGGTAAATGTGGTCTGTCTTTATCTATTGTTTCAAGTGAAGCATATGTTATTTCAGATCTTTTTAAAAGTTCTGATAATCTAGAGCCTGTTGTTAATTCAGATGTTCCCATATTTTTAAGAAATTTATTTACTTCTTCTGTTGGTTTTACAATAGTTTTTTGTAATCTTTCTTTTTCTTCCTCAATTTTCTTTTTCTTTTGAAGAAATTTTTCATACCTTTCATCAGAAATTAGGCCAATTGCATGTCCTTTTTCAGTTAATCTTAAATCCGCATTATCTTGTCTTAATAATAATCTATATTCAGCCCTAGACGTCATCATTCTATATGGTTCATTAGTTCCCTTTGTTACAATATCATCAATTAATACACCAATATAAGCTTCTGTTCTGTCCAAAATCAATGGTTCTTTACCTTTTATTTTTTGTGAAGCATTTATTCCAGCAATCAGACCTTGACAGGCAGCTTCTTCATATCCTGAAGTTCCATTTGTTTGACCTGCAAAAAATAATCCATCAATTTTTTTATATTCTAATGATAGTTTTAAATCAGAAGGATCTATACAATCATATTCTATTGCATATGCTGGTCTTGTAAATTCACAATGTTCTAATCCTGGTAATGTTCTATACATGGCAATTTGAACATCTTCAGGTAATGAAGAACTCATTCCTTGAATATACATTTCATCTGTATCTAATCCAATTGGTTCAACAAAAACTTGATGTCTTTCTTTATCAGCAAATCGAACCACTTTATCTTCTATTGATGGGCAATATCTTGGTCCTGTTCCTTCAATTACTCCTGCAAATAATGGAGATCTATGTAAATTTTCTCTTATTATTTTATGAGTCTCAGCAGTTGTATAAGTTAAATAACAATCAACTTGATCAAATTTTTTCATTTTATCTTCAAATGAAAATGGAATTAAATCATCTTCCCCTTTTTGAATTTCCATTTTAGAAAAATCAATACTTTTTTTATTAATTCTTGCTGGTGTACCTGTTTTAAATCTTATTAAATGTATACCATTTCTTTTTAAGGATTCAGATAACTTATTGGCTGGAAATACACCATCTGGTCCACTTTCTCTTGAATATTCTCCTATAAATATTTTTCCTCTTAAATATGTTCCACTTGCAACAATTAAAGTTTTAACATTATATATTGCTCCTACATCAGTTTCTATTGATTTAATTTTATCATTTTCTATTTTTATGTCAACTATTTCTGCTTGTTTTAAATCCAAATTATGTTGTTTTTCCAATGTGTGTTTCATTTCCATTTGATATTTTTTTCTATCAGCTTGTGCTCGTAAAGAATAAACTGCTGGGCCTTTTGATGTATTTAACATTTTGATTTGAATCATAGTTTTATCTATATTTTTTGCCATTTCACCACCCAATGCATCTATTTCTCTTACTAAATGTCCCTTTGAACTTCCTCCAATATGTGGATTACAAGGCATATTTGCAACTGCTTCCAAACTAATTGAAAAAACAACAGTTTTCATACCTAATCGTGCTGCAGCAAGTCCTGCCTCACATCCTGCATGCCCAGCTCCAATTACTGCTACATCATATTCTCCTGCATAATAACTCATTTTATTTTACCTCTTTTCTTTATTTTCCTAAACAAAATTTTGAAAAAATTTCATTAATAATATCTTCAGTAACTACTTCTCCTGTAATCTCTCCTAAATCGTCTAAAATCTGTTTTATATATATAGCAATGATATCTATAGGCATATTATCTAAAATCGCCTTATTTGACAATTTAACGTTTTCAATAGCCCTAGATATTATATTTTTGTGTCTTACATTTGTAATTAGTACTTCACTGTCTAAATTAATTTCATTTAATTGAAACATTTCAGTAATTTTATTATATAATTCATCAATTCCTGTTTTATTTAATGCAGAAATTTTTAAAATATTTTTTGATTTATTTTTAAACAAAATATTATTTTCATCTAAAATATTTTTTAAATCAGATTTATTTAATAAAATAATAGATTTTTTATTTTCTATTAATTTTAGAATTTCTAAATCTTCATTATCTAGCTCTTTAGAGCAGTCAAATATAGCAATAATTAAATCAGCTTCTTTAGCTTGTTCTATGGATTTTTCAATTCCAATTTTTTCCACAGAATCTTCTGATTTTCTTATACCAGCTGTATCTATTAATTTTAATGTAATACCATTAATAGTTACATATTCTTCTATTGTATCTCTTGTTGTTCCTGCAATATCTGTAACAATTGCTCTATCTTCTTTTAATATTGCATTTAATAATGATGATTTTCCTGCATTTGGTTTTCCTATAATTGCAGTTTTTATACCATCTTTTATTATTTTTCCATTATCAAATGATTTTTCTAATTTCTCTAATCTTTTTCCAATATTTTCAAGCATATTTTTTATTTCATTTTTTTGTACTTCTGGAGTATCATATTCAGGATAGTCAATTGTTACTTCAATATTAACTAAAACATCCAGTATACTTTGTTTTATCTCTTTTATTTCTTTTGATAAAAATCCTTCTAATTGTTTTATTCCACTTTTTGCTTCTCTATCTGATTTTGCATTTATTATATCTATTACAGATTCAGCTTGTGCTAAATCTATTCTTCCATTTAAGAATGCTCTTTTAGTAAATTCACCAGGTTCCGCCATTTGAGCACCATTTTTTAAACATATTTCCAATATATTTTTTATAATTAAATTGCTTCCATGCGAATTTATTTCACACATATTTTCTGTTGTATAACTTTTTGGTGCTTTAAAATATGACACTAATACTTCATCAATTATTTTATTATTTTCTACTATATTTCCATATTTAATTGTATAGCCTTTTATATCTTTTAAATCTTGTTTATGTTTTGGAACAAAAATTTTATCTAAAATTCTAAAAGAGTCATCTCCACTCATTCTTATTATTCCAATCCCGCCTATCCCAGGTGCTGTAGATATACCTACAATTGTGCTCACATTAATTCCTCCTTTTTTATTTCCATTTTTTTCAAATAATTTTGTTTTTTAATCTTTGAATTTAAAGTTTACTTTAAATCATTTTCGTTCATAAAAATAATTCATTTTTTTTATTATATAATAATTTAATATATGTTTAAATATTTTTAAATTATTTATTTTTTTATTTTTATTTTTTATTTAATTTTTTATTATTTATTTATTTTTATTATCTATTTATTTTTATTATTTTTTTATTTTTATTATTTGTTTATTTTTATTATTTATTTATTTTTTATTATTTATTTATTTTTATTATTTATTTATTTTTTATTATTTATTTATTTTTATTATTTATTTATTTTTATTATTTACTTATTTTTATTATTTGTTTATTTATTATTATTTATTTATTTTTATTATTTATTTATTTTTATTATTTATTTATTTTTATTATTTGTTTATTTATTATTATTTATTTATTTTTACTATTTATTTATATTAATTTTATGTTTCCTATTATTAATTAATTTTTTTACAATTTATTTTAAACTTCAGCTTTGAACTTCTAAGAAAAAATCAAGTGATTTTGGTTTTTATATAATAGGAAACTATATTTTTTTACTATTATATAAGAAAAAAAGTCAAAATTTGTTTTTAATCTTTTGATTAAAATCTGAACTTTGACTTCCGATTTATTTTATATATTAATTTTCTTTTTTTGTTATTACAATTCTTCTTTTTGGTTCAATACCTATACTTCTTGTTTCAACTTTACCACTTTCTTGTAAAACAGTATGAATTATCTTTCTTTCATATGCTTTCATTGGTTCTAATGTTATACTTTTTCCAGTTTTTTCAACTAAGTGTGCCTTTTTTAATGCAAATTCTCTTAATGTTTGTTCTCTTTTTTGTTTATAATCTTCTATATCCAATCTAACAACTACTCTATTTTCTGATTTTTTATTAGCAATCGCTTTTAAAATATTTTCTAAAGCGTATAGAGCATCTCCTCTATATCCTATTAAATTTCCAATATTTTTTCCACTAATTGAAATATATATACATTTTTCTTTTATATCAACCTTTGTTTCAACATCAATTTGGGCTTTATCGAAAAATTCTTTTAAAAATATTTCTATATTATTTTTTGCAGTATTTAATTCTTCTTCAGTAGTTGTCATTTCAATTTTTTCTGGTTTTTTAGCTTCAATTTCTTTTATTTCAACTTTAACAATTGTTGGAGCTAAGATATCAAAAAAACTTTTTTTATTATCATTTAAAACTTTTATTTCACACAATTCTTTAGGCAATTTAATTGCCTTTAAACCTTTTTCAATTGCTTCTTGTTTTGTTTTTCCCTCTGAAATGATACTTTTGGCCATACTTATTCCTCCTCATCTTTTAATATCTTATTTAAAGTTAACTTTTCAATTATCATTAAAAGACTATTTGTTAACCAATATAAAGCTAAACCTAATGGTGCTATTAAAGCAACAGTTAAATACATAATTGGAAACATTATATTCATATTTTTATTCATTTGTAACATTGGATCAAATTCTTCTTTTTCATTATCTTCCTTTGCATTTTTCTTTTTTGTTTTTGTAGGATTTGTTAATCTTAAAGAAATAATTGATACAAGTACATATAATATAGGAATAATATATGCCTTCCAATCTGTTGTATTTGTTGGAACTTGTGCTAAATTTAATCCTAAAAATTCCATATTAATATTTAAAGCATCTAGTTCCTCATCTTTAATTTCAGAAATATCAATCTTTTCCTCATTTTTTTCATCGTTCTCATTATTGTTTTGTTCTGCATTACTTTGATTTTGTTCCTGTTGTACCTTTAATTGTTTTATTTTATCTATATCTCTTATAATTTCTATTTCTGGATATGCACTATTTGTGGTTAATTCATTTTGTTGCATTATTGTGGTATATTTACTAATTACTTCACTATCAACTTTTTTCATATAAGTTAATGGAGATCTAACTAGATAAAATACTGCAAATAATAAAATAATTTGTACAATTGCACTAAAACAACCACTAAAAGGACTCATATTTTCTGATTTATATAATTCCATAGTTGCTCTATTTAAATTTTCTGGATCATTTTTATATTTAAATTGGATTTCTTTCATCTTATTTTGTATTTTAGTAGTTTTCTTCATTGTCTTTTGTTGCTTTATTGAAATGGGTAACATTAATAATTTTATTAAAATTGAAAAAATTATAATTGCTAATCCATAATTATTAACTACATTATAAATAAAATTTAATATATATCCAAATAAGTTTGCAAATGGTGCTATCATCCTTATACCCCTTTCTATTTTAATGGATCATATCCTCCCTTAGAAAAAGGATTACATTTTAAAATTCTTTTTCCACCAAGAAAAATACCTTTTATACATCCATATTTTATAATTGCTTGTTTGGTATATTCTGAACATGTTGGGTAATATTTGCATTTAATATTTTTTGCATCTAAAATTATTGATATATGTTTTTGATACCATTCAATTAAATATATAAATATTTTTTTCATAATTCTACCTTCTACTCTATATTTTTTTCTATAAAAAATATTTGAGCTTTTTTTAATGTATCTTTTAATTCATTTAATATATCAATATATTTCAAATTCTTTAAATTCACATTATTTTTAATTAAAATTACTATAGTATAACCATTTTCAATACTTGTTTCTAATGCTTTATACCCTTCCCTAATTAATCTCTTGGTGCGATTTCTTAGGTAAGCTTTTCCATTTTTTGCACTTATAGCTATTCCAAGTAATTTACATTTTTTTCTATTTCTTAAAATTACAACTTTTAATTGTTTTCCAATGAAAAAATGACCTTTTGTTAGAACAGTTCTAAATTCATAATTTTTTTTTAACATTTCTGTTTCTTTCATCTTCTAACTTTCTTTCCTTTCATTACTTATATAAGGTATTATATTTTTAAAGGTCAATTATTTGTTTAAATTCTAGGATTTTTATCCTAGAATTTAATAAGTTTATAATATTTTTAATTATGCACAGATTTTTTTTCTTCCTTTTGCTCTTCTAGCTTTTAATACATTTCTTCCAGCTCTTGTTGACATTCTTTTCATAAATCCATGTTCTCTTTTTTCTTGTCTGTTTTTTGGTTGGAATGTTCTTTTCATAGTTATTGCACCTCCTACTTAATTTTTATATGTTAATTCCTTTTAAGGAAATATTTGTTACAAAATAACAAGTAAATCGATTATACATCATGATACTGGCATTTGTCAAGAGTTTTTGGAAATTTAAAATTTTTTTTAAATTTTACCTTTAAATTATTGCTTTTTCCCAAAAAATATAGTATAACGTAAAAACAAAAGCTTTTTTGTAATATTTTTGTAACATTTTATAGTTTTTAGGAAATTTTTTTAAGTTATCCACAATTTTTAAAAAATTATCCACAATTCTATTGACGAATTTTGTAATAATTTGATATTATAAAAGAAGCTTATAAAAATCAAACTTTATAAATTTATCAATAAATAAATGTTTGTAAAAAAAACTAAGTTTATTTCATAATTATTACAAAGTTATCCACACCTGTGGATAACTTTGTGGATAACTTATGTTATATAAATATTTTGAAAGGATGTTTTGAATATGCAAAGTGATTATGAAGAACTTTTTAGACAAGCAAAAGAACTTATTAAAGATGAATTATCCTCAATTGCATATGATACATGGATTTTACCTTTAAAATTAGTATCTATCGATGATGAAAGAATAACAATAAGATCTAATACTGATTATAATGCAAATTTTTTAGGTAAAAGATTTGGAGATTTAATTATAAACACTTTCAAATACTTAACAAACAAGGAACGAGCATTAACTATTATTTATAATGACGAAAAAACAAATATGGAAATGAAAGATGAAGTTGTTCCATCTGATTCTGAAAACGAAGAATTAGATAGTGAAATAGAACTTTCTAATAAAATTTTAAATCCAAAATATACTTTTGATACTTTCGTCGTTGGAAATAATAACAGATTTGCCCAAGCAGCAGCACTTGCAGTAGCAGATAAACCATCTGAAGCTTATAATCCTTTATTCCTATATGGAGGAGTGGGATTAGGGAAAACACACTTAATGCATGCAATTGGAAATAGAATCTTAAAAAATTACAGAAATTATAAGATTTTATATGTAACATCTGAGAAATTTACAAATCATATGATTAATGCTATTAAAGACAATAAAATGGAAGTATTTAGAAATCAATATAGAAAAATCGATGTACTACTTATTGATGATATTCAATTCATTGCTGGAAAAAAACAAGTTCAAGAGGAATTCTTTCATACATTTAATGAATTGTATGAAGAGAAAAAACAAATTATTATTTCAAGCGATAGACCCCCAAAAGAAATTCAACTTTTAGAAGATAGGTTAAAATCAAGATTTGAATGGGGACTACTTGCAGATATATCATGTCCAGATTACGAAACACGTTTAGCAATATTAAGAAGAAAAGCTCAAGATGAAAAAATCTCAGTAGATGACAGTATATTAGCAAATATTGCAACAAAAATTGAATCTAACATAAGAGAATTAGAAGGTGTTTTTAATAAAATGATTGCGAGAGCTTCATTAATGCATACTCAAATATCTATTGAATTGGCAGAAAATACCATAAATGAATTTAAAGCAGAAAATGAAAAAGTTTTATCATCAGATTATGTTAAGGACATCGTAGCTAAATATTTTAGTGTCGATAAAAATGATTTATCAAGTAATAAGCGTTCAAACGAAATTGCTTTTCCAAGGCAAATTGCAATGTATCTATGTAGAGAAGTTGCAAATATGTCTTATCCTAAGATAGGAGAGGACTTTGGAAATAGAGATCATTCAACTGTAATGCATGCTTGTAAGAAAATTGAAAATGAAATAAAAGAAAAAAATAACACAAGGCTAATTGTGGAAAGTGTGAAAAATATTATTATAAATGGTGAACAATAGAAAAATATATACATTATAGAGAATTATTGAATAACTGTTCTCCAAATCTTTTGTTTGGTTACAAAAAAGTTATCATTACTTACGGAACGGCTTAATTGATTATCCACAACCAAATGTGGAAAGTGTGTTAATAAACTGTTTAAAACTACATTATCCACAATTTGAAATTTTTCCTGTGGAGAAAACATTAAGTTATCCACTAAGTTATACACAAGAAAAAATCCTAGGGATTATATATTTCCACATAGTTTTCCACATTATCCACAGGACCTACTACTACTACTACTAATTATATTTATATATATTATTATAATTAATAGAAAAGCAAAAAAAATGAAAGAAAGGTGTAAAAAAATGAAAATTGTTTGTTATAAGGATACTCTCCTTAAAGCTTTAAATTCCGTAATAAAAGGTGTAGCTTCAAAAACTACCAATCCTATATTAGAAGGAATACTTATACAAACTAATGATAATCAAATTAGATTAACTACTTATGATATGGAATTAGGAATCGAGTATATTATTGATAGTGATGTTAAACAACAGGGAAGTACAGTAGTAAATGCTATAATGTTTAGCGAAATAATTAGAAAATTACCAGATTCAGAAATTTATATTACATTAAATGAAAATAATTTGTTGGAAATTGAGTGTGAAGGAGCATTATATAAACTTACAACAATGAATCCTGATGAATTTCCAGAATTACCCAAAATAGAAGTTGAAAATTCAATTGATTTAGAACAAAATATGCTAAAAAATATGATTAAAAGAACAATATTTGCAGTTAGTACAGAAGAAAATAGACAGATATTCACAGGTTGTTTATTTGAAGTGGAAAACAATAAACTAAATGTTGTTGCAGTTGATGGTTTTAGATTGGCTTTAAGAAGCATTTATCTACCAGTAAAAGTATCTGATTTTAAAGCTGTTATACCAGGAAAAACATTAAATGAAATTAATAAAATATTATCTGATTCATTTGAAAATATTAAAATTGGAATTGCAAAAAATCAAGCATTATTTGAAATGGAAAATTGCAAAATAGTTTCTAGAACTTTAGATGGTGAATTTTTAAATTATAAATCAGTTATTCCAAATACATGGGAAACTAGAATAAGAGTAAATAAAAATAATTTACAAGATAGTTTTGAAAGAATTAGCTTAATTTCAGCATCATCTATTGAAAAAGAAAAAAAATATCCAGTAAAAGTTTCTGTTGATATAGGAAAAATTATAATATCTTGTACAAATCAGACAGGAGAAGCAAAAGAAGAAATATTTATTTCTACAGAAGGAAAAAATATAGAAGTTGGATTTAATCCTAAATATTTTTTAGATGCTTTAAAGGCAATAGACGATGAAGAGGTGTTTGTAGAATTTGGAACAAGTATTTCTCCATGTTTGATTAAACCTATTGAAAACAATGAATATGTTTACATGATTTTGCCAATAAGATTAAAAGATTAATTTTTATGAAAAAATCTGGTCAGATACTTAATCTGACCAGTATTTGTTTGAGATACAAGAAAAACAACGCATGAAAATCAAAAATAAGACGTTTTTATTTTTTAGCAATATAACTTTATCACTAAAATTATGAAAAAATTTTTAAAATTAAAATAAAAATTAAAAAAAATAGTTTTAAAATAAAAAAAATCAGATAAAATTGAAATATCAAGAAAAATCGACGCACGAAAATCAAAAATAAGACAATTTTATTTTTGATAAATAAAATTAATTGTTAAAAAAATAATAAATTATACACAAATGGAGAATAAAATGTGGATAACTAGTATTAAATTAAATAATTTTAGAAATTATAAAACTCAAGAAATTAAATTACATGATAATATAAATGTTTTTTATGGGGAAAATGCTCAAGGAAAAACAAATATTATTGAATCAATTTTTTTAGGAAGTATAGGAAAATCTTTTAGAACAAATAATGATAAAGAATTAATTAAATTTAATGAAAATAAATCTATAATTGAAATTAATTTTAAAAAATTAGATCGTGAAGGTAAAATAAAAATCGAAATTGAAGATAAAAAAAATATTTATTTAAATGGGATTAAATTAAAAAAATTAAGTGAATTATTAGGAAATATTCATACAGTTATATTTACTCCTGATGATATTAATATTTTAAAAGGAGGTCCACAAAACAGAAGGAAATTTTTGGATATTATGATTAGTCAATTAAGACCTAATTATATGTATTTGCTAACATTATATAAAAAAACATTAGAACAAAGAAATAATTATTTAAAACAAATAAAATTAGAGAAAAAAGATGAAAATCTTTTAGATATTTGGGATGAAAAATTAGTTGAATATGGAATAAAAATTTATGAATATAGAAATGAATTTATAGAAAAAATTCAAAAAAAAATAAAAGAAATTCATTTTAATATTACCCAAAATAAAGAAAATATAAAGATTAAATATTTTTCTGATGCAAGTACTAGACAAAATTTTATAAATGAGTTAAAATCAAAAAGAAGATTAGATATAATTAGAGGATATACAACACATGGAATTCATCATGATGATTTTTCTGTTTTTTTAAATGATAAACAAGTTGATATATATGGTTCTCAAGGTCAACATCGAACTGCAATGCTTTCTTTAAAACTTGCAGAACTAAATGTTATTTATGATGAAATTGGTGAATATCCAATATTATTGTTAGATGATTTTATGTCTGAATTAGATGAAAAAAGAAGACAAAGTTTTTTAAAAAATATCCAAAATATTCAAGTTATTATTACATGTACAGATAAAATTGTACTTGAAAAAACTAAATATTTTTTATATAATGTTATAGATGGAAATGTGAAGGAAGGTAGGATAGAAGATGGAGAAATATAATCATAAATATGGAGCAGAACAAATCCAAGTATTAGAAGGACTAGAGGCTGTAAGAAAAAGACCAGGTATGTATATTGGAAGTACTTCTGTAAGAGGATTGCACCATATGGCATATGAAATTGTTGATAACTGTGTTGATGAAGCTTTAGCTGGATATTGTACAGAAATTAAAATAATTATAGAACCAGGAAATGTTATGAGTGTTGAGGATAACGGAAGAGGCATTCCTGTAGAAATACATCCAAAAACAAAAATTTCTACTGCGGAAACAGTTTATACAGTTTTACATGCTGGTGGAAAATTTGGTGGAGATAGTGGTTACAAAGTTTCTGGAGGATTACATGGAGTAGGTGCTTCAGTAGTAAATGCTTTATCTAATTGGGTTGAAGTAACAATTCAAAGAGATGGTGGAATATATCAAATGTATTTTGAAAAAGGAAAAACTGTAAGAAAATTAGAGAGAATAGGAGATTCAGATAAAACAGGAACAAAAGTAAGATTTCTTGCAGATGATACAATTTTTGAAACACAAGAATTTGATTATCAAGTATTAGAAACCAGATTTAGGGAAATGGCATTTCTTACAAAGGGATTAAGAATTATTTTCGAAGATCATAGAGATTCAGAAAATATAAAAAAAGCAGATTTTTGTTTCGAAGGTGGATTAAGATCTTTTGTACAATTTTTAAATAAGAATAAGGAATGCTTACACAAAGAACCAATATATATAGAAAAAGATGGAGAAGTTCCTGTTGAAATTGCAATGCAATATACAACAAGTTATTCTGAAAATATTTATACATTTGTTAATAATATAAATACAATTGAAGGAGGAACTCATCTTGAAGGATTTAAGAGAGCATTAACTAAAGTTTTTAATGATTATGCTAGAGCACATAATTTATTAAAAGATAAAGATTCTAATTTACAAGGTGAGGATATAAGAGAAGGAATAACAGCGGTTATTTCTATAAAAGTAAAAGAACCTCAATTTGAAGGACAAACAAAAACCAAATTAGGAAATAGTGAAGTTGCTGGTATCGTTCAATCAATGGTAAATGAGGCATTGTCAACATTTTTAGAGGAAAATCCTAATGTAGCAAAATCAATTCTAGAAAAATGTGTAAGTGCAGCAAGAGCTAGGGAAGCAGCAAGAAAAGCTAGAGAACTTGTTAGAAGAAAAAGTGCTCTTGAAACTTCAACTCTTCCTGGAAAGTTAGCTGATTGTAGTAGTAAAAATGCAGATGAATGTGAAGTTTATATTGTTGAGGGAGATTCTGCTGGTGGTAGTGCTAAACAAGGTAGAGATAGGAAGTTCCAAGCAATTTTACCTTTATGGGGAAAAATGCTTAATGTTGAAAAAGCAAGAGCTGATAAAATTTATGGAAATGATAAATTAAATCCTGTAATTGTTGCTGTTGGTGCAGGTATTGGAAAGGACTTTGATATTACTAAAATTAGATATGGAAAAGTTATAATTATGGCTGATGCAGATGTTGATGGCGCACATATTAGAACTCTTATGTTAACATTTTTCTTTAGATATATGAGACCTCTTATTGAAAATGGGAATGTTTATCTTGCACAACCACCATTATATAAGTTGGCAAAAAAGGGCATGGAAGATATTTATTGTTATACAGATGAGGGGCTTGAAAAAGCTTTTGCTGAATTAGAACAAAAAGGTATTGCAAGAGATTCATTATCAATTCAAAGATATAAAGGTTTAGGGGAGATGAACCCTGAACAATTATGGGAAACAACAATGAACCCAGAGAAAAGAACTTTAATTCAAGTAACAATGGATGATGCAATGAAAGCTGATGAAATTTTTACTCTTTTAATGGGAGATGAAGTCGATCCTAGAAGAAAATTTATAGAGAAAAATGCAAAATTTGTAAAAAATCTTGATATATAAAATATTAATAGCTAAGAGAAAAACTATCTCTTAGCTATTATCTATAAAGCTAATAATAATCTTAACTCAAACTAATATACATAATAGTCTAATCTAATGTATATTGCTATACAAATAAACTATATACCACATATATTAATCAGTTGTTCGACTATAAATACAATAGTAGAAACTATATTCATCCATAAAGGACTAGTAATAACCCCATATATTATAAGTATAATCTTAGTTCGAATATATAACATATAATTTAACCATATATAAAATATTTAAGCAAAAATTTTATCAAAAGTTAAATAAAAATATAGCTTACATATACATTATATATTTTTATCGCCGACATATATTAATCTACTTTAAATAAACTAATATATATCTTTGTTCAAATTATAATAAACTAATTATTAATCTATCATAACTCTTAACTCAACTATTAATAACCTTATGACCATATTATGTTCAAAATTTTTTTTATTATACATGAATAAAAAAATTTTTATAATTTTAATAAAGAAGCATTAAAATTATAATAACAAGATAAAATTAAATTTATTCAAAAAAGTTTAAAATTATTGTCGAATTTTGTCAATGTGTTTTTCTTGACATTTAAAAAAAATAGAGTATAATAAAAACAAAGTTAGAAAATTATATATAACTTAGTTCTTATTTAAAGTTTTAATTCATTTATTTTTATTAAATTTCCCAATTAGTAATTATAAAATTTTTTGAAAAGGAGATGAGATAAATTAATTCAATACAAAAATGGATACCAATTGAAAAAATTTATGATAAAGGTATTATTAAAATTAGAAAAAATAAATATATAAAAATAATAAAAGTAAATCCAATTAATTTTAATTTAAAAACTCAATTAGAAAAAGAATCTGTTTTAAATTCTTATAAATCATTTTTAAAATCATGTAATTTTGAAATTCAAATTTTAATTCAAAGTAAAAAAGAAGATTTAACAAATCATATTGAAAAGATTAAAAATAATCAGAAGAAAGAAAGTAATAAAATAATCAAAAAATATGCAGACAATTATATTGAATTTTTAAAACTAAAAAATCAAAAAAATAAATCTGCTTCAAAAAATATTTTTTTAATTATAAAAAATTCAACTCAAAATAATGAAGAAAATATTTTTCAAGAATTAAATGAAAAATATTTTAAAATAAAAGATGCTTTATTAAGATGTGGAAACTTATCTATTGAATGTAACAAAGAAGAAATAAAAAAAATATTATTTTCTTTTTTTAATACAAAAATATTTTTAGAAAAATAAAGAGGTGAAAAATAATAAATAAAAAAACAATCAATAAAAATAAATTAATAAAAAAAGAAAAAGAAAATAATTTACTAAATAAAAAAATAAATAATAAAAATAAATTAATAAAAAAAGAAAAAGAAAATAATTTATTAAATAAAAAAAATAATAATAAAAATAAATTAATAAAAAAAGAAAAAGAAAATAATTTATTAAATAAAAATTTAAATAATAAAAATAAATTAATAAAAAAAGAAAAAGAAAATAATTTATTAAATAAAAAAACAAATAATAAAAATAAATTAATAAAAAAAGAAAAAGAAAATAATTTATTAAATAAAAATTTAAATAATGAAATTAAATTATTAAAAAACATAATAAAAGAAAGAATCAAATATATAATTAAAAACAAAAATAAAAAAATAAATTTAGAAGAAGGATCCTTTTTAGATAAAGATTTTTTTTCACCATCTTATATAAATTTTAATAATCCAAAATTTATAGAAATTGATGATTACTTTTATTCTGGACTTATTATAATAAATTATTATAGAGAAAATAATGATTTAATATTAAAATCACTATTAGAAACAAATATTAATATGAATATTTCTATTTATTATGAAAAATGTGATACACAAAAAGTCATAAAAGAATTAACATATAATATTGGTAATGTAGGATATGAATTAAAAAAATTTAATGATAATAGACAAGACATAGATATTGCCGAATCAACTTATAATGATGCAAAATATATAAGAAGGGAAATGCAGCTAAATAATGAAGAATTATATTTTTTATATATTTATATTAATTTATTTTCAAATGATAAAAAAGAATTATTTTATAATATAGATAAAGTAGAAGGAATATTACAGAGTAGGGGATTACAAATTAAAAGAGCAAATTTTAGACAAGAACAACTATTTTTATCATGCTTACCATTATTAGAAAATAATAAAGACTTAAAAAATGTAGGAAAAAGAAATATATTAACAAATGGATTGATTTGTACATATCCATTTATGTCATCGTCAATTTTTGATGATGAGGGAATTTATATAGGGAACAATATGTATAATAATTCTATTGTTTTAATTGATAGGTATAATACTGATAAGTATAAAAATGCAAATATGTGTATTTTTGGAACTAGTGGAGCAGGAAAATCATATTACACAAAAGCAATAATTTTGCGAAATGTCTTACTTGGAATAGAACAATATGTAATAGATCCAGAGAGGGAATATATTGAATTAGCAAATAATTTAAATGGTACTATTATAAAACTTGGAACTACATCAGAAAACTTTATTAATGTATTTGACATTAGAAAAGAGAGCATAGAAGAAAATGAACATGGTTATTTAGCAACTAAGATTGGAAAATTAATAGGTTTTTTTAATTTAATATTTGGAGAATTAAATGAAGAAGAAAAAGCAGTACTAGAAGAAAAAATTATTGAAGTATATAAATTAAAAAATATCACATTTAATGATAATTCTTTATATAAAAATAATAAATTTAAAACAACAACAGATATGCCAATATTAGAAGATTTTTATAATATATTAAATGAAGAAAAAACTAAAAAATTTAAAATAAAATTAATTCCATTTATTAAAGGTTCTTTAAAATTTTTTAATAACTATACTAATATTGAATTAAATAATAAATTAATTATTGCAGATGTATATGAATTAGGTGAAGATAATATGAAATATGGAATGTATTTATTTGTTGAATTATTCTGGGATAAAATAAAAGTTAATAGAAATATAAAAAAGTCAATTTATTTAGATGAAATTTGGAGGCTAATTGGAGTAACTTCAAATAAAGATGTAGCAAAATTTATTTATAAAATTTTTAAAACTATTAGAAAATATGGAGGAAGTAGTGTTGCAATAACTCAAGATATTTCTGATTTATTTAGTTTAGATAATGGTGCATATGGAAAAAGTATTTTAAATAATTCTAGTATAAAAACATTTTTTTCACTAGAAGAAGAAAATATAAAATTATTATCACAATATTCAAATATATCTGAAAAAGAAAAATTAGAAATAAAATCTTTAAGAAGAGGAGAGTGTTTAACTTTTGTTGGTGATGAACATATTTTAATTAATGTCGAAGTAAGTGAATATGAAAAGCAATTAATAGAAAATAAAAATTTTAATAATTAAAATTAAAAATATTTTAAATAAAAAAATATAAATAAATTAAATAAAAAATAAATATTTAAGTTTAATAATAATTAAATTAAAAATAAAAAAAAAAAAATAATAAAAATAAATAAAATTAATTAAATAAAAAAAAATATTAAAAATTAATAATAATAAAATATAAAATAAAAAAAAAAAAATAAAAATAAAAAAAAATAATTAAA
>CALYAA010000004.1 GCA_944393385.1 uncultured Clostridia bacterium
TTGTTGTACCCTTTTTTCTCAAAAATTTTTTTGAGAAATTTTTATTTTTCTATTGACATATTACCGAATTACTTTTTTATTTTTCACCAATTATTTTTATGCAATACTTAATATTTCCCAAAAATAAAAAATATGGTGAATTTCTTTTCCACCATATTTTAGCATATACAATATAAAAAAACAATGCTTAAATTTATTTTAAATCTTTTAAAGCCTTTTCTGTAATTTTGTTTTTATCAAAAATTCTAATAATTATTAATGCTAATATTGTAACAATAAAAGTAATTCCGTATATTAATAGACTAATTTTCCAATTTCCTTCTGAAAAATATTGTCCAGCAATTGTAGATGATATTACAGATGGAAATCTACAAAATGTAGCTATTAAAATAAACCTTATAGGTCTAATTGGAAGTAATCCTCCAACATAAATCAAAATATCTTTTGGAACTCCTGTTATTGCAAAACATATTGCTAATATAAATTCTATGTTTTTAGGGTTTTGAAATATTTTGCTTTTTTCAATTTTATCTATTTTTTCTTTATCAAAAGATTGCTCTATAAATTTTCTGCCAAATTTTCTAACTAATAAAAATATTATTGTTGTTGTTAATGCTACTGAGAAAAATATAAATATTGCTCCTCCTATAGCTCCATAGCACATTCCTGCTAGTATTTCTAAAGGCTCTCCTGGCAATATTACTAAAAAGATTTGTGCAATTTGTAATCCAAGCAGTATTAAAAATCCCAATATTCCACTTTGTTCAATTCTTGCTTTAAAAGCTAATTGCCCTTCATGTGTTGATAAATCCTTCATTACTGGGAATAAATATATTATAATTCCTATTATTAATAATATTGCAACTATAAACATTATAATTTTAAATATTTTTGCCTTTTTTTTAATCATAAATTATTCCTCTTTTATATTGTAAAACATCTAAATATATCTTTATAGTAGCATATCTATTCATATTTTTCAATACAGTTATTTCTTAATATTTTATTGATTTTTATCTATTTGTATTTTTTAAAATAATGTTAAATCGAAAAAAGCCATAAAAATTTTTCATGACTTTTTCAAACGATTTTTCCTCCACCTACAACAATATCACCTATGTAAAATACTGCAGATTGTCCTGGAGTAATTGCTTTTTGAGGTTCTTCAAATTCTACTTTAATATATTTTCCTTCTTGTTTAATTTTTGCTTTAGCTTCTTTTGACGAATATCTTATTTTTACATTTACTTCTAATGTATCTTCAATTTCATCAAATAATAATAAATTTATATCTCCTACAACTAGTTCTTTTTTATATAATTCGTCTTTAGTTCCAACTATAACTTCATTTCTTTGAGAATTAAATCCTAACACAAATAGTGGCTCTGAATATGATATCCCTAAGCCTTTTCGTTGTCCTATTGTGTAATTATATAATCCCGTATGTTTTCCTAGTATTTCTCCTTTTTTTGTTACTATATTTCCTGTTTTAGGTTTTATATCAGAATTATTTTCTAGAAATTTTTTATAATTTCCATCTGGTATAAAACAAATGTCTTCACTATCCTCTTTTTCAGCAACATTTAAGTTGTTTTTCCTAGCTATTTCCCTAATTTGTTCTTTATTTTCAAACTCTGATAATGGAAATATTACATGTTCTAGTATTTCCTTTGGAATGTTCCATAAAACATAACTTTGGTCTTTTTTTACCACATTTGATTTTTTTAATACCCATTTACCATATTTTTCAGAGTATTCAGTTTTTGCATAATGTCCTGTAGCAATATAATTACAGCCTAATTCTTTTGCTTTTTTCCACATATACCCAAATTTCATGTATCTATTACATTCTATACATGGATTTGGAGTTTCACAGTTTGCGTAGCACTTTATGAAATTTTGTATTACATTTTTTTTGAATTGTTCTTTGCAGTCAGATGTGTAATGTGATATTCCTATTGAATTACATACATTTTTAGCATCTTCATTTGCATTAAAATTATTTTCTCCAAATAGTTCTAATGTAATTCCTATTGGTTCATATCCTTCTTGCTTCAGTAATAATGCAGATACACTACTGTCCACTCCTCCACTCATTCCAACTAGTACCTTTTTATTTTCCATTTTTTATTCCTTCCTTAATACTTACTTTTCAGTCTTATTTATCATATCTTCTACTGTGTGCCATGCAAGTAAAGCACATTTTACTCTTGCTGGCATATTTGAAATATTTCTAAATGCAATGGCATCTTCTAATTTTTTTAATTCTTCTTCATCTGTTGTTTCTCTTTTAATCATTTCTATAAATGTTTTTATAATTTCTCTTGCTTCTTCTATTGTTTTTCCTTTTAAAGTATCTATCATTATAGATGTTGAAGCTTGTGATATGGCACATCCATGTCCTGTAAATGCCATATCTTCTATTTTATCTCCATTTAGTTTTAATTGAATTTCTATTTCATCTCCACAATTTGGATTATTACCCATTTCACACAAATCACATTTATTTAATTTCTTTTTATTATATGAATTCATACTATGTTCCATTATTAAGTCATTATAAATATTATTTAAATCTTCCATTTTTTCACCTTTCTATTGACATTCAATTTTTTCTGTGACAATATATTTTACGTAAAATTTACATTTAAGCTAAATTAGCATAAATGCATAGATTAGCAAGAGCATAAAGCACAGAATCTCTTGCCATTCTATGCACTTATGCTGAGGGATAGATAGTCCAACCAACTGTAGTTAAATATATCATTTTTATATTAATTTGCCAATGTATTTTCAAACATTTTTTCGTTATTTATTTATATATTTCTTAAACATTTCATAAGTTTTATTTAAAGCATGAACAAGTCTATCAACATCTTCTTTAGTATTATAAAAATAGAAACTTGCTCTACATGTTGAATCAATATCCAAAAATCTCATAAGTGGTTGTACACAATGGTTTCCTGAACGAATACATACTCCTTCTGAATCTAATATACTAGCTACATCATGAGGATGAACTCCTTTAATGTTAAATGAAATTACACTTGAATGATTTTTAGAATTTGGAGTTATATATAATGTTAAATAATCTAGTTTTGATAATTCCTGTTTTGCATATGAAACTATTTCATCTTCTAATTCTTGTATTTGATTATATCCAATTTTTTCTATATAATCAATTGCTGCTCCTAATCCTACAACACCTTCTACATTTTGTGTTCCTGCTTCAAATTTATATGGTAAAGGTGCAAATGTTGTTTCCTGTTCATACACATATTCTATCATTTCTCCACCCATTAGAAATGGTGTCATTTTATCTAAAATTTCTTTCTTTCCATATAGCACACCAACTCCAAGGGGAGCTAACATTTTATGTCCTGAAAATACTAAAAAGTCTGCATCTAAGTCTTGTACATCAATTTTCATATGAGGAATACTTTGTGAAGCATCTACTACAACAATGGCTCCTTTTTTATGTGCACATTCAATTATTTTTTTTACATTGTTAATTGTTCCTAAAACATTTGAAACATGTGTAATTCCAACAATTTTTGTTTTGTCTGTAATTTTGTTTTCTATTTCTTCATCAGATATCTCAAAATTTTTATTAATATACATATATTTTAATTTACTTCCTGTGGCTTTTGTTATTTTTTGCCAAGGTACTAAATTAGAATGATGCTCCATTATAGATATAACTACTTCATCATCTTTTTTTAAGTTATCCATTCCATAAGAATATGCTATTAAGTTTAAACTTTCTGTTGCATTTTTTGTGAATATTACTTCTTCCGTATGTTTTGCATTAATAAATTTTGCAATTTTTGCCCTTGTATTTTCATATTCTTCAGTTGCCTCAACACTTAATTCATATGATCCCCTATGTGGATTTGCATTTTCCTTTTCATAAAATTCTTCTATTGCTTTTATTACTTGAATTGGTCTTTGAGATGTAGCGCCACTATCTAAATAAGCAATATCACGTTTTAGTAATAGTGGAAAATCTTTTTTTATTTCTTGAGCTTTCATAAAACCTCCCTATCATTAAATTAAAAACCTCTTAGATTTCAATTTGAAAGAGGTTTTTAATTTATACTAATCTAATCTTTCATCTATTTCTTTTAGGATTTCTTCTTTTAAATTATCATCTTTTATTTTTTCAATTATATTGTTAAATTTAGACTTTACAATTAATTTAACCGCTTCTTTATAACTTATTCCTCTTGCCATAATATAAAATAATTGTTTTTCATCTACTTTTCCTGAAGATGTTGAATGATTTCCTTCTACATCTTCTTCTGTACATAATAACATTGGTAATGCTATTGATTTTGCTTTATTAGATAGCAACATACAATTTTCATTTTCATTTCCTTTAGCTTTTTTACAACCTCTTTTAAAATCAATTGTTCCTTTAAAATTTTTCTTTGCTTCGTCTTTTAAAGCCCCTTGAACATCTATATCAATATTTGTTTTTTCTCCTTTTAATTCTGCAATATAATTTATGTCTTTTATTTGATTATTTCTTCCCAAATAAATTGTTTTTAAATCATTACTTGCATTAGTTCCAATTATATTTGAATAATAATTTGATACACTTGTTTTTCCACCAATATCAATAATTGTATATTTTACATTTGAATTTTGATAAAGTGTATTTTCTATTGCTTCAAAATTATCTGTATTTTCATTTAACATATTAACTATTGTAACATTTAATTGTACATTTTCTTTTGCTGTTGTTCTTACAATTCCATTATGAAAACATGTTCTTGATGTTTTTGACTTATATATAATTGTGACATTTGTGTCATTGTTTGCTATTATTTCTATTTGATTTATTAAATTTAAATTGTTATCATCAAAATTATATATAATTTTAATATCTTCTTTTTGTTTTGTTGTTTGTATTCTTATTTTGTTATTTGCTTCCTCAAATATAAGTTTTTCTAAAATTTTACCTGTTCCATAAGTTAATTCCTTATTTGAGACTTCATTATCTATTATACTTTTATCATTTATAATCTCAACATTTTTAAATTTTCGGATTTCTTTTGGCATTTCAAAAAGGACTTCTATATTATTTATTGCAAAATTTCTTGCTGTTCTTACTGGTGTATTATTTAATTTTAATTTTTCCATATTATCCAATAGCCCCCTCTAATTCCAAATTAATTAAATTATTCATTTCTACAGCATATTCTACAGGAAGTTCTTTAGAAATTGGATAAGCAAAACCTCTAACAATCATTGCTTTAGCATCTTCTTCAGACAATCCTCTTGACATTAAATAAAAAATTGTTTTGTCACTTATTTTTCCTATTTTAGCTTCATGAGAAAATTCAACTTCATCTGTTCTAATATCATTTACTGGTATTGTATCAGATCTTGAGATATCATCTAACATAAGAGATTCACAACTTACACTACATTTAGAATTTTTAGCATTTTCATTTATTCTAACAAGTGATCTATATGTGCAAGCTCCACCATCTTTTGATATTGATTTAGAATTTATTACAGATGATGTATTTGGAGCATTATGAATTACCTTAAATCCTGTATCTAGGTTCTGTCCTCCTCCTGCAAATGTTATTCCTGTATATTCTGTTTTTGATCCTTGTCCATTTAAAATACTCATTGGATATAACATTGAAACTTTTGATCCAAATGAACCTGTTACCCAATCCATTTGAGCATTTTTTCCAACAATTGCTTTTTTAGTGTTTAAATTCATCATATTTTTAGACCAGTTTTCAATTGTTGAATACCTTAAATATGCATTATCTTTCACATATAATTCTACGCAACCTGCATGTAAATTAACTTTATTATATTGGGGTGCAGAACACCCTTCTATAAAATGTAAACTTGCTCCTTCATCAACTATTATTAATGTATGTTCAAATTGTCCTGATTCTGGAGAATTTAGTCTAAAATATGATTGTAATGGAAAATCAAGTTTTACTCCTTTTGGTACATATACAAAAGATCCTCCAGACCATACGGCAGCATGTAATGCAACAAATTTATGGTCACTGATTGGAACACATTTCATAAAATGTTTTTTTACTATCTCAGGATAATCTCTTACTGCAGATTCCATATCAGTATAAATTACACCTTGTTTTATTAAGTCCTCTTTCATACTATGATATACAACTTCAGAATCATATTGTGCTCCAACTCCTGCAAGTGATTTCTTTTCTGCTTCTGGTATTCCAAGCTTATCAAATGTATTTTTTATATCTTCAGGAACATCTTCCCATGAACTGTTTAATTTTGATTTTGGCTTAACATATGTTGCAATATCATCCATATTTAATTCTGATAAATCTGGTCCCCATGTTGGAAGTTCTAATTCTTCATACATTTTTAGTGCTTTTAATCTTATTTCTAACATCCAGTCTGGTTCGTTTTTTAACCTTGAAATTTCTTCTACAATCTCTCTGTTTAGTCCTTGTATTTTAATTTCATAATCATCTTTGTTTTTTATATCATATATATTTCTATTTATATCTTCTACTTGAGTTTTCATTTTTTCCCTTTCATTATAAATTTTTAAATTGTGTGTATCCATTTTCGTCTATTTCTTTTGCTAATTCTGCTGTACCTGTTTTTACAATTTTGCCATTTATTAATACATGTACATAGTCAACATCTAAATGATTTAAAATTCTTGTATTATGCGTTATAATTAAAACTGCATTTTCACTAGATTTATACATTTCTATTCCTTTAGATACTATTTTTATTGCATCTACATCTAGTCCTGAATCTGTTTCATCTAAAATTGCAAGTTTTGGATTTAATATAAGCATTTGTAAAATTTCATTTTTCTTTTTTTCTCCACCAGAAAATCCAACATTTAAATTTCTTTCAATTAATTTTTGATTCATGTTTAATTCTTCTGAAAATTTCTTTACGGAATCTTTAAACTCAAAAATTTTTACAGGTTTATTTGTAATATTATTTTTAGCTGTTCTTAAAAAATTAATTGTTGATATTCCTGGAATTTCTTCTGGCATTTGAAATGACATAAATATTCCTTTTTTTGCAATTTTATCTGTACTTAGGTCATTTATGTTTTCTCCTTCAAAATCTATTTGACCACTTATTTTTTTGTATTCAGGATTGTTTAATATTACATTTGCAAGAGTCGATTTTCCTGCTCCATTTGGTCCCATTATAACATGGACTTCTCCTTTTTTTATGTTTAAATTTAATCCTTTTAATATTTCTTTTTCTCCTGCATTTACATATAAATCTTTTATTTCAAGTAATTTGTTTTCCATTTTTTGTTTCCTTTCTATTATTATATTTTTGACTTTACGTCTGTTCTTTTTATACAGCTTCTACATTGTTCATTATTAATATCATAATTACAATTTAAACTTTTTAATCCTAAAGCATTATGAACATATTTTGCTAATTTATTAATCGTATTATCACTAATTGTGGATTTTATTTTTTCTGCTTCGCTTTTTGCTTCTTCTTCATCTAAATTTAATACATCTTTCATAAATAAATAAGTAATATCATATGCTTCTAAAATTTTTTTTGCCAAATTTTCTCCTTGTTTTGTTAATTCTATTGTTCCATATGTTTCATAATTTATTAGTTTTTCTTCTTTTAAAATATTAATTGCTTTATTAACACTAGGTTTACTACATTTCATTTTTTTGGCTATGTCTGTTACTCTAATCTTACCATTCTGCTTTTTTAAAATGTACATGTTTTTTATATATTCTTCCGATGATTTTGATATCATATTTTTCTCTCCTTTTGCTAATTTTTTTGCATTAGCAAATTTTGTTAACTACGGTTAACATTGTACCATTTATCCAATTGTTTGTCAAGGCTAACTTCTAAATTTCATAAAGAAAAAAAGATTTACTAAGTATCTAATTACTTAATAAATCTTTTTTTGGATAATTTAATAATTGTATTTTTGTTTATTTTTATATTCTACCCAATCACATATAATTATTTTTAAAACTGTTGCAACTGGAACTCCTAAGAACATTCCAAGAACTCCAAAATATGCTCCACCTAATGCAACTGCTCCTATTACAATTAATTGGCTTATATCTAAAGAGCTTCCTAATATTTTTGGATTTATAATGTTTGAATCAATTTGTTGTAATATTATAACAACAATTGCCATTATTATAGCTTGTGATAACCCTCCAGTTATAATTGTTATTAATACACTTATAGCAACTGCAAATATTGCTCCAAAATATGGTATTACATTAAATAGCCCTATCATAAATCCTAAAAGAACAGAATATTTTACTCCAATAATAGACATTGCTATTGTAACAAGTACGCCAACTACTACGGCATCAATTAATTGACCACTAATAAATTTAAAGAATACTTCATTAGTTTTATTGAAATATTTGTTAATTGTACTACATATTTTTTCATTAAATAGTGCCATACATAACTTATTCAAAAAATTTACTATTTTTGTTCTTTGAAGTAAAATGTATACTGAAACTACTATTGTTACAAACGCATCAAATACTCCACTTGCAACTCCAACAGCACCCTTTATATATTCTGTTATTTTTTCATAGTTTATATATTTTGTCAAATCAATTTCTTGTAGACTTTTACCTAAACCTTTTATTGTTTCTACGACTTTTTCGTTCTTTAGTATTGAATCTTCAGGTAAAGAGTTTAACTTATCCATTGTAGAATTCCAATAAGTTTGAAAATTATTTACTAATTCTACTATACTATCTGTTACTATTGGTAAAATTACATTTACAAGTAAAATTATTAATAATATTGCAATAGTAAATGTAAGTAGTACACTTATTCCTCTAGCTCTTTTCCTTATAAATTTTTTCTTAGATTTTACAAATTTTTTTTCAATTCTTGATTCTGGTATATATAGAAGATAAGCTAATAATGCTCCTGCTAAAAATGGTGATATTGCTTCAAAAAAATTTCCAATTGCAGTACCTATTGCCGTAAAATTATCAAAAAATTTATATACAAGTATTATTGCAACAGCAAGCATAAACCAGTACATCCATTTTGAAAAGTTTCTTTTTATTTCATTCATATAATCACTCCTTTTGCTAGTAATGTTTTATAGATTTATTTCTAAACCAATAGGACAATGATCACTTCCAAGAACTTCTGAATATATTGTTGCCTCTTTTATATTTTTTTTAATATCTTTTGATGTAATAAAATAGTCAATTCTCCAACCTATATTTTTTTCTCTAGCGTGTCCCATATATGACCACCAACTATATTCTTGCTTTTCTGGATACAAATATCTAAAACTATCTGTAAATCCTGCATTTAGAAGTTCTGTCATTTTTTCTCTTTCTTCATCTGTAAATCCTGCATTTCCTCTATTTGTTTTTGGATTTTTTAAATCTATTTCTTCATGTGCTACATTCAAGTCTCCACACATTATTACAGGTTTTGTTTTATTCAAATTTAGTAAATATTTTCTTATTTCATCTTCCCAAATCATTCTATAATCTAGTCTTTCTAATTCTCTTTTTGCATTTGGTGTATAATTTGTTACTAAATAAAAGTTTTCAAATTCTAAAGTAATTATTCTTCCTTCTTTATCATGCTCTTCTTTCCCTATACCATATGTTACATTTAATGGTTTCTTTTTTGTAAATACTGCTGTTCCTGAATATCCTTTCTTTTCTGCACTATTCCAGTAACTTGTATATCCTTCTATTTCTAATTCAACTTGTCCTTGCTGACATTTGGTTTCTTGTAAACAAAAAATGTCGGCATTTGCCTCTTTAAAAAAATCTAAAAAACCTTTTTTTAAACAAGCTCTTATTCCATTTACATTCCATGATATAAGTTTCATAATTTGCTTTCCTTCCTTAATCTATTGTAAATATTTTATAACTACATATTTATTATAACACATTTTTCCTTAAATTGTAAAGTTTTAAGGAAACATTAAGAAAGATTAATCATTGCAAAATACTACAAAAAAATAGTAAGAGACTTTTCTTACTATTTTTTCAATATCTATTTAAGTTGTTTCATAACTTCTTCTGCAAAGTTTTCTTCTTTTTTCTCAATTCCTTCTCCTGTTTCAAATCTTGCAAATTCTACAACTTTTGCATCTTTTAATATATTAGATACTTTTTGGCTTGGATCTTTAACAAATTCTTGGTCAACTAAGCAAATTTCTTCATAGAATTTATTAATTCTTCCCATAACTATTTTTTCTGCAATTGCTTCTGGTTTTCCTTCATTCATTGTTTGTGCTTTTAAAATTTCTTTTTCTTTTTCTAATCTTTCAGCAGGAACTTGTTCTCTACTTACAAATTCAGGTCTTGCAGCAGCTATTTGCATACATACATCTTTAGCAAGTTCTTTGCTTCCTGATGTCATATTTACTAATACTGCAATTTTTCCATCTCCATGGATGTATTTTTCAATTAATCCATCTGTTGTTTCAAATCTTGCAAATCTTCTGATTGAAATATTTTCTCCAATTGTTGCAATTTTTCCAATTAATGCTTCATTTACTGTTTTTCCTTCTTCAAATATTGCTGGTTCTTGAAGTAAATCTTCAACTGTTTTTGGATTATTTTTTACTACTTGTTTTGCTATATCCATTACAAATGTTCTAAATTCTTGATTTTTAGCTACGAAGTCTGTTTCAGAATTTACTTCTACTATAGCTCCAACTTTTCCATCTTCTGAAATATATGCTTCTACCATACCTTCAGCAGCTACTCTTCCAGATTTTTTAGCAGCTTTTGCTATTCCTCTTTCACGTAAAAGTTCTGATGCTTTTTCTAAGTCTCCATCTGTTTCTGATAAAACTTTTTTGCAGTCCATCATTCCTGCACCTGTTCTTTCTCTTAGTTCTTTAACTAATGCAGCTGTAACCATTTAAAATTCCTCCTTTTATATTTTTGTTAATCTGTTTTTACAGATTATTTTTTATTAAAATAGAGTAGAGCAGTTAAAGCCCTACTCTTATTTAGTGGTAAATCCACATTTTTATAAAATTATTCTTCAACTTTTTCTTCAGATTCTGCTACAACTTGTTCCATTGATGTTGGTTCTTCTGTTGGTTGTTGTTCTTCAGATTCTGCTGTTTCAAAGCTTTCTCCTTGTTTTCCTTCGATTATTGCGTTTGCCATAACATCTGCTATTAAACTTACAGATCTTATTGCATCATCATTTCCTGGAATTGGATAATCTAATTCTTGTGGGTTGCAGTTTGTATCTACAATTCCTACAACTGGAATGTTTAATTTTTTAGCTTCTAATATTGCTATTCTTTCTTTTTTAGGATCTACTAAGAATATAACTCCTGGTAGTTTGTCCATTTCTTTGATTCCACCAAGATTTTTTTCTAGTTTTTCCATTTCTTTCTTTAATAAGATTACTTCTTTTTTTGGTAATACATCAAATGTACCATCTTGTTCCATTTTTTCAAGATCTTTTAATCTTTGAATTCTTTTTTGGATTGTGTCAAAGTTTGTTAGCATTCCTCCTAACCATCTTTGATTTACATAGTACATTCCACTCTTTTCTGCTGCTTCTTTCATGCAATCTTGAGCTTGTTTTTTTGTTCCAACAAATAGAACTGTTTTTCCTTCTTCTACTTGTTCTTTGATGAATTCATATGCTTCATCAATTTTCTTTGAAGCTTTTTGTAAGTCGATGATATGGATTCCATTTCTAGCTTGGAATATATATTCAGCCATTCTTGGGTCCCATCTTCTTGTTTGATGTCCAAAATGAACACCAGCTTCTAGTAATTGTTTCATTGCAACTACTGACATTTTAAATTCCTCCCTTTTTTGTTTTTTCTTCCATAAAGTCTCATCATTTACTCGGACCTTATTTTCAAAGGCACTCCCCCATAAACTACTCTTTATGTGTTTTTTACGTACAATATTATATCACTTTTTTTTGATAAGTCAATACTTTCAAGGAGAAAATTATTATTAGTAATTAATTATTGTTAATTTAAAATAATGAACAAAATAATTAAATTTAGTTATAAATTTATAATACCAAAAAAAATCATTATATTATATAGTATACTTTATTTTTTTATTATATTCATTTTTATTTTATTGTTTTATATTTATTAACTTATTTATTTTACATTTATTTATTATTTCTTTTTATTTCTATATAAGACTTAAAGAGAATATTATAATACAGCAAGGGAAAAATTTTTATCAAAACATAATTCAACATCCCATAATTTTTTTGACTTGATTTATTTTTTAAACTCTTTACCTGCCTAACATTTCATCTTCCTTTTTAAAATCAAAAAGAATATGTTGTTTACATCTTTTTCCATATGTGAAGTGTTTTTTATTATATTACTTTTTAATATTAAATTTTTTTACTTTAGTTTGTATATACTAATAATTTATGTTCTTTTTTATTTTTAATTATTTATTTCACAATATTAATTTCTTATTTTAAAATTTCATTAAAAATTATTAATTTAATATAAATAATTTTAAATATTATCTAAATTATTATTTTTTATTAAAGTATTTTTTATAAATTTAATTTTTATTTTTGTTTTTTTATAATATATATTTTTTGTTTTTATTATTTTTCATTTTATTATTTATTCTTTATATTTAATTTTTTATTAATTATTTTTAAATTAATTATAATATGTTTTTTATTTAGGTTTTTTTATTTTTATTTTATATTATTTGTTTTTTGTTTTTATTTTTAATAATTTAATATTTTTTTATTAAATATTAAATTTATTATTTTTTATTTTATATTTTTCTATTTAATTATTTATTTTTAATTATTATTAAAATAATTTTAATTAACATCTTTATATTAATTAAAAATTAGAATGTGTTAATTTTATAAAAAATATAAAATTAATATTAAATATTAACATTTTTTATTATTTAATTTTATTTATAAAACAAACTCGAAGATGATATTGTATTCCAGCAAGAAAACATTTTTCTGTCTAATCGCATTTTAATTCTTTATTACTTTTTTCTATGTTTCACTTTTTAAACCTTTTACCTGCCTAGTATTTCGTCATTCCCTTTAAAGTCAAAAAGAATATGTTGTTTACATCTTTTTCCATATGTGGTACATTTTTTATTATATTACTTTTTAATATTAAATTTTTTCTTTGGTTTGTATATAATAATAATTTATTTACTTTTGTTATTTTTTTAATTTTTAATAATTTATTTCACAATATTAATTTATTATTTTAAAGTTTCATTAAAAATTATTAATTTAATATAAATAATTTTTAATATTATCTTAATTATTATTTTTTTATTAAAGTATTTTTTATAAATTTAATTTTTATTTTTGTTTTTTTATAATATATATTTTTTATTTTTATTATTTTTCATTTTATTATTTATATTTAATTTTTTATTAATTATTTTTAAATTAATTATAATATGTTTTTTATTTAAGTTTTTTTATTTTTATTTTTAATAATTTAATATTTTTTATTTAATATTTAATTTATTATTTATTTTACATTTATAATTTTTTATTTTATATTTATTAATTTTTTATTTTATATTTTTATGTTTAATTATTTATTTTCATTTGTTAATTAAAATAATTTTAATTAATATCTTTACATTAATTTAGTATAAGAATGTTTTAATTTTATAAAAAATATAAAATCAATATTAAATATTAACATTTATTTATTATTTAAGTTTTTTTATAAAACAAACTCGAAAATAACCTTGTATTCCAGCAAGAAAACATTTTTCTGTCTAATCGCATTTTAATTCTTTATTACTTTTTTCTATGTTTCACTTTTTAAACCTTTTACCTGCCTAGTATTTCGTCATTTCTTTTAAAGTCAAAAACAATGTATCGTTTACATCTTTTTCCATATGTGGTACATTTTTAATTGTATTACTTTTAAATATTAAATTTTTTCTTTAGTTTGTATATAATAATAATTTATTTACTTTTATTATTTTTTTAATTTTTAATTATTTATTTTATAATATTAATTTATTTTTTTAGTTTCAATAATTATTATTTATTTAATATACTAATTTTAAATTTAACATTAGTTATTATTTTTTATTAAAATATTTTTTAAATTTTAATTTTTATTTTTGCTTTTTATATTATATATTTTATATTATTATTTTTTGTGATTTAATTTTTCTATTTTTTTATTTAATTTGTTTTTATTAATTAAATTGTTTATTTAAATAATTTTTATTTTATTTTTTTAAATTTATAATTTTATTTAATTTATTATATTTTAATTTATTTAAATTATACTTTTTAATTCTTATTTTTTACATTATAAAAACCCTCCATGTTTTAGATAACATTTTGGGTTTTATTTTTTGTTAACTTCAAAATACTTTTTTACTCTACACATTTTTCTAATAATTTTATTTTTATTTTTTCACTTGTATTTATTTTTGCATTTATTCCTATCGGAATTACTGTTTTATTTTCTATATGTCCAAAATTTTCAGATTTTATTATTGGTCCTTTGAATTCATCACCTATAATGTCAGTCAATATTTTTTCTAATGTTATTCCACTTTCATGTGTATAATTTCCAAGCCAAATTCCTTTTATTTTTTTAAATACTTCATTTTGTTTCATATAATATAGATAATTACTTACTAAAGTTGGTCCTGTTTCGAATCCTAATTCTTCTAGAAATAGTATCTTATCTGTAAAGTCTATATTATACTTTCCTGCTACCATTGCTCTTATTAAGCTTAAATTTCCACCTATTAGTTTTCCTTCTACCGTTCCTTCTTTTATTATTTTATATCCTTCTAAAGTATTTCCAAATTCTAAACTACCATTTACAAATCTGTTTAAAGCTTCATTTAAGCTGTATTCTGTTTCATCTGTTGCTATTGTTTTAAAGTTTGTACCACTAAATGTTACTAGTCCTGTTTTTTCAGTAATTATATTTGTTATTGATGTTATATCACTATAACCACATATTATTTTAGGATTTTGTTTTATTAATTCAAAATCTAAATATTCAAATGTTGAATTGCTATTTTCTCCACCTTTTGCACACCATATCATTTTTACTTCTTTATCTGCAAACATTTCATTTATGTCTTCTGCTTTTTCTTTTGCTGTTGCACTGTATTCATTTGTATTTGAAAATAAATTTTTTGAAAATTTTACTCTAAAACCTAGATTTTCTATTATATTTTTTGCTTTATTAATTTCTTCAATATTTTCTCCTATTATTGGGTTTGATGGTGCTACGACTCCTATTGTATCACCTTTTTTTAATTTTTTTGGAATTATCATAATACATCCCCTTTCTATTTTTTATATTGTATCATAATGTACTATTTTACGTCAATTATAATAAATAATTTCAAACAGCTACTTTAATATACTAAGTATATTTATTATAAAATTAAAATTGAAGTAAATATATATATATATCAAAAGTAAAAAAAGTCAAAAAAAGTTAATTGATTTTATAAAAACTAATATGGTATTCTTAAAAAAGATAGGTGAAATTCACCTGTTTATATAGGGGATTTTGACTAACAATTGGAGGTTCGACAAGATGAGAAAAAATTTCTTTAAACAAATTGGTACGGGTTTTATCTGTGCCATTATGTTGATGGTATTGTCAATTTCTGCATTTGCTACAAATGCAATGCAGGAAAACTATGATGTAACAACAGATAAGGGAACTGTGTTGGCAGAATATACCTTTAATGTTGATACAAATGGTTCTGCAAGTACACTGGGAGATTATTATGATAACGACCCTGTGATAACAGATGTTCCTTCTTTCAAGACAGGATATCTTTATCCTAATCTAAGCAAATATTTTGGATTGACAAAAGCATTTCATGTTTCTACATCTTCTGATCAATCTAGTGGCGGAATTTTCCTGTATTTATACAATCCAGATGGAGATTTAGTTTCTGATGATTGGAGCATGGGAGTAAATGATTATGCTTATTGGACTTTGTTCTTACCTTCTTCTGGAACTTATACTTTGAAGATTGTAAACATGTCCGATGAAACTGTCAATGTAGCTGCTTTTTGGGAAGGATAATGTAAAAACATTTAATACAAAAAAGTAAGTTACCATTAAACAAATCCCCTATAGGTGAGAACATAGTAATTATGTTCTCATTTTTAATTGAAAATTAAAAATATGTATGATAATATAATTATAAAAAAAAGAAAATAATAATTGTCTTCTTTAGCATTTTCTCTGTTTATAATATTTCGAGGTCACATAATTGTTCATATGCCAATTTTATTTAGGTAAAATTGTGTGCATATATTAAGGCAAATAGCTTATATTTAATAGGAAAATCTAATTTTCTTTTGAAAATAAAATTATTATTTCACTTTGAATTGTGAAATTAAAAATTTTCATATTATTTTCTACTAAAATAAATAGATTAAACCATTGAAAAGGAATGTGATTAAAATGAAATTAGTAAAAAATGAACTAATAAAAATATTTAAAAGAAAAAGTATATATGTATTATTATTAATTTCTATTATTATTGTTATTATTTATAATTATAATAATCCAGATCAAAATAAAAGTAGTATAAATTTAGGAACAAAAACAATAAACATACAAGATATAGAAGAACAACTTGATTCATTTAAAAATAATATAGAATTATACATTACAAAAAAAGTAACAATTGAATTTTATAAAATATATAATAAATATGAAGAAAATTCATGGCAAAGATTTGCACTTAATGAAGATAGTGCATCATATGCTTTTGATGAATTGCAATATAATCATAATATAGAAAAAAATTTAAAGTTGATTTATGATTATGAATTAAATACTAGTACAGAAGTAACTATAAGCATTTATGAAAAAGCAAAAGAATATTTAAAAAAATACATTGAAGCATTAGACTCAAACGATTGGAAAAAATTTGTTGAATTAAAAATTCAAAACTTAGAAGAAATAAAAAATAATTTTAAATTAGAAAATACTGAAATATCAAATATTAATATAGAAATAGAAGCAAATAAGCTAAGAATAAATAATAATATAATATTTGCAGATAATATTTTAAATTATTATTTAGAAGGATATAAAATGACTTGTTATCAAATAGAAAACTCACCTAAGTATATTGATTCACAAGATAAACAACTTATAGAAAAAAGAGAATTATTAAAATATGCTATAAATAACAATATAACTCAAGATATTTCTCAAGAAAACTTTAATGTAATTTTTGAAAATAAAATTGATGCAAGAATTTCTTTAATAAGAACATTTAGACATTTTGATATTATTTTAGTAATTACTATATTATATATATCATGTACAATAATAGTTGATGAAATAAATAAAGGAACTATAAAAGGATTATTAACAAAACCACATAAAAGATCGGAAATTATTATTTCTAAAATATTAGCATGTTTAATAACAATAATAGTGTTTATGATTTTTATTTTAATTACTCAATTTATCGTAGGTGGAATAATATTTGGATTTGATAGTTATAATTTAAAATATATAGGTTATAATCACTATAGCAATAAAATAATAACCATGAATCTAATTTCATATGTTACATTAGTGGGTTTAGCAAAATTACCAATGTATATGATAATAAGCTTATTTGCAACATTTTTGAGTATAATCATTAATAATATTTCAATTACATTTATATTAACTTTAATTATATTTATTGTTGGAAATTCTGCACTTAGTGAATGGTCAAAACTTGATTCTCTTGCAACAGTTACAAGATTTTTTATTACTAATAACTGGGACTTTAGTCAATATTTATTTGGACAAGTCTCTGATGTAAATGGAGTAACTTTACCATTTTCAATTATTATTTATATAATTTATTCTGTAATAATCTTTGTTAGTGCAATAAAAATATTTAATAGAAAAGACGTAAAAAATATTTAAAAAATCCTTAGGATAACAAAAAATATATTTGAATTTTTGTTACCCTAAGGATAAAATTTAATTATACATAAGAATCTTATTTAATATAGTACTTATTACCAATTTAGGTTTTGGTTTTATAGTTGTATATAAATTAAAATATTGTTTTAGTCGAGTTTCATCACATTCATAAAACATACACTCTGTCGCTATGCTTATATTACATTTAATATTATTTAAAGTTTTATTATACTTTTTTGCAATAATAGGATAAATATTCTTGTTCAAATTATCTGTTATATTATTGTTATAGTATATAATAGAAATAATTTCACTTAAATATTTTGTACCTACATAAGATAAATTATAACCTATATATTCTAATTCTGTATTAATTTTACTTATTAATACAGAATTACTTGCTTTACAATTTTTCTGAATAGCAATTTCATTTAATTTTAAAAAAATTGTAGATATATCTTCTGTATAGTTAAAATAACAATATACAAAAAAATCCGGTCTTAAATTATTACTATTATCTGATAATATAATCATTGATTTCTTATACTTTTCAAAAAAACAGTTGGAAATACAATGTAATTTAAATAAAATTTCATCAATAATATCTTTAGTTTTTATTAAAACTAAATCAATTGTTCCCTTATTTAAAATATCTATTCCTTTAGAAAGTGTATTCACTATATAATGTAACCTTAATTGAGTGTCATTTTGAGAAATATAATTAAGTAAATCGTCAGTATGTTTAATATCATCATCTATTATTAGCAAATTCAACATATTATTATAGCCTCCAAATCTTTTTATTATTCTCTTTTAATTAATTACTAGTAAATTACTCAAAACTTAATAATACTAGTATAAATTTTTGACACTATTTTACAATATTTTATTATTTAATGCAAAAAAGTGAAAAAAAGATAATTTTTTTACTCATTTGAAAGCAAACACAATATAATCTATGTTTCTTGTTCTAGTTTTCTAAGTATTGTACTTATAACTAATTTAGGCTTTATTTTTTTATCAATATAATATCCAAAATATTTTTTTACTTTTTGTTTTTCAATAATATTTTCTACTTGTTTAGTTGCTCTAATAATATCACATTTAATTGTATTTGTTGTTGTATTATTATTTTTAGCTATTATTGGATAAATATCTCTTTCTAGCTTTATGTTTCTTTTATTAGTTGAACTATATAATAAATAAATACAATCAGCTAAATAACTAGTTCCTAGATATTTAATATTATAACCTATATTAACCAACTCTCTATCTATTTTTTCAATTATTTTTGAATCATTTTTTTTTGAAAAAAATTCTTTTTCTTTACTGATTTCATTAACCTGTTTTACAACCTCATCTAGTATTTGAGTTTTGTCTATATAACTATATACAAATGGATTGCCAATTATTTTTTCTAACATATTCATTTCTCCAGAAACAACTATAATAGATTGTATATATTCTTCTCTTTTATTTTTTTGTATAAAATCTAAAATTTCTATTCCATTATATTTTGGTAAATTTAAGTCTAACAAAATAATATCTATTTTTTCTTTTCCTAGTATATTTATTGCTTCTTCACCATCTGTTGCAATCATACACAATCTTAATTGTTGGTTTGATTGAACTACTTTATTAATTAATGTCTTAGCAAATATTATATTATCTTCTACAACCAACATATTTAACATAATATTTCTCCTTTTAATTCATCTCTTATTTATATTATAAATTCTAATTTATTATCTAAATAAAATATTATACATTTTTTATTTCTTTTTTATTAGTTCATTTTGTACAAGCTTAAACAATTTTATTTTCACCTACTTTTTTTATAAATGCTTCTTCTGATGATAGTTTTTCTCCATTTTCTGAAGTCTTAAATTCATCTATTGTCTCATCTACAATCATTTTTCCATTTTTTATTGCTATAATTCTGTTACATAAGTTATCAATTTCTGTTAAATTATGGCTTGAAATAATAATTGCTATCCCTTGATGTGATAAATTTTTTATTAAGTTTCTTATTTCTATTATTCCTTCTACATCTAAACCATTTGTAGGCTCATCTAATATTAATAGTTCTGGATTATTTATTATTGCTTCTGCAATTCCTAGTCTTTGTCTCATTCCTAATGAATAAGTTGATACTTTGTCTTTTATTCTATTTTCTAATCCTACTATTTTTGCTACTTCATCTATTCTACTTTTTGTTATTCCTTTATAATTGTTAGCTGTTATTTTTAAATTATCATATCCTGATAAATACATATATGCATCTGGATTTTCTACTATTGCTCCAACTTTTTCTATAGCTTTTACAAAATCTTTTTTTATATCATATCCATTTATAGTTACTTTTCCTTCTGTTAAGTTTATTAAACCTAAAATAGATTTTATTATTGTTGTTTTTCCAGCTCCATTTGGTCCTATTAATCCAACAACTTCTCCCTTATCTACTGAAAATGAAATATTTTCTATAATTACTTTTCTTTTTACTTGCTTTTTTAAATTTTCACATACTAAAATTTTCATTATTTACACCCCTATTCATTTTTTACATCTTTATTTTGAAATATTACTAATGATAACATGTCAATTATAATTGCAAAAACAATTAATATTATTGGTGAATATTCAATATTAGAATAATTAAATATAATATATATTCCTAAAGAAATTAGAATATTTAATGCTATATTACTTGTAAATGAACTAATTAGTATGCCTATAGCAATTAATAATATATACAATGATACTTTATTAATTATTAAATTTATCATATAATAAGATAAGTTCATAACATTTATACTTTGATCTGCTTTATTATATATTATTGCATCTAAACTATAACTATCAAATCCAAATATTAAACCACCAATTGTATATTGTAATAAAACCATAAATACTATAATTATAATTACAATAAATATATTTGTTATTATTTTTGAACACATAATCTTTGCTCTTTTATGAGGCTTTACAAATAAGTTTTTTATTGTTCCTTTGCTATATTCTTCAGAAATAATTGTACTAGATATTGCAATAACTATAAAAACAAAAATGATATCAAAATTGTCAAAAATTTTCATTAATATTATTCTTGCATCTTTTGGTAATGGTGCATTTGTATTTTCCGAGTTTAATAATATGTTATATTGTATATTATTTTCAACTGCATATTTTTCAAGTGCCATTCTTTCAACAATTTCTTCATATTTTTCATCATCTATGTTTTTTTGATACTCTAAATATGATTTATCTCTTTCATATCCTTTTTCATATTGTTTTACGATATCATCAACTTTTGGATTTGTTATTTTTTGAAACAAGCTATAACCTACTATCATTAAAATTCCTATTAATAATAATATGTATATATTTTTTCTTTTAAATATTTTTATTAATTCATTTTCTATTAATTTTTTCATTTTTTCTCCTTTATTTTCTGAATAAATATTACCATATATATTTAATATTTTCAATCAAAAATAAAATAAATCCCAAAAAAGTAAATTTTTTGTATATTTGCATTTTTGCCCAAAATATGTTATAATTAGAAGTGTTAGCATTTATTGTAAATAAAACAAATTATAAAATGAAACATTGAATTGAAAGGATATTAATTAATGGAATTAATTATTATAATATATATTTTAATATTTATAATTTTTGCATTATGTGCATTTGCTGTTATGCAGATAAAACTTGCAGGAATAAATGTTAAAGATTTCTGGAGTTTTATTGAAGCAAACCAAATTTTAGATAAATTATACGAGTTTTCTCAAAAGTATAAAACATTAACACCTCAGCAAAAAGTTGTTTATTTAATGGAAGCTGAAAAAGTTTTTACTGCTTTTGATAAAATACCTAATATTGTTTGGGAAGATGAATTTAAAAAATATGATGAAGTTTTGAAAAAATATAAAGAGATAAAATTAGAAAAATGGATATCAAATTAATATCCATTTTTTTAGTTTAATTTAAATATAAATTCTTTATTCCTTACAATTTTGCCATTTAAAATATCTTCTGCTATTTTATCTTCAACAAGTTCTTGTATTGCTCTTCTTAAGGGTCTTGCACCATAGTTTTTGTCAATTTTTGTTTTTGAAATATTTTCTGCAACAGAAGAGTCAATTTTAATTAAATAACTTTTTTCTTCAAGTCTTCTTTCAACTTGATTTAGCATAATTTGAGCTATTTGAGTAATTTCACTTTCCTCTAACTTATGAAATACAATTATTTCATCTATTCTATTTATAAACTCTGGTCTGAATTCTCTTTTTAATTCTTTCATAATTTCTTCTTTAGTTTCTTCATATTCTTTTGTATCTGAATTTTTTCCATTTTCAAATCCTAATACTTTTTTATCTGTCATATATTTTGCTCCAATGTTTGATGTCATAATAATAATTGTATTCTTAAAATCAACTTCTCTTCCTTGAGAATCTGTAAGTCTTCCATCTTCTAATATTTGTAATAATAAATTCATAACGTCTTGATGTGCTTTTTCTATTTCATCAAATAAAATAAGGGAATATGGTTTTCTTCTGACCTTTTCTGTTAGTTGCCCTCCATTGTCAAATCCTACATATCCTGGAGGAGCTCCTATAATTTTAGATATAGAATGTGGTTCCATATATTCAGACATATCAAGTCTTATCATTGTGTTTTCATTATCAAATATACTTTCTGCTAAGGCTTTTGATAATTCTGTTTTTCCAACTCCAGTTGGTCCAAGAAATAAAAATGAGCCTATTGGTCTTTTAGGGTCTTTTAAACCAATTCTTCCTCTTTTTATTGCTTTTGCAACCGCTTCTACTGCTTCATTTTGACCTATTACTCTTTTATGCAAATTCTCTTCTAAGTGTTTCATTTTTTCATTCTCATCTTCATTTAATCTTTGAATTGGAATTCCAGTCCATTTAGAAATAACTTCTGCAATATTTTCTTCATGAATTTCTGTTATATCGACATCTTTTTGTTTTTCCCAAATTTTAATGTTTTGTTCTAACTTTATTTTCATTTCATTTTCTTTATCTCTTAAGCTCGCTGCTTTTTCAAACTGTTGGCTTAAAATTGCTTCATCTTTTTCTTTTTCTATTTTATCTATTTCTTCTTGTAACTTTTTTATTTCATCTGGTTCTATAAACTTTCTCGTTCTAATTTTTGATGCCGATTCATCTATTAAATCTATTGCTTTATCTGGTAAGTATCTATCAGTAATATATCTTATTGATAATTTTGTTGCAGATTTTATTGCTTCATCAGTTATTTTTACATTATGATGTGCTTCGTATTTGTCTCTAATTCCATATAATATTTCTATTGTTTCTGTTTCTGTTGGTTCATCTACTTGTATAGTTGTGAATCTTCTTTCTAAAGCAGAATCTTTTTCTATATATTTTCTATATTCTTCCAATGTTGTAGCACCTATTAATTGGATTTCTCCTCTTGCTAATAAAGGTTTTAAAATATTAGCTGCATCTATTGCTCCTTCTGCAGCTCCAGCACCAACTATAGTATGTATTTCATCTATGAATAGTATAATATTTCCTGCTTTTTTAACTTCATTTAAAGCTTTTTTTATTCTATCTTCAAAATCGCCTCTATATTTTGTTCCTGCTACCATCCCAGAAAGATCCATACTAACAATTCTTTTATCAACTAAATTTTGTGGTACATTTCCTATTACAATTTTTTCTGCTAATCCCTCAACAATTGCTGTTTTTCCAACTCCTGGTTCTCCTATTAAGCATGGATTATTTTTTGTTCTTCTTGATAGAATTTCTATTATTCTTTCTATTTCTTTATCTCTTCCAACAATGTTGTCAAACTTTCCTTCTTCTGCTTTTTCAGTAATATCTTCTCCAAATTGATTTAAAATTGGAGTTTGAGAATTTTTATATTTATTATTTTTTATTTCTTTATTATTTTCTATATCTACCTCTTCATTTATTACTTTTGCTATTTCATTATATATCTGTGGTATTTCTACATTTAATTCCAAAATTATTTTTGTTGCAATACTATCTTCTTCTTTTAAAATAGCTAATAATAAATGTTCTGTTCCTATATAATTAAAACCTATTCTTCTTGCCTCTATAAACGCATTTTCTAATATTCTTTTACTTCTTGGAGTAAATCCTAATGATTCTTGTATTTCTCTTCCATTTCCTAGCATTTCTTGTATTTCTTTTAACACTTTTTCTGCTGTAATTCCTTTATTTGTTAAAACTTTAGAAGCAACACCTTCTCCTTCTTTAACTAGTCCATATAAAATGTGCTCTGTTCCAATATAGTTATGACCTAACTCTATTGATTTATCATTTGCAATTTCAATAACCTTTTTTGCTCTATTAGTAAATTTATACACCATATTTAATATCATTCCTTTCACAAAGCTCTAATTGACTGGAATTTGTATTTATTCTTCAATATTATTTTTTTCTTGAACATTCTTTTTTTCTTGAACATTCTTTTTTTTGTTCTCTTTTGGCTTTGTCATATTGGCTAATTCTTCTGCCTTTTCTTTTTGTTTTGGTAATGATACCCATGCAAAATACGATGATACAAATTCCCCATATTGTGTTGCATCTTCTCCTACTTCAGGATGTGATTGTTTTTGTTTTTTACTCATAAAAAATTTATTCCTTTCTAAAGCACACATAGTTATGAAACCAATTTTTTCAAACTAAAAAGCACTCCTTTTATATAAGGTATGTGCTTTTTTTATTTTTTTTATTCACTTAATCTTTAATTCCAAATAATAATTTTACAATTCCTCTTAAACATTTTGGAACTTTTTTTACAACTATAGTCATATGTACCTCCTTTTTTGCTTTCTTAACAGAGTAGCCATAATATTCCTACAAGTATTACTATTACCCCTATTAAAAAGAGCCACCCAGTTATTGGAAGGAATAATGCTAGTAATATTCCTATTCCTAGTCCTACTAGACATACTCCAAATGTCTTTTTTAAAATTTTCATTATGATTTCCTCCAACTTTTTATATATTATATTAATTTTAATTTAAAGTTGTGATTTATGTAGAATTTTATTTTTTTAATTCTAAAATCATATTAATAAGCCTTTCATAATATTATTATTTGAAAGGTTATTTAAAATGAAAAAAATCAAAACATTTATATTTAACACATTAATATTATTATTTAGTTCAATAATTTTACAAATAATTAGTACATATTTTAATGTTTATATATCTAATTCTATTGGTGAAGAAGCTGTTGGAGTTTTTGCTTTAGTTATGTCTGTATATACTTTTGGAATAACTTTAGCTTCAGCAGGTATAAATATTGCTACAACTAGAATTGTTTCAGAAGAACTTGCAGCAAATAATGAAACTGGAAGCAAAAAAGCTGCAACTAGATGTGTTCTTTTTAGTTTATTTTTTGGAATTTGTGCAAGTTTTATTTTTTTTATTTTTGCTGATTTTATTGCATTAAAATGCTTACATAATCAAATTAGTAAAAATGTTATTTATTTAATATGTATTGCATTACCATTTATTTCTATGTCATCAGCTATAAATGGGTATTTTACTGCAGTTAGACGAGTATATAAAAATGCTGTTTCTAAATTTATTGAAGAACTTGTAAAAATTATATTTACTGCATTTTTATTAAGTACTTTTATGCCTAAAACCATTGACTTTGCTTGTTATTCTTTAATTTTGGCAGATGTAATATCAGAAGTAGTTTCTTTTTTTGCTTTGTTTGTTTTTTATAAATTTGATAAGCGAAAAAATTTATTAGAATCAAGATTTAGAGATTTGGATTCTTATAACAAACGTATTTTGAGAATTACTATACCTGTTGCTATAACATCTTATTTGCGTTCAGGACTTTCTACAATAAAACAATTAATAATACCTTCTAGTCTACAAAAAAGTGGAATGAATGCTTCAAATAGTTTGATTTCCTATGGAATTGTTAATGGTATGGCTATGCCTATAATCATGTTTCCTGTTATACTGGTTACTAGTTTTAGCGGACTTTTAATACCTGAATTTTCTAGATTATTAGTTGAAGAAAAATATAGTAAAATAAAAAAAGTATCTATTTTTATTTTAAGTTTTACTTTTATTTTTGCAATGTTTATTACTATTATAATTTTTACTTTTTCTGACCTTTTGAGTACTTTAATTTATCAAAAACTTGAGATTGCAAAATATTTGCGTATACTTTCTCCTTTAATAATTATTATGTATTTAGATATTGTTATTGATGGCATTTTAAAAGGATTAGATGCTCAGGTTTCCGTTATGGCTATTAATGTTTTTGATTGTATTATTAGTATTGGCTTTATTTATTTTTTTGTACCTGTTTTAGGCTTTAATGGTTATATAATTTCTATTTTTATTAGTGAAGTTGTTAATTTTTCTTTAAGTCGGAATAAAATTAATGAATATTTTAAAAAAGCAGAATAAAATCAGCTAGAATACTTTTTCTCTAGATATACAATTTAAAATATTTAAATCAACAATCACAAAACTCATCATATAATATTATGGTGATGTTTATGAATATAGCAAATTATGATAGGAACTCTGCAATTTCTTATGCAAAAAAATGGGCCTTATCTAGAAATCCAAAATATTACAATTTTGATGCAGTTGGTGGAGATTGCACAAGTTTTGTTTCTCAATGCTTATATGCAGGTTCTAAAAAGATGAATTATAATCCAAAAAACGGATGGTATTATAATAATGGTTATGATAAATCTCCATCTTGGAGTGGTGTTGAATTTTTATATAAGTTTTTAACTACAAATAATGGATTTGGTCCTCGAGGAACTGAAGTTTCACAAAATGGAATAGAAGTTGGAGATATTGTTCAACTTTCATTTAATGGTTTAACTTTTGAACATAGTCTATTTATAATTAATATTACAGGTTCTTCTTTAAATGACATTGCTGTTGCAGCTCATACTTATGATGTATTAGAAAAAAAGGTTGGAGAATATAATTTTAGTAAATATAGATTTGTTCACATAGAAAATGTAGGGATATAATTAGTTTATCCCTACATTTTTTGTGTACAAAAATATTAAATTATTTCAATAATTGCATGTAATTTTGTATCATCTTGACTTTTTATTACAACAATATGTTTATTATTTACAAATGCATATTTGCATTTAACAGTTTCCCCTAATTTAATTTCTTTTTTATATGAAATTTGAAAAAAATCAAATTCTTTTGAATTAAAATAGATGTCATCTGGTAAAGCTTCATTTGCTAAATCTAAATAGTTGATATTATGCATATGATGGTTTACATCAATATCGCCTCTTTTTACTGTATAATCAGCTTCTCTTTCATAATGTTCTTGTTCTTTCAATTTTTCAAAAACTTCATCTGGACCAAATGAAAATTTTTCTAATTCTGGTTTATATTTTGAAAGAATTTCTTCATTTACTCTTTCTAATTTTTCTGTATCTATATTTATTAAAACCCATTTTGACATTGCTTTAACTATAGTGTTTCCTTGTTCATCTTGAATTTCAAAGTCACGAAAAGCATAGAACTTTTGAGCATCTTTTGACCATGTTCTGGCTAATATTTTTTCTGCATAAATTGGTCTTCTTATAACTTGAACTTTCCAATCAATTAATACCCATGTTAAACGTGTTTTATCCATTGTAGGAATTCCGTAATCCTGCAATATTAGAATGCACTCCTCCAATATCTTCAAATATCCCAAGTAATGCTTTATTTGTTATTTTATTTTCTTTTCCTATTTGTGATAATTGTACATAATATTCTCTTTCTACTACCATTTTGCGCCTCTTTTAAAAATTTAATATCCTGGTTTTTCTAATAATTTAAACATATTTTTCTTATATTTTTCAACACCAGGTTGATTGAATGGATTAACTCCTAAAATCATTCCAGACATTGCACATGCTTTTTCAAAGAAATATATTAAATGTCCTAAAGTTTCTTCATTAAGCTCAGGTAATTCTAATATCATATTAGGAACATCTCCAGATGCATGTGCTTCTACTGTTCCCTCCATTGCTTTTTTATTTACATAGTCTAATGTTTTTCCTGCTAAATAGTTTAAACCATCTAAATTGTCTTCTTCTTCTTTTAACTCTACATCTGATTCTGATTTTTCTATTCTTATAACTGTTTCAAACAAATTTCTTCTTCCTTCTTGTATATATTGTCCCATAGAATGTAAATCAGTTGTAAAATCTACTCCTGTTGGAAAAATTCCTAATTGATCTTTTCCTTCGCTCTCTCCAAACAATTGTTTCCACCACTCTGTAAAATAGTGCATTTTAGGTTCATAATTTACTAATATTTCAATATTCTTATATAATTTATATAAAATATTTCTTACAACTGCATATTGATAACATGCATTATATTTTAAGTTTGAGTCTTCATATTTTAACTGAGCATTTCTTGCACCTTCCATTAATTTGTCTATATTAATTCCTGCTACTGCAATTGGAAGTAATCCAACAGCTGTTAATACAGAATATCTTCCTCCAACATTATCTGGAATAACAAAAGTTTCATATCCTTCTTCATTTGCTAGAGTTTTTAAAGCTCCTTTTTCTTTATCTGTTGTAACATATATTCTACTTCTAGCTTCATCTATACCATATCTATTTTCTAGTATTTCTCTGAAAATTCTAAATGCAATTGCAGGTTCTGTTGTTGTTCCTGATTTTGAAATAACATTAATAGAAAAATCTTTTGTTCCTAATAATTCTATTAAATCATTTAAATAATTTGGGCTCAAATTATTTCCTACATAAAGTATTTGTGGGAACTTTCTTTCTTTTTCTGGCATCATATTATAAAAAGTATTAGTTAAGCTTTCTATAACTGCTCTTGCTCCTAAATAAGATCCTCCAATTCCAATTACTATTAATACTTCAGAATCTTCTTGTATTTTTTTTGCACATTTTTTTATTCTTTCAAACTCATCTTTATCATATTTTGTTGGTAATTCTAGCCATCCAACAAAATCTTTTTCGTCATTTGCCCTATCATGTAATTCTTGATGTATTCTTTCTACTTGTTCTTTGTATTGCATTATTGTCTTTTGTTCAACTCCAGAATATTTCAAATTTAATTTTAAATTTAACATAGACTTTACCTTCTTTCCTTTAATTTTTTAATTCATCAATAATAACTTTATAATCAGATGCCATTAAAATTGCTGTTCCTGCAACTAATATGTTTGCTCCTGCTTCCTTTACTCTTTGAGCTGTTTTTAAATTAATTCCACCATCTACTTCTATGTCGATTTCAATACTATTTTTATCAATATAACTTTTTAGTTCATTTATTTTTGCAATCATTTCTGTAATTAATGTTTGACCACCTTTTCCTGGTTCTACAGTCATTACTAAACACATATGTATATATGGTAAATATTTATAAACTTCTTGTATTGGAGTATCTGGCTTTATTGCTATTCCAACTCTCGCTCCTTTTTCTTTTATTAACTCTATATTTTTCATTACTTCTTCTTCATTTTTACATGCTTCTAGATGAAATGTAATTATATTTGGTTCATTTGCCGAAAATACTTCTATTCCTGTTTCTACATCTTCTACCATTAAATGCACATCTAATGGTAAATTTGATATTCTTCTTATGTAATTACTATATTCTATCATCTTTTTGTAGGTATCTTGTTTAACAAATTTTCCATCCATTACATCTATATGAAAATAATCTGTTTTTGATTTTTCTAGTAGTAGAAATGTTTCTGCTTCATTTCCGCTCTCTACTGATAATATTGATGTTGATACTTCTACCATTTTTTTCTTCCTTTCTTTTTAACATACTCATTATATATTATTTTCCAGAAAAAGTCTATAATAAAAAAATAAAAATACACAAATAGTTGTACTAATCTGTTTAACTATTTGTGTATTAATAAATTTATCCTATTTAATGCATAATTCATTATTATCACAGTCTACTTTTACAGTTGTGTTAGGTAATATTTCTTGTGATAAAATCTTTCTTGCAATTAAAGTTTCTAGTTTTTTCTGTACAAATCTCTTTAGTGGTCTTGCACCATAAACTTCATCATAACCATTATCTATTAAATAATCTTTTGCTTTTTGTGATAATTCTAGTTTAATATTTTTATCTTCAAGTCTGTTTTCTATATCTTTAATTAAAAGTTCTAGAATTTTTGAAATTTCAGTTTTTCTTAGAGGTTTATAGAATACAATTTCATCTAATCTGTTTAAAAATTCTGGTCTGAAACTTCTCTTTAATAATTCATTTACTTTTTGTTTTGCTTCTTCTGAAATTTCTCCATTTTCTTGAATTCCTTCTAAAATATAGTCTGAGCCTAAATTTGAAGTTAATATTATAATTGTGTTTTTAAAGTCTACAGTTCTTCCTTGAGAATCTGTTATACGTCCATCATCTAGTACTTGTAATAGAATATTGAATACATCTGGATGTGCTTTTTCAATTTCATCAAATAGTACAACTGAATATGGTTTTCTTCTAACAGCTTCTGTTAATTGTCCACCTTCTTCATATCCAACATATCCTGGAGGTGCTCCTATTAATCTTGACACTGAATATTTTTCCATGTATTCAGACATATCTATTCTTATTATATTATGTTCATCATCAAATAAACTTTCCGCTAAAGATTTTGCAAGTTCTGTTTTACCAACACCAGTAGGTCCTAAGAACATGAATGAGCCAATTGGTCTACGTGGATCACTTATTCCTGCTCTTGAACGCATTATTGCTTCAGATACTTTTTCAACAGCTTCATCTTGACCTATTACTCTTTTATGAAGAACTTTATCTAGGTTAAGTATTTTTTCTCTTTCTCCTTCCATTAGTTTTGCTACTGGAATTCCTGTCCATTTTGAAATTATTTTTGTAATTTCTTCTTCTGTTACTTTATGTCTTAATAATCCATCTTCTTTACTTTTTTCTGCAATTTCTTCTTCTTTTAGTAATTGTTTTTGTAAATCTGGAATTCTACCATATTTTAATTCTGCAACTTTGTTTAAGTCATAATTTCTTTCTGCTTGTTCCATTTGTGCATTTGCTTGTTCAATTTCTTCACGTAGTTTTTGAACTTTTCCAATAGATGCCTTTTCATTTTCCCATTTTGCTTTCATTGCATCAAATTTGGTTTTTAGTTCTGCTTTTTCTTTTTGAATATCTGCTAAACGTTGTTTAGAAATTTCATCTTTTTCTTTGCTTAATGCTGTTTCTTCTATTTCTAGTTGCATAATTTTTCTAGATACTTCATCTAGTTCTGTAGGCATAGATTCAAGTTCTGTTTTTATCATAGCACATGCTTCATCAATTAAATCTATTGCTTTATCTGGTAAAAATCTGTCTGAAATATATCTATGTGATAATGTAGCTGCTGCAATTAGTGCATTATCTGATATTTTTACACCATGGTATACTTCATATCTTTCTTTTAGCCCTCTTAATATTGAAATAGTATCTTCTACTGATGGTTCGTCTACCATTACTGGTTGAAAACGTCTTTCAAGTGCTTGGTCTTTTTCTATATATTGTCTATATTCATTTAGTGTTGTTGCTCCTATACAGTGTAATTCTCCTCTTGCTAACATTGGTTTTAGTAAGTTACCTGCATCCATTGCACCATCTGTTTTTCCCGCTCCAACAATTGTATGAATTTCGTCTATAAATAATATTATTTTTCCTTCACTCTTTTTTACTTCTTGTAAAACAGCTTTTAATCTTTCCTCAAATTCTCCTCTATATTTTGCTCCAGCAACTAAAGAACCCATATCTAGTGAGAAAATTGTGCAATCTTTTAGCCCTTCTGGAACATCTCCTCTTACAATTCTTAATGCTAATCCTTCTGCAATTGCTGTTTTACCTACACCTGGTTCTCCTATTAAACATGGATTATTTTTTGTTTTTCTTGAAAGTATTCTTATAACATTTCTAATTTCAGAATCTCTTCCTATTACTGGATCTAGTTTTTGTTCTCTTGCGAGTCCTGTTAAATCTTGACCATATTTTTTTAATACATCATATGTGTCTTCAGGATTATCATTTGTGATTCTGACATTTCCTCTTACATCTACTAATGCTTTTAAGAATTCATTTTTGTTAATACCATATTTTTTTAACAAGTTTTTAATATTACTGTTGGCATTGTCAAAAATTGCAAGCATTATATGTTCAACAGAAACATATTCGTCTTTCATTTTCTTTGCTGTTGTTTCTGCATCTGCCAAAACTTTATTTACATCTTGAGAAACATATATACTATCACTTTGTATAGCTCCTCCTGTCATTTTTGGCATTTTATCTATATATGTTTTTAATTCGTTTTCAAATCCTTCAATTGTACTTATTTTCTTTAGTAATTCTTTAATTAGGCTATTGTCTTGGACTAATAATGCATATACTAAGTGTTCTTCTTCTACTTGTGCATTTTGGTTTTCTGTTGCTAGTGTTTGTGCATTTTGTATAGTTTCTAATGATTTTTGTGTGAATTTTTGTATATTCATAAATATTACCTCCTATCTATGATATATTTTTTCTACAACGTATATTATATCATCATATTTTAGCAGTGTCAATAGCAGAGTGCTAATTTTATAATAATTTTTTGAATTTCTATATTGATAGTTTATATATATTTTAATTCTCAAATCGATTTTTACTCTTCACTACTACTTAAAACGCAGTTATATTGCTATTTTGAGCAAAATATGTTATAATATATGTATACCGTAGTTTTTTGAAACTCAAATCCAATTGTTAGGAGTTTCAAAAAAGAGAGCAAACATTTTTTGACAACAAGGAGGAACACAACTATGGAAAACACGATGAAGAAGGCTTTGGGTACTGCATGGAATCTGTGGAACAGAAAAGGGGTTCCGTTCATTCGGAACTATATTTATCCGACCATTGATGCACTTTTTGAGTCGTTGATCCACGCCTTCAAAATCAGCTGGGTCAGCATTCTGTGCCTATTCTGCCTGTACTATTTGAGCAGAAACGGCTATCTTGATGAGGTTCCGGCCATTAAGTGGCTGGTTGAGTCTGCTGTTAGGCTCATTGACTGGGTTTTTGGTGTGATAAAGGATTTCCTTGGTTTTTCTGTCAATACTCCTGCATCTCCCTTCAGCATCTTTAAGCCCATTCAAGATTGGTTGAAGTACATCTTCGCCATCTAAATCGCTCTCTGCCGTGTCTGGTACTTGTACCGGGCACGGCCTTTTTATATTGCATTAATTATAAATTAAAAACCTCTGTAAAAGCTGATATTTCAACTTTTGCAGAGGTTTATGATTTGGTGAGCCAGAAGGGATTCGAACCCCCGACCCTTTGCTTAGAAGGCAAATGCTCTATCCAGCTGAGCTACTGACTCATGTGACTTAACACTTAAATATAATAACACATTTTTAGTATTAAGTCAATATTTTCATAAAAATTTTTACATTTTTATTATTTTTTTATATATTCTTTTTAGCAATAAAATATTATAGTAAAAATATTAACATTTTCATTAACTTTATAATGTATTTTTAAATATTTTCAACAAGTTCCTTTTCATTTTCTTCTTCATTTTCTATGTAATTTTTTTCAAGTAATTCTGGTTTCTTTAAGTACTTTGTTAATTGTTTAAATGATGAAGCATAATAGTGTCCATCACATATTCTTTCATCACCAACAAAAGCTATTGTTATACATTTTTCTTCTTTTATTTCGTCTTCATCATATATGTAACTTTTCTTTTTCTTTCCCATTGAGAAAAATAAGCTTGTTGTTCCAAAATTATATATATGATGATATATACTATCAATTCCAAGTGAGCCTACATTTGTTAAAAATACACTTGTATGGAATGGACTTGCATTAATAATAGCCTTTGGCATAATTCCATGTTTATCTAAAAATCTTAAAATTTTTATTGACCAAAGTATAAAAGAATTAGGTATTAGATTAAGAATCTTTACGACTTTATCAGTTTTATTAATTGTTTCTTTGTCTTTATTTTTTTCGATTGTTGAGTCCAATTTTTCTTTTATTTCAAAAATATTTTCTGTCCCATTAAATGGAATCTTTATAACTGTTTCTTGTCCATCATCAGTTAAACTCTTTTTTATTGATAGTGAAACAAAAATTTCATTTCTTTGGTAAGTTGTACCATTCATTACAAATCTATTCAGTTTTGGTCTTTCTTTTATAATCCTTACTAATCCTGCATATATGATATTCATATATGACATTCTTATTCCCTCTTCAGCCTTTTTACTTATATATTCATCTATTGATTTTAATGGAATATCTTGTTTAAAATATACTTGTGCATCATTTCTTTCTAACATAATACTTGGTATTATTCTAAAAAGTGGTTCTAAGTTTTTTACTTTTTTTCCATCTGATCTGTGTCCAAACATTTTCTTCCCTCTTTTTTCTTTTTACATGCCTAAAATTTTTGCTTCTACATTGTACATTTTGTATTTATTAGTTGCTTCATCTAATCTAAATTCAATTAATGTATTTTCTAATGTTTCATTATTTTGTCTTAAATCTGTTGTAAAATATAGTCTTATTTGTGGAATTTCTAATTTATTTTTTACTATTTCTTTAAATGTTTCAGCAGTGTGTCTATCATCCTCACAAACAAGTATTAATTGTGGCACCATTGAAAATCCAGAATCTCCTGGCACAAAGTTTTCATAAAATTCTTTGTACATCATCATTTTATCAACTAATTTTTTTTGCCAATCTGCTTCTCTTCTAATAACTTCAAATACAAAATCTATTGCTTTATTATTTTTCTTTAATCTTATTGCTCCACCTGTTGCTTTAAATGTTTTTCCTGATATTTTAGCTTGAAGTGTAGGTTTTACAGTATAGCTATCAAATGCATGTACTTTTCTCATATATGCAATTATCGTTTGATTTCCCGCTAATCTTTTTTTGATCATAGGAACTGGTTTTACATTGTCTGTTTGTTGCCATTTACATTCAATTTCTTTTGATGTTAATAAATATTTTCCCATTTTTTCAAGACAATATATTCTATATATTCCTTTTCCCTCTTCTGATGTAAAATAATATCTTGTTAAAATTTTTGATTTAACAAGTTGGTCTAATTTATTATTTAGTTTATCTTGTGTCTGTGGATTTATTCCTTTATATTCAAGCATTTGATAAATTTGTCTTGAAGTAATAAATTCAAATTCATTTACTATTTCTAATATTGCAAAATGTATATCTGTTATATGTCCTATGTTTATTTTATGTACAATTTGATTCATTGATACATATCCATCTTTTCCATCAAATGTTTTTATTTCTCCTTCTCTTATTGCAAATGGTGATACTTTTGCTTTGATTTGATTATCTTCGACCATTTTTATTCCTCCTTTTATTAAGATATAATTTTATCTTAATTATATATACTAACATAATTATTATACAGCTTTTTCTAATTTTTTTCAACTGTTAATTGTTTTACTTCACTTTCTTTTAAATATCTCCATTGTCCTATTTTTAAATCTTTTACATCTATATTTCCTATTTTACTTCTATGTAGTGCTATTACTTTTTTTCCTATAGATTCACACATTTTTCTGATTTGTCTATTTTTACCTTCATGAATTGTTATTTCTAATCTTGAAATATCTTTTTCTTCATCTGTTTTTAATATTTTGACTTTAGCAGGTTTTGTTATATAATCTTCTATTATTACTCCTTTTCTGAGTTGTTCAACTTCTGTTTTATTTACTATTCCTTTTAGTGTAACTGTGTAAGTTTTTGTTATTTCGTGTTTTGGATGTGTTACTTTATATACAAAATCTCCATCATTTGTTAATATTAATGCTCCAGATGTATACATATCTAACCTTCCAACTGGAACAATCCTTTCTTTTACTTTTACTAAATCTAGTACTTTATCTCTTCCAAATTGTTCTTCTGCAGTTGTTACATATCCTATTGGTTTATTTAATAAAATATATATTTTTTTATTTTGTTTTTTTACTTCTTTTCCTTCAAATGTTACTTTGTCTTTTTGAGGATTAATTTTTATTCCTAGTTCTGTTACTATATTATTGTTAATTTCTACTTTTCCTTGTAAGATATATTCTTCACATTTTCTTCTTGATGCTATACCACATTCTGCTAAATATTTTTGAAGTCTTTCTTCCATATTATATGGTTATCCTTTCCTTTTCTACTATATAAATATAATTACATTAATAAATAATTTTCTAGTTCAATTTTTTATTTACTTTTTATAGCAAGTCTTTTTTTTTTGTACTATTTTTGCGTTTTTTGCATATTATATATTAATTCCTTTTACTTTTCTAAAAGGCTTTATATAGATTTCTCCGGCAAGATTCTCTTGCCGGTTAATTATTATCTAATTTATCTAATATTTCTTGAAAATATTGTGGTAATGGTGCTTCTAAGTGCATATCTTTTTTAGTTATAGGATGTTTAAAATCTAGTGCTTTTGCATGTAAGCATTGTCCAATTACGCCAAATTCATTTTTTCCGTTTGAATATGTATAGTCTCCAATAACAGGAAAACCTATATATGATAAATGTACACGTATTTGATGTGTTCTTCCTGTTTCTATATTAATTTCTAATAGAGTGTATTTTTCATATTTTTTTAGAACCTTAATATGTGTTATTGCCTCTTTTCCATTTTTTACAACTGCCATCTTTTTTCTGTCTGTATTACTTCTTCCTATTGGCATATTTATTGTTGCTTCATTTTCTTTAAAAACTCCCCTAACTAACGCAATATATGTTTTTTTTACTTCATGGTTTTTAATTTGTTCACTCATTTTTACATGTGCATTATCATTTTTGGCAACAATAAGTAATCCAGATGTATCTTTGTCTAATCTATGTACAATACCTGGTCTAATTTCTCCTCCTATTCCTGATAAGCTATCCTTACATTTTGCTAAAATTGCATTTACTAAAGTTCCTTCTAAATTTCCATTTGCAGGATGTACTACCATACCTTTTGGTTTGTTTACAACTATTATATCACTATCTTCATAAATAACGTCTATTGGAATGTCCTGTGCTTTTAATTCTATTGGTTTTGGTTCTGGAATTTTAATAGTTATTTTATCATTTTCTTGAACTTTATATGATACTTTTTGTTTTTTTCCATTTACTAAAATATTCTCTTCTTCAATTAATCTTTGTGCAGATGTCCTAGTTATACTTTTATTTATTTGTGCTATATATGTATCTAAACGCTTTCCTTTTTCTTCTTTTGGTACAATATATTCTTCCAATTTATAAATCATTTCCTTTCTAATTCAAAAAATATATGCTTTTGTATTACAGAATAAATTTTTATTAAATTGCTTGATTTAAATTATATAATTTTACATGTTGCTATAGTCTATTTTTCATCTTTATTTAAAAACTTCATTTCAACATATAATTTGTCAGCTACTGCTTGAACAACATTCTTTAATAAATATTGTTCTTCTGTCATTTTATCAATATGTGGAAATTCTTTACGAATAAATACATTTTTTATAGATACCTCTAAATTAGCACAAAATCTATTATATGCTTTACTTAATTCAAAATATGCAATCGTTTCTGATATTAATTTTCCAATATCTCCTATACTATATACTTGTTTTAAAATACATATTACCATTAAATACGCAATATGTGATTTATTATACTTCTTTTTTTCTGGAGCAGGCATAATGCCTTGTTTTACATAATTATTAATCATTGTTTTAGTAATTATCTTTTCTTCTCCATTGACATTTAATATTCCTAGATATTTTTCTAAATAATTTACTACTTGATCTAAATACAAATCAATTTCAGGTAATTCATTCCACCTTGGCAAATGATGTTTTATAACTTTTTCTATTTTTTCTTCTTGCATTTTTATTCACATTCCCTCCTTATAAATGCAGTCTTTTGTAAACTACTTATTTTATTTTTCTCCTTTGCATTTTATAAGAAACTTTAGAAACTAAATTTGTCGGTGCCATTTTTGCTCCAATTTTTGCAATTTTTATATTCCATCCTGGTATAATATAAAATTTACCTTTCAAAAATTTTTTTATCGCATATTTAGCAACATATTCACTACTTAAGCCTTTTAAAGCAAATTCTACGTCTGCAACTTTATTAAAGTTTGTATTAACTGGTCCTGGGCATAAAATACTAATTTGTACTTTTGATTTTTGTTTTTTTAATTCTGTTCTAATTGATTCTGATAATCTTACAACATATGATTTTGTTGAATAATATGTCGCCATAAGTGGTCCAGGCATAAATCCTGCAATTGATGCAACATTTAAAATTTTTCCGCTATTTCTTTTTATCATTTCATTAAGATATAATTTTGTCAAAATATGATAAGCTATTACATTAGTTTTTATCATCTGTAAATCCTTATCTAAGCTTGTATTTTCAAAATATCCACAGTCTCCAAATCCAGCATTATTAACTAGTATATCAATATTTTTATAGTCTTGAAATAATTTTTTACAATTTTCTTCTTTTGATATATCCATTATAACAATTTCTGCTTTTGTTTGAACTTGTTTTTTTACTTCTTCTAATTTTTCTACATTTCTTGCAACTAAAATTAAATCATATCCTTTTTGACTTAAAACTTTTGCAATATCTCTCCCTATTCCAGAAGAAGCTCCTGTTATTAATGCTTTCAAACGCACTACTCCCTTTCTTAAACTTTTAATCCTAGAGAATTAAATATTTTTAATCAACCTTTATTAAAAACCTTTTGTAAATGTATCTTTAAATATATTTACAATCAAGTTTACAACTGTGTTCTCATTATATAAATTAACAAAAAATTGTCTTGTAGTCGGTATAATTGCTAGTATACATGAAACAATAATTAAGGCCAAAACAGCAATAACTATTTTTTGTATAGTTTTTTTTGATAATTTAATTTTCTTTTTTGGCGTTGTTTTAACTGGTGTATCTGATTTTCTAGTTATTCCATTATATAAATTTCTAATAAAATTTGCAGTACTACCTAAATCTTCTTCATTTGTATTATTGTTATTATATTGATTAGAAATTTTTTTTAAATTATTTTTTAACTGTATATTTTCTTGTTTTATTTTGTTATATTCTTCAATAGATATACTTTTACTTTGCAGATGATTATCATATTCTTTTCTCTTAAAATCATTTGATAATATCTCATATGCCTCATTAATTTTCATCATTCTTTCTTGACTGTATGTTGAAGATCTTAAATCTGGATGATATTTTTTAGCTAGTGTTCTATATGCTTTTTCTATAACTTCTTTTGAAGCATTTTTATCCACTTCTAATATTTCATAATAATTTTTCATATTTTTTCTTATGTTAGTTTTTATCCAACATCTCCTCCATCTTGTTATATTCTACATTAAAACAGCAAATTTAGCAAGTATTTACTTGTTATTTTCTACATTTTCTGTTATATTATAATTATTATGGAAGAAAAATATAAACATTTAAACAATTATTTAAAAGAAAAATTTGGTGAAAGAACTTTAAAAATTTGTATTGATGGAAATTTTACTTGTCCTAACCGTAATGGAAAACTAGGTATTGGAGGTTGTATTTTTTGTAGTGAAAAAGGTTCAGGAGAACATATCAAATCATTAGAAAACACTTCTAAAAATTATACTTTTATTACAGATCAAGTTGTAAATTATTTTAATAGTTACAAAAGTAAAAGAGCAAATAAGTTTATTGTATATTTTCAAAATTTCACAAATACTTATGCTACTATAGATATTCTAAAAACAAAATATGATTTTGCATTAATTGATAGCAGAATTGTTGCTTTAGCTATTTCTACTAGACCTGATTGCATAAATGAAGATGTGTGCAAATTATTAAAATCCTATACAGATAAATATTATGTATGGGTTGAGCTTGGATTGCAAACATCTAATGACAAAACATCAAAGTTACTTAATAAATGCTGTTATTCAAAAGATTTTACTAATGCTGTTAAATTACTTAATAAATATAATATTGATATTGTAACACATATTATGGTTGGGCTTCCAAATGAGGATTTTAAGGACATACAAAATACTGTTGATTTTATTAATCAACATTCAATTCAAGGTTTAAAAATTCATTCTACATATGTTGTTAAAAATACTAAATTAGCAGATATGTATTATAATGGTATTTACACTCCCTTGACTCTTGAAGAATATTTGAATTCTGCTTGTTATATTTTAACACATATCAGTCCAGACATAATAATACATAAAGTTTCTGGTGATGCACCAAAAGATTTACTTATTGCTCCTGAGTGGAATTCTCATAAAAAATGGATTCTAAATGGATTAGATAAAAAATTAAAGGAAGAAAATTTGTGGCAAGGAAAATATTATAATTTATAACAAATAATCATTTATTTAAAGTGAAATACACTAATTCTTTCAACAATTATTGCCAGTCTTTTTAATATTTTGATTATAAAAGACTGGCAATTTGTTTTTATATAATAGGAAAGTTATACTTTATTTTACTTGAAAGTCTAATACACTTTCTTTTGAATCATTATCTTGAAAGTGCCACCATTCACTTCTTAAAGGTATAAATCCATTTTTCGTCATAATCTTTGCAAGAATTTTTGCTTCTTTATTATTATAATCTACTACTGAATATACACTTAAATCATGTATTTTAGTTTGCATTTCTAATTCTTTGCCAGTTTTTAAATCTACTAATGTTAAATCTAAAGCAACTCCATAATTATGTGATGAAGCATTTTCCGCTAGAAACCATTTTTGACTATATTCAAAATTATTTACAGTTGCATTAAAATATTCTTTAAATTTATCTGCAACTAATAAAGTATTTTGATATAAATATTTTGTTACAGAATATGGTCTATATGTATCATAAATTTTTAGTGTAAAGCCTTGTTTTAATGCTGTGTCTTCAGCAGAGAATAATTTTATTGCTGTATTTAGCATTAAAGGAACTTTAATATCTTCTCCCATCTCTGTATATAATTTTTTTCTTGTTACATTAGGTATTTCATTTCCATGTATATTATAAATTGATGATTTTGCATTTGTAATCTCATATTGAACTTGTTTTTGCATAACATCTGGCAAATTTATTAGAATAAATTTTTTATCTATTAAAACTTTTTTTCCATTTTCCATTAATGCTACAATCATTTTTTTATTATATTCATTAAAAATCTTTCCTCTTAAATATTGCTTTATCTCTATAATTTCATCTGTATTATATATTTTACATTTTAAATCATTTGTTACCCATATTCTAGCATTTACTAAATTTTCGAAAAATTTATTCATAAAAAATTTCATTCCTTTCCTAGATACACATAGTTATAAAAGGACTTTATTTCAAACTAATTTCATTCCTTTCTTTTTTTGCTAAAAGGTACTTACCGTAAAATGAAAAAATTTTTAAAATTATTTATTAATTTACAAAAAACTTTTTAAAAATACTATACATTATTTGAGTTCCTAATATAACGGTATCTATATCTACTCGAAAATCTACACTATGTTGTGAAAAATATTTCTCTTGCCCACAACCAACAAATATAAAAGCACCATTTCTTTCTTGTAAAATATATGAGAAATCTTCTGAGCACATTGTTGTATAGTCTTTTATAATATTTTCTTTTCCTACAATCTCTTTTGAAACTTCTTCAACTAAATCTGTATATTCCTTACTATTTACAAGTGCTGGGTATTTGTCATCTTTAAAAGTTACAACAGCTCTTCCATTCATAGATTTTGCAATATTTGTAGATATTTCTTCTATTCTATTTTTTATATAATCTCTTAAATCATTATTAAATGTTCTACAAATCCCTTTCATTTCAACTTTATTAGGTATTTTATTATTACTATTTCCTCCATTTATTGCAGTAATTCCAACAACTGCTGTTTCATGAGGGCTTATATTTCTTCCTACTATTCCCTGTAACGCAAGAACTATTGAACTTGCTATATATATTGGGTCAATACATTTCTCTGGTATTGCACCATGACCTTCTTTTCCATATACAGTTATATTAAATGGATCTGTCGAAGCCATTATCGGTCCTGATTTTATTCCAATTGTTCCTTTTTTTAGCTCACTCCAAACATGTAAAGCAAAAACACAATCTACTTTTGGGTTTTCTAAAACTCCTTCTTCAATCATTTTTTTAGCTCCACCACTTGTTTCTTCTGCTGGTTGAAATAGTATTTTTATTGTACCTTTTATTTTATCTTTTTCTTTTATTATAAGTTCTGCTAATGCCAACATTATTGTCATGTGGGCATCATGTCCACATGCATGTTGCATTTTTCCTTTTTCATCCATTTCTAATGCATCCATTTCACATCTAAATAAAACACATGGCTTTTCTGTTTTTCCTCTTAAAATCGCCATTACCCCTGTTTGGGCTATATTTGTTCTTATTTCATAGCCTAATCTTTTTAATCTTTCAATAATATATTTTGAAGTTTCTATTTCTTCAAAACCTTTTTCTGGATGATTCCAGAAAAAGGTTTTGTCTTCTTCCATTTGTTTTTTTAATTTAATTATTTTTTCATCTATCTTCATCAAAACACCTATCCATATATTCAAAATCTTTTATTAAATTTTTTTCCATAACATTACCACTTCTTTGAATAGTTTTTGGTTTTTCATCAATTCCTTCGAATTTTAAATATTCAAAAGCACTCATTAAATCAAAGTAATTTTTATCAATTTTAGAATAATCAAATATTCTTCCAAATTTTTCTTTTTGCATTAATTCTTTAACACTAAATTTACAAAATCTATGTTTACTGAAAAATTTTTGTAAATATGTTCTAAACTCTTTTGGAGTAATTTCTTGATCAATTAATTTTATTTCTAATATCCTATTCATTATTCCATTTAAATTGTGTGGATGTGGGAAAAATTGTTCTGTGGAAAATTGTATTAACATTTGTGGCTTTTTATTTTTTAAATATATTTCTTCATTCAAATTATCTTTTCCTAATAATTTAGAAACATCAACCTCTATGCCTTCTTTAGGTGACTTTACATCTCCTAAAAATGTCATTTCATCATCAACTAATTCATATCCTAAACTATTATATAATTTATGAGCTATCTCATTTCCTTCAACTGTAACTATAGATATTGTTTGCAATTCATCTTTTCTTCTAGCAGTATCTTCCATTAGTTTTTTATAAACTTGAGTAGCTAGTGTTTTTTTTCTATATTCTGGATTTGTCCAAACACCACATAAATATGGTATTTTTTTTTCATTTCCAAAATTAATTAGATTATAAAATGCTAATGATACTAAATTATCATCATGAAATGCTCCAGCACCTATAACATTATTTTCAACAAATAGTTTCTTTAATACTTTTTTATATTCTAATATGTATTTATTACTTGCACCATTTCCATTCTCTGTTTCTTGCATTTTTCTAGCTAAAGCAATTTTATCAATATCTTCTAAAGTTAACTTTCTTATATAAAATTTTTCTAATTCATTTCCTGATGTATGAAAAAATACTCTGTCTTTAATAAACATTTTCATATTCCTTTCTAATTTAAAATGTATAAAATTACATTCTCTATCCTTTTGTAATTTTCTACTTATAATTGAAAATCTAAATAGTGTAAAAGCAAATTTAAAAATATTTTTTGCTTTTGACTCTTATTTTATTGTTGAAGTTCGTTTTGGCTTTGAATATGATTTATTTGTTTTTTTAGTCTTGAAATTTTTCTTTCTTTTTCAGGAATAAATTTATGATTAAATCCTTTTAACTTTCCTTTTATTGATTTTGCTCTAACTAATCTTATCTTTTCTTTTTCTTCATATTTTAATTGTTCTTGTAAAACTTTTAATTTAACTGAATCTGTCATATTTCTATTTTCTGGATTGTAATTATATAAAACAGCCAATTTATTATACATATTTGATAAATATTCCATCGCTTCTTCTCTATCAATTCTACAAATATGAACTTCTCTATCTCTTCCTTGTCTACGGTTTACATATAAACTATCTGTTAATCCAAAAAATTCAGAAACATATTTTGATGATAAATTATCTCTATGTAATGTTGAACACAAAAATATTTCTTTATTTTGGGAATTTTTAAAGTGTTCATTTATATGTTTTTTTATTCCTTCAAAAACAATTATTCTAGCAATTCCTAAGCTTCTATTATGTGGATTAGTAAGATATGTATCTATTTCTACTGAATTTTTTGTATTTGCTGTATAATATTTTTCTTCTTCAAACTCTGGCCTTTCATAAATTTGAAGAGATCCTTTTTCTAATATATCTGCATATTCTTTTTCATCTTTCATAAATGTTTCATAATCTTGTATTGATTCATTTACATTACTTTGTCTTGTTCCAAATTCTTTTTCTATATCTTCTAATGTGATCCAATAAAACATTTCGTATTTATTATTAATATCTTCATTATAATTTTTTTCAATATATTCTGCCATATATTTATTTAAATTTTCTCTTAATTCACTTTTTTCATGATATCCATTTTGTTTCATTTCGCTTTTTAAATATTCATATAATGTTGTTTGTTTTTGTTTGTTTTTGGCATTATATTCTTGTAATATTCTTTTTTTGGCATATTCAAATGCCTGTATTTTTATAATATATATTTTTCTTAAATCTTTTTTATATTCTTGCTCATTTGGATATTTTGATTTTATATATTCCTTATATTTTTTTCCATATTTAAAATATTTTGTAATATCATTATATGTAAAAGGTTTTTGTCCTTGTGTTATATATGTTGTTGCTTCTACATTGCCTTTTTCATCTACTGCTACAAAAACAGAATTTTCTTTTGAGTGTACATATTCTGATATGCCGTCTCTTCCTGTGTCAAATAATTGACCTTCTCTTCCTTCCTGTTTCATTACTTCTAGACTTATTTGTTCCAATTTAACAATTTGGTCTAGATACTTTTCTTCGTTATCTTTAGTAAGTTCAACTATTTTAATCATATTTTTGCACCTCTTAGGTTCTTATTTAGCCGTAAAATATAATTATATTTTGCTAAGCTGTTTGTTATTTTTAATTTGTTTGTTCTACTGGTTCTGTATCTTCTGTTTGCTGTGTATCTTCTGTTTGCTCGATCTGTTCTGATGTATCTTTAGTTGTAACATCTTTTGCAATACAATTTGTGAACATATCTAATGAATTTGTTACATTATCCATAGACCATTCTGCACCTACATATACTGTTTCAAGACTTGTACAATTATAAAACATTTCATACATTGTAGTTACCTTTTGAGTATTAAAACTACTTAAATCAATTTCTTTTAAACTTGAACATCCTCTGAACATAGAACTCATATCTCTTAACTCTCTTGTAGTAAATCCTTCAAAATTAATTGTTTCTAATTTTGTACATCCTTCAAACATAGATTTCATTCCTTCTACATTTCTAGTAACAAAGTTACTTAAATCTAAAGATGTAAGACTACTACATCCTCCAAACATATAGTTCATGTTTGTAACTTTACTTGTATCAATTTTGCTCATTCTAATTGTTTCTAATTTATCACAATTGTAAAACATATATCTCATATCAGTAACTTTTCCAGTTTCAAAACTGTATAGGTTGATATTTACAATATTATGGCACTCACTAAACATATTCATCATTGTTGTAACATTTGCTGTATTAAAACTGCTTAAATTTAACCCAGTTAGATTATTACATCCTCCAAACATATAACTCATATCTGTACAATTTGCTGTATTAAAATTACTTACATCAAGTTCTACTAAGTTTTTGCAGTCAAAAAACATTTTGTTCATATTTGTTACTTTACTTGTATTAAAATTATTTATTTGTAATTCTGTTAAAGAACTACAATTATAAAACATTTCTGACATATTTTCTACATTACTTGTATTAAATCCACTAATATCTAAATTAGTTAAATTGCTACAATTGTAAAACATATCCATCATATTAACAACATTACTTGTATCAAATTCCCCTAGTGTTAATTCTGTTAGTCCACTACATCCATAGAACATATTACTCATACTAACTACTCTACTAGTACTCATATTTTCTAAGTTTATGCTTGTAATATATCTACAATCATAAAACCAATAATCTGTATTTGTTGGAACGATTTGATCTATTACATTTACACTAGTTATATTTCTTCTATATTGATACCAAGGTGGTAATATTGATGCACCAAAAGTTTGATTTTTTATATTTTCTTGAAATACTATTCCATTTTGGGTCTGCTCAGTTGTTGAAAAAGTTAATGTTCCATCTTCATACAATGTTGCAAATATATTTGTTGCATTTGGATTGTCAACCCAAATTTGATTGTCTCCTATATCACCATCATTGTTATCATTAAATTTAATAGCTAAAAATATTATTATTGCTCCTACAACAATTACTATTGCTAGTACAATTGCTATTAATGCAATTAATGCCATTCCATTATTTTTCTTTAGTTTTTCCATTTTTTACTTCATTCCTTTCTTCAGATATAAAATTTTATATCTACTTTAATTATATTTTTAAAATTTTACATACAATTAAACTCATATCATCTTTTATGATTCCATAATTATTATCAACTGCTTCATTTAAAATAATGTCTGCAATTTTTTGTGCACTTGTTGTTTCAATATCTTCTAGTATATATTTAACCCATAATTCTTTATTTTTATATTCAACATTTGCATCAATGATTCCATCACTACACATCACTAAAATATCTTGATTTATAATATCCTTATCATATACTGTCAAATTAATATCTTTTAAAATTCCAGCTGGTAAACTCAGTGATTTTACAATTTGTACATTCTTACCATTTTTTACAAATGTAGGACATGCTCCATTTTTAATAAATTCAACTTTCCCATTAAATAAATCAACAATAATAATATCTAGAGTTGCAAATATTTCTTCATTTGTGTTCATAATTGTTGTATTAATTAAATCTATTGATGTGTCTTTATCAAAACCTGACATTAATAATCTTTCTAACATTTTTATTGCTATTTGGCTACTCTTTCTAGCTTCTGGTCCAGATCCCATTCCATCACTTATTGCTAATAAATATTTACCATCACTTAATCTAATTTGCAAACAACTGTCACCTGAAATAGGACTTCCATTTTTTACTCTTGAAGCTTGTCCAATTTGTAATAAGAATTTATCTTCTGCCATATAACAAAATGCTCTTTTACATTGTTTGTTTAATTTCTTGGTTTTAACCTCATTTATAACAAATTTTTCTTTAAATGTTTTTTCCAAAACATTCTTTATTTTTTCTATATCTTTATTTTCACTTGTTTTACTATCTTCTTTCAAATATATATCTATAAATGTTCTATTTTCTTTTTCTTGTATTTCTAATTCATCAACAAGTATTCCCTTTATTTCTAATGCTGTAATTGTTTTTTTCTTTTTATCTATATATATGTCGTCTTTTTTGTTCTCTTTTTCTATTTTAACTGCAATACTAGATATTGCTTTTGAAACTCCATCTAGTTGAGCTTGTACACTTTGTTTATTTTGTTTAACTTTTTCTTCCCATATAAAATCAGATTTACTTGTTTTATATGCATAATTTACTGCTTTAACAATTTGCTCAACTTCTGATTTTACATTTTTATTTTCTATAGCTATGATATAGTGATTATGTTTGGCAAAAATATTTATAATATCTTTACTGTCTATTTCTTGCTTTTCAAGCAAAAGATTAAATATATCATCAAATATTTCGTTATTAATATTTATGATGTCTTCATATAAGATGTTATCTTCTAATCCGTCTAAATTATTTAACAATTCTGTTTTAAATGTTTCTTTATTTTTTTGATTTATTTCATCTTCTGTTTTATTTACAACAGGTACATATGTTTCAGCAATATCTTTTATAGTTTCTGATACCATATTTAATTGTTCTATTGCCTCATTACTAGAATTTAACCTATTATTTGCAAAACTTGGTAAGTATTCTTCTTTATCTACTAATCCATCTATATTAATTCTAATCCATTTTGGAATTAAAAGAAGTCCTATAGAAGCAACTAGTATTTCTTTGAATAAAACAAAATTGTTTGTATCTCCTTTTGATACATAAAATAATAATCCATTTCCTATACAAAAACCAACTATCACCCCTATTTTTCCAAATCTATTAAGCAAACCCGAAACCATTCCAGAAATTGCATATCCTGCAACAAGAATTGGTTCACTTTGTGAAATTATCCCTAATGTTACTCCAATTGTAACTCCAGCAGTTGTACCTATTAATACTCCATTTCTCCATCCAAGTAGTAATACAATAAAAATGCTTAATATATTCCTTATTGATAATCCAAGTATTGAAAAATCGCCAAATGCAGAAATTGCAACAGATATTAATAAACAAGCTCCTATTACTTCTTCAATGGAAAAAGCTTGTTTATCATTAATTCCTTGTAGTACAGAAAGTGAATTTACAAATATTTTATAAAAAATAACAGATATAATCGCAAGTACAATATGTAATAATAAATCACCTACAGTAAATTCAGTTAAAAACATTTTCGCAACCATAATTATCATAATACTACAAAAAATATGTTTTGAAATTTGCATTTTTTCATTTTTATATTCATCATTTTCTTTTGGTGGCCTTATACATAATAAAATTAATAGCATTAATAATATTAATATATAATTAAGAGCTCCAATAATACCAACACCTATTAAGTTGCCAACAAGACCCAACACTACAACTACAATCGCAGGTATACCACTAGAAAAGCACGCACCTACAATTGCAATACTAAATGGAGATACTTCTTGTTCCATTCCTACAGTAGATATCATAAATGCCAACACATATATGATTATATTTTTTACACTAAACAAATTTTTTAGTATTTCTTTATTGTTCATAATCATCATTTAACACCTCATGTAATATTTTAATACTTGTCTTATGTGTTTTTTGTCTTTTCTTGTAATCAAATACAAAAAATTTTTTTACATTTTATGATACATTATTTTATTTTTTTAATAGATATATTATATTAATTGCATTTACAACAAAACTAACTAGAAGTAGTACTGCAATAAATATGTTATTTTTAGTATTTTTTTCTATATTCATTTCTTTATACAAAATATCATATTTATTTTTTGTATCAAAATAAATATTATCCAATTCTAATATTTCTTTTAAATGATGATAAAATATTGTACCTATATCTTCATTCGTAACCTCATTTATCCATAAACTTTTCGTGAATTTTATAAATTCTTTTCTCGTTTGTTTTATTTTGATTCCTTGTCTAAATTTTAAATTAATCTTTTTTAAATATAATCTTGTATATAATGCTAAAATATATGTATAAAAATATTGTTCTTCAAATTCCTGTGGAAATACTGTATAATTATTTATATCACAACTTGAGCTAAATAATGTTATACTTTGTTTTGTTACACCAAGTTTAGCATATTTCCATCTAGAAATAATTTTCATATCATCTTTTGAATACCCTACACTATTGTCACTTGGTAACACATTCAAAAACTTGTAATAATTTTCTTTTATTTTATCAAATTCATTAATACTGTTCCATCCCTCTTCATCAATACAAACATAAGAATAAGTAAATGCTCTTTCAGTATCTATATCAAGCTTAATTGTCTCAATAGATGAACCTGTAATTTCTTCAACAAATTCTTTAAAATATTTTACATCTTCAAAGCAATCTGTTTGAACTCTTATTTTATCATAATTTTTTATATTACTAAATTCTTGAGTAATATCTCGCATTTTATAATTAAAATTTAATAAATCTACGAATTTATCACTATCTTCTATATGTGTTTTAATACACAAAAAACAGATTCCTGTATTAAAACATATTATTTGTATTTTAGGAATTTTGAAAAATATTCCATTTTTTTCTTGCACTTTTCCTTGAATATCTTTATGTATTGTATATTCAAACATTACACAATTATATTTTGATAATAATGCTGCTTTAGTTTCTAATGGTAATTCTTGTAGCTTTAACATTTTAGCTTTATTTAGATTAAATGTTCCAAATAAAAAATTTCTAGCTCTATTTGAAAAATATGTATATATATCTAAATCTTTGTCTTTTTTAAAAATTTTTAATTCACAATTTTTATCTTTTAATAATTTCATTAAATATCTTAGATATTTATTTTCTTTTATAACATAAGGATATATAAAATATGTATATTGATATTTCGTTTTTAATTCCATCTTTTGTTTCCTCTCTTTTTACAATTAATCTTCGCAATAATAATTCATATTTAAATCTTCTCCTAGATGCCACTTTCCAATAAAATTAATATTTAAATAATTATCTAAATTATATTTAGGTTCTATAATTGTTTGCCCATCTTTATTTAATGATCCCCACAAGCCATTTTGTTTAACTGCTACAAACCCATATTCATTTTGTTCTGTAGCATCATCATAAATATAATCTACAATAACATTTCCATTTTTATCTACATAACCATATTTATCATTTTCTTTTTTTAAAAATAATGTACTATTTTTTAAAGATTCTGTACTTGGAATCTCTTCACAATTTAAATTATAATATTTATATTCATTATCAATTCTCATTCTAATATAATCTTTATTTATATCAACTAATATTCCTATTAATTTTACATTATAATCTTTATCAATTATTGATGTTTGAAAGTTCTCATCTTCTACTAAAAATAAATCTGTTTCTTCATTATAAGTAATACCTGTATAAGAAAATGGTAATTTTTCTTGTTGATTGACATCAATTATTCCATATTTATCATTTTGTTTTGCAATATATATATCATCTTTAACTTGTTTTAAATCTTGATATTTGGCTTCTATTAGTGTTTCTCCAGATGTACTCATTTCACCATACAAATTATCTAAAACAAATATGACTCCTCTTGTTGTGCTTGACTTTATATCATCAAAACCATCTTCTATAAGTGTTTCTCCTGAAGAATTAATTAACTTTTCTTTTCCGCCTTCAATAACTAAGTAATTATTTTCAAGATATATTTGTTTAATTTCATCAAATTTATTTTCTAAGATTTGTTGCTTTGTAGCACTTATAATTCCGTACTTTCCTTCAGAATTAACCGTTATATATCCTTCTTTATATGTTTCTCCTAAATTTTTAATTTCTGTATATTGTGGTTCTATTAAAATACTTCCTGAATTATTAGCCAAACCCTTTTGCCCATCTTTCTCTATTATTAAACTATTTTCTATTCCTTCAATAACACTAATATTGTCATAGTCACATGGTAAAACTTGTTTTCCATTTAAATTTATAAGCCCATATTTTCCGTTTTGCATCACCTTAAGTACATTTTGTTCATACCATAGATTTTCATTTTCATCAAAATTTTCTATAGGAAGTATTTGTTCATATTGAGTGAATATTTCTTCATTATCTTTATTTAAAGCTTTTGTTTTATATGTTCCTGTAGAATCATCAATATCATATGTACATATAAAAACATCTTTAGTATTATCTGGAATAACAATCATTTCTTGATATGATGGACTTATAACTGTTTCACCGTCTTGATTGATTACTCCCCATTTGTCTGCAGAAAACACTGCAAAATAATTGTATTCTCTGTTTAATTTACTTCTTTGTGCTAATACATCTTTAATTATTAAGACAAACATAATAATTACAACTATTGCAATTATAACAGCAAATACTTTTTGATAATTTAATTTTCCTTCTGTCTCATATCTTTTTCCTCTACTCATATTTTTCCTCTTTCTTAAAATTGTTCGTCAAATTTATTTATATGTATTTTGACTTTCTATAATATATCATAAATTTTAAATTATTACAATATTTTGAAGCAAAAAAAGAAGCTCAATCATCTCTAATTACATAGATATGATTAAGCTTTTGATTAATATATATTATACAGCTTGTTGTCCTTCAGTATTTTCTGCTTCAGCTTTTTGTGTTTTTCCATCTTCACTTAACAATTCTAAGCCACATACAGAAACTTCATAAGCAGTTTTTGTTTCAACTGTTCCATCTTCATGTTTCTTTTCATATTGTCTTGATTGAACTCTTCCTACAATTTTTACTTGAGCTCCAACTTCTATGTTTTGACAGAATCTTGCATTTCTTCCCCAAGCTATTGTAGGAATATAGTCTGATTTATTATATGCTCTATTTACAGCTAATAATAAATCTGCAATTTCTCTTCCAAATGGTGTTTGTCTGTATATTGGTTTTTTACATACAAATCCAATAAGTACAACTTCATTTGTCATTTCATCTTTCTTTGGAGCTTCTTCACTATTTTCTCCTTCTTGTGCTTCTACTTCAGGTAATTCTTGAACATCCTTAGCAAAAACAGTTAATACTAATTTGTTTTTTTCATTTTCAAAGCTGTTGTATGATCTAAATTGTCCTTTAATTAATAATTTTTTTCCTTCTGTTAAAGTATTTTCAGAAATTAATCTTTCTGAAACTGTAATTGGGATAATATCTGCATTTCCACTTAAACGTGCTATAGATAATGAAAATCTATAGAATTTCTCCCCATAAATTTCGTGGCTAAATGTTTTTTCGCCTGTAACTCTTCCAACTAATGTTAAGTAGTTGTTTTCTAAATAATTTGTATCCAATTTTATTTCCTCCCTATCTTTTTATTTTATCAATTGTAAATAATCTTCTTGCGTTTTTTATTTTAAAATTTTCTACATTACTTATTATACTACACTTTTTTGGTTTTGTCTACATAAAAAGTTAATTTTTTGTAAATTTTTTCTTAATTTTTTCTATTTTTAGGTATTTATACCTTAGTTTTTAAAAATTATGCAACTCTTTTATAATAAATTTTATTATTTTTATATAAATATTATTATTTTTCTCATTCAATAATTCTATTTTTCTTTCTTGATTTTCAATTTTTTCATTATTTACTTTCTCAATCTCTCTTTGTATACTTAAAATTATATATTCTTCTTTTACACTAGAAATAGATATTGTTGCTTTTGAGTTAAAACCATATGTTATTATTTTTAAAGGCTTCTTTAATTCTATATTGTTTAATAATTGTATATTTGTGTCTGTATTTATAATAATATATTTCGATTCACATATTATCTTTATAAAAACATTATGTTCTTGTTCATTTAGAATTAGATCTTTATTAATAATAATTTGTTCAAATTTTATATTTTTTAGATTTTCTATACTTTTATTATTAATTTCAATAATTTCATAATTTGTATCAAGTTTATTTTTTATTTCTCTAATATCCTTTTTTTTTGCAATTATTCCAATTAGGGACATTTTTGCTCTCCTTAATTATTAATATGTACAAACTCTTTTATGTTCATTTTTCCCTTTAAATACAATTTTATTCATCTTGTTGTAGTATTTGTGTTCCATTACTATTAATTATATAGTTATCTTTATAAATTAAATCTGATACTTTTACAAAATTATATCCCTGATTTTTTATATTCTTGATAAGCGTATCTAAACTGTCTGCTGTATGTTCTGTACCATTATGACTTAAAATAATTGCTCCATTTGATAGTTTACTTTTAATTCTATTCCACATTTGTTCACAATTTAGACCTTCATAATCTAATGTATCTATATTCCACTGGATAGGAAAATATCCATTATTTTTTGCTGTTTCTATCACAATATCATTATATTCACCATATGGAGTTCTATATAAAGTTACTTTTTGGTTTATAATTTTTTCAATTTTATTTACACTTGTTTTTATTTCTTCTAAGTTTTTTTCAGAAGATAATTTATTTACATGTGGATGTGTATTGCTATGAGTACCTATTTCATGCCCTTCTTCTGCAATTTTCTTTACCGCTTCTGGATATTTATCTACCCATTCTCCTACAATAAAAAAAGTTATTTTTACATTATTATTTCTAAGTGTTTCTAATATACTGTCTATATCATCTGCATTCCAAGCACAATTCATTGTAAAAGCTATATTTTTTTCGTCTGTTTGTACATTATAAATCGGCAAGTTTCTTTCTAAAGCTGATGTTTGTATTACATCATTTTTATCAATATTTGCTATAAAAATTAACAAAACTACTGTTAAAACAGAAACAACATAAGTTTGAATTTTTTCTTTGCTAAATACCAAAAACATTTTTGTACCTCCTGTTTTAGATATTTAATATTTATGCATGATTATTAGTTTTATTCAAATTTTTATAGAAACATCCAAAAATGAGGACTCCTTATTTTTAGGATATCCTCATTGCTTAAAGTACTATTTCTTTTTAACTCTTATATAAATTTTTCAATATACTCTATTAAAAATAATGGAATATTTATAATTTTTCCGTCCTTTTTTAAATTGTTCATTGAAAATCTTATTGATAAATCACTATTAAATTTTTCATTATATCTAGTTAAACTAATATTATTCTTTGATTTATTTGCTTTAACCTCAATAGGTATTATGTTATTTCTATATTGAATCACAAAATCTATTTCATGTCTATCAAATGTAAAATAATTAGGAACTACATCAAATATAATACATAACATATTTAATACATAGTTTTCAGTAAATGCACCTTTAAATTCTTCAAATAATTTATCTCCTTCTACAACTATCCTACTATCTAAATTTGACATTCTTCTAAGTAAACCAACATCATTCATATAAATTTTAAATGAGTTTAAATCATTATAGGCTTTTAATGGAAAGTCTGTTTTGGTTACATTATATACTTTGTAAATCAAATTTGCATCATTTAGCCAATTTAATGAATTTTCGTATTCCCTTGCTCTTGCTCCTTCTTTTATCGTTTGATATAAGAATTTTTTATTTTCTTTCGCTAATTGTGATGGTATACTATTCAATATTAAAGATATTTTGTTTGCTTCGCTATTTTGTGTGTGTTTTGAAAAATCACTTTCATATGCTTTTAATATGTTTTCTTGTATAGTGTTTACAAGTTCCATATCTTTTTCTTTTACCCATACATTAACTGCTTCTGGCATACCTCCAATTATAAAATATGCTTTTAATTTTTCTTCTAATTGATTAAAAAATATATCTGGAATATTTTCAACCTCTTTTATTGACTTCATGTATTCTACTAGATTCTCACAATTGTCTGCTATCAAAAATTCACTAAATGTCATTGGGTACATATTTAAAAATTCTACTTTTCCTACTGGAAATGATGTATGTGATAGTCTAATCCCTAGCAAACTTCCTGCACAAACTATATGATACTCATTTGCTTCTTCCTGAAAATATTTTAAACTGTTTAATGCATTTGGGCATTCTTGGATTTCATCAAAGATAATTAATGTTTTTTCTGGTAGTATCGCTTTTCCATAGATAAAGGATAATTGCTCCAATATTCTTTTTGGATCTTTGGTATTATTAAATAGATTATATAAATCTTCATCATGATCAAAATTGAAATATGCTACTCCTTCATAATTTTCTTCTCCAAATTGTTTTAAGATATATGTTTTCCCTATTTGCCTTGCACCTTTTAAAATTAAAGGCTTTCTATATTTACTTTCTTTCCATTTTATTAATCGGTCTAATATAAATCTCTTCAATTTAACCATCTCCTATAATTAATATATCATAATCATACATTAATTATACTACTTTTATCACATTTTTGCAATATTTTTTATTTGTTTTATCACACTTTTGCAAGTGTTTTTGAGATTTTTATCACATTTTTGCATTCTTATATTTCAATTTCTTTCACAACTTCTAATGTTTCCATATTAGCTACTTTAACAATATCTGCTTCATACAAAAAAATACCGCTTCGGGTATTTTTTCTCTCTTAAACATAACTTCCATCTTGCATTCTGTTTCAATAAAATATTTTTAATATGCCTTCATAAAATGGAAATTTTAATTTTTTTATTTCTTTTATAACTTCATCAACATTATATGGAATATTTAGCTGTTCATAATTTATTTTACCTTCTTTTATATCAAGCACTCCGGCTTTTGCTATATTACTTTTTAACGGACAGCCTAAAGAACCAGAATTTATATACCACTTATTTTCTTTACTGTTACTACTAACAGTATGTGTATGACCAAATAAAAATATATTTGCTTTTTCATTAAACAATTTTTCACATTCTTCAATACTAGGTTTTTTGATAAATTTCTTATAATTTCCTTTCTCATCAAAGGGATAATGTACTATATAAATTCTTTTATTTTCTATCTCAATATTTTGTGATAACGGAATTTTACTTATAAATTTCTTAGATTTTTCACTCAACATACTATGAACCCACTCATGATTTTTAATTTCATCTTGGCTCATTTGTCTTTTATCATCATGAACATTTTTTGGTAGTCCTTTTAATAAATATTGCTCATGATTGCCTCTTACAATTATCAATTTTTCTTCTATATCTAAAATCTTTTGAACTGTTTCTTCTGGATTTGGTCCTATTCCTATTATGTCTCCGCAACATATTATTTTATCTACTTTTCTCTTTTTGAACTCATTTAAAACTGCATTTAGTGCAATAATATTACTATGTATATCTGTTATTATCCCTAATCTCATCTATAATCACCTATAATTTTCTATTTTTTATATTTCTGCTTCTATTATTTCACAGTTTTCTATACGTATTTCTGACAAATCTTTGCTTTCTGGCATTCCAGATAAATATGCCTTTACTACTTTTGCTACTCCTCCATGAGCTACAATTAAGACTGTTTTTTCGTTATATTTTTGTTTTGCTTCTTTTAAGAATTCTATAATCCTTTTTTCAAAGTCATGTAAGTTTTCTCCATTAGGTATATTGTAGTTTAAATCATAATTCCATATTCTTTTTTCAATTTCATCAGTTACTATGTGACCCTCATATTCTCCTAATTTTCTTTCTCTAATTCTTTCATCTGTTATTATAGGCAAATTTCTCCCATTATCTATTATTTGTGCAGTTTGTTTTGCTCTATTCATTGGAGAACATAATATTACATCAAATTTTATGTTTTCTAGATTTTTCTTTGTTTCTTGTGCTTGATTTATTCCTGTTTCATTTAGGTCTTTTTCCGTTCCTCCACCTTGCATCTTTTTCATTAAGTTAAAATCAGTCTGTCCATGTCTTACATAATAAATCTTCATATTTACTCTTTTCCTTTCATGAGTTAAAAATCTAGTTGAAAAAAATTAAATTAAAAATTTTCAACCTTTATTTAATTTCTGTCTAACATACTCATACATCACTATTCCAGCTGCAACAGATGCATTTAAACTTTCTGTTCTTCCAAGCATTGGAATTTTTGCTTTTTCATCAGCAATTTCTTGAATTTCTTTAGAAACACCATTAGCTTCATTTCCTATAACTATAATCTTTTTATAAAAATCAATATCATAAATACTATTTTCTGTTTGTAATGATGTTACTAAAAGTTTGAAATGATGTTTTCTTATATCTTTGATTGTTTTTATCAAATCTTCTTTCTCAATTATTTTTATTCTAAAAATAGCTCCCATAGTTGAACGAACTACTTTTGAGTTAAAAGCATCAGCAGTTCCTTTTGAAACTACTATTTGATTAAGGCCTATACTATCAACTGTTCTTAGAATTGTTCCTAAATTTCCTGGATCTTGAACATCATCTAATGCTACTATAATTTCTTGGCTATAATCAATTTCATTGTTTTCGTTATTTTTTTCTATTATAGCCATTATTCCTTGAGGATTTGTAACTTGAGTTATTAAATTAAAAATTTTATCTGTAACATATATACAATCATATTTTGCAATTTCTAACATTATATGTGTAGGAATTTCATATGTTTTTGTTGTGTCATTACAAACAATCACTTGTTTAATTTTAACATTTTCTTTAATAGCTTCTTCAACAATTTTTACTCCTTCTATAACATATTCATTAAATTCATCACGATATTTTTTTTCTTTTAATTTTCTTATATGTTTGATAATTTCATTATCTTTACTTGTGATAATTTGCATCATTTCCTCCAATTTCATAAATTATTTTTGTATTGAAATAACATCTTCCAAAAACTTTTTAACTTCTTTTAACATAGGCATTCTTGTAGAATTATCTAATGCAATTGTAATTTGAGGTTTAACTCCTTGAGAAAATCTTATTTTATTTTTATATTTTTTTACTAGTTCATTTACATCTATATTTAGTTCTTTTGCTTCAAAAATAAATACTACAAAATTACGTCTTCCTTGAACTTTGCTGATATTAAGTTTTTTACATAGAATCTTAATTCTTGCAATTTCAAGTAAATTTTCAATTTCTTTTGGCATGTTTCCATACCTATCAATCATTTCATCAATTACATTTTGAATATCTTCTTCATTTTTACATAAAGCAATATCTTGATATATTTCAATTTTTTGACTTGAGTCTGATATATATTCATCTGGAATATAACAAGTTGCCTCTAAATCTATTTGCACATCAATTTCTGGTTTTACTTCTTCACCTTTCATTTCTTTTACAACTTCATCTAATAAATTACAATAAGTATCATATCCAACCTGTTCTAAATGTCCACTTTGAATTTCTCCAAGTAAGCTTCCTGCTCCTCTTATTTCTAAGTCTCTCATAGCAATTTTAAATCCAGAACCAAATTCTGTAAATTCTTTTATTGCTTTTAATCTTTTATCAGCAACTTCTGATAAAAGTTTGTCTTTTTTATATGTTATATATGCATATCCTTGTCTATCAGACCTTCCTACTCTTCCTCTAATTTGATATAATTGTGCTAATCCCATCCTATCTGCATTTTCAACAATAATTGTATTTGCATTTGGTATATCTATTCCAGATTCTAAAATTGTTGTACAAACCAATACATTTGTTTTCCTTTCAATAAATTCTTCCATAATATTTTCTATTTCATGTCCTGTCATTTGTCCGTGTGCATAAACAACTTTGGCTTCTGGAACTAAATTTGAAATTTCATTTGCTTTTTGCATAATTTTTTCTACATTATTAAATAAATAAAATACTTGACCATTTCTTTCAAGCTCTCTTGTAATTGCTTCTCTAATTACTTCTTGATCATATTCTAATACATAAGTTTGTACTGGTTTTCTATTATATGGTGGTTCATATATAACAGACATATCTCTTACACCAACTATTGACATATGAAGTGTTCTAGGTATAGGAGTCGCTGTCATTGTTAAAACATCTATAGTTTCTTTATATTGTTTTATTTTTTCTTTATCTCTTACTCCAAAACGATGTTCCTCGTCTATAATCAATAACCCCAAGTCTTTAAACTCAACATCTTTACTTAAAATTCTATGAGTTCCAACTACGATATCTATTTCCCCTAATTTTAAATTTTTAATAATCTCTGTTTGCTGTTTTTTCGTTTTAAATCTATTTAAAACTTCAACTTTAACTCCAAAATTCAACATTCTGTCTCTAAATTCTTTATATTGTTGTTCTGCTAGAACTGTTGTTGGTGCTAAATATGCAACTTGTTTTCCACTCATAACAGCTTTAAATGCGGCTCTAATTGCAACCTCTGTTTTTCCATATCCTACATCCCCACAAAGAAGTCTGTCCATCGGTTTATCCATTTCCATATCTTTTTTTACTTCTTCAATGCATCTTAATTGGTCATCTGTTTCTTGATATGGAAAGCTATCTTCAAATTGTGTTTGCCAAGGAGTATCTGGTGCAAAAGCATATCCTTTTGATTTTTCTCTTCTTGCATATAATTCTATTAATTCTCTTGCAACCTGTCTTAGATTTTTCTTAACTTTTGCTTTTGTATTTAACCATTCTTTAGTTCCTAATTTATTTATTTTAAGACCATTTTCGTCTCCACCAATATATTTTCTGACACTGTCTAATTGGTTTGTTGGAACATATAATATATCATCTCCATAATATTTAATTTTTATATAATCTTTTGTTGTTCCATCTGCAGTAATAGTATTTACACCAATAAAAATTCCTATACCATAATTTTTATGTACAACATAATCTCCTATTCTTAAATCTGCATATACTACTTTTTCTCCTTCTTTAAATGCTGTTGATTTATATGTTTTCCTTTTTTCTCCCTCTATTAATTCTTGTGATGTTATAACTACTTGTTTTGTATCAAAACATTCAAATCCAGAAGATAATTTTCCAATACTTACTGTTACAAAACTTTCTTCACTTTTTGTTATTATTTGTTGATTTAATTTTTCTTCATATTTGTACAAAATTTCTTTTTCATCTAATAAAGAACATATTTTTTTAGCTTTTTCTTTTGTTTCTGCTAAAATATATACTTTCTTTTTGTTCTCTTGATCTTTTAAGATTTCTTTGAAAAATATTTCTATTTCAGTTTTTACAAAATTTTTTTCTTTATAAACCCAGTTAAATTTTTCTGCTTGAATTTTTATGTCATTATCTAATTTTTCTATATAAACTATTTGTTTGTTTTCTAGTTTTTCTTCAATTTGTTCATAACTGCATATATCTTTTAATGCATCTGGAACGATTTTTTCTTTTTCAATTAGTAATTGAATAACATTTTGACAATCTTTATTTACATTTAAACTTCTCTGTTTAACTTTGTTTATTTCATCAAATATTATTAAACATTTTCTATTCAAATAATCTAAAATGGTATCTTGCTCTTCATAAAAAGCATTAAAATAACGATCGATTTTACTTATATAATTTCCTGATTTTATTGTTTCAATATCTTGTTCAATTTGATTTTGTAATTTTTCTTTATAAATTGTTTTTCTAATTTTAGAAATAACATTATCAATAGGTTTTTCCAATATATATTCATGAGCTGGATATATTGTAATTTTTTCTATATTTTCGGTAGATCTTTGACTAATTATATTAAAATATCTTATGGAATCAATTTCATCTCCCCAAAATTCAATTCTTACTCCTTCCTTTTCAGTCAAAGAAATATCTACAATTCCTCCTCTTACACTAAATTGACCTCTTCCTTCTATTAAGTCACATCTAGTATAGCCCAAGTCAACCAATTTTTTCTTTACTTCCTCTAAGTTTTGAACATCTCCTATTTTTAACTTTAAAACATTTTTGTATAATGAATTTTTACTAATTATTTTTTGAAGTACAGCCTCTATTGTTGTTATAACTATTCCTGTTTTCATTTCTTGAATTTTATTTAATATTTCTATTCTTTCATATGGCAAATCTTTACTCTCTGCAACATAATCATATGTTACAATTTCCTTTTTTGGTAAATACATAACTTTATCAGTGAAATAAGAAATATCTTGTAATATTTTTTTTGCTTGAATTTCATTATATGTTACAATAAAGATTGGCTTTTTGGTAAATTCTTTTGTTGCAGAAATCATTTGTACCATTCCAACGTCTGTTAAGCCCGATAAAGCTATCGGGCTTGTTTTATTTTCTATTGAATTGATATATTCTTTAAATTTAGGATTTTTTCCTAATTCTCCAAGTATCGTATTCATATTTGTTATTAATCCTTTCTCAATCAATAATTATATATTCTATCTTCCGCTTATCCTCCTGCTCAATAAACTCTCCATCTTTTGATTTTACAAACTTTTTATTAGTTCCTATATCAATATAAGTTCTTATTCTTTCAAATTTTGTTTTTGTTTTTCCTTTTTTTGTAATAACTCTCTTTTGTTGCAAATGCTCTGGAAATTTTAGCATATCTACAAGATATGTAATATGTCGAACAATTTTATATCTATAATCGTCTTCTTTTATTTTTAAATAACCTTTTTTTATCTCTTCTTTTTGTGTTTCAGAAAAGGGAGTTAAGACATGTGTTCCGATATATCTTCCATTAACAATAAAATCATCTTTTCCATCATATAATGGTAAAATTTTATTTCTTTGATGAGATTGTAAAAATTTTTCTAATAATTCTCTTTTGATATGTAGTCTTATAGGCATATTCAATCCAGAAATATCTGCACCAATTAATATATAATCAGACTTTTTCCTTTCTTCTATTACTCCCCAATTTGTTGACATTCTTTCATCATCACTTAATAAATTCATCAAAGCTAAAATGCTATTATCTTTTTGATTATATAAATTTTTTTCCAAATTTTCTAATGACATATATAAATGAAAATCATTTGAAAAATTATTTTCTAATCCTCTTAATCCACCAATCCCTGAAAAATATCTATTATACTGTTCTCCAAATTTTTCTTCTAATTCATTAACCTGATCAGCAACATTAACAACTGCTTTTTCTCTTATCTCTTCTCTACATTGTTTATATATTTCTGAAGTTTTTATATGAATTGCATTAAACTTTAATTTTAATGATTCAAAAACATCTGGATTTATTAATTCTGATAATTTTATTTTATGTACTGATAGAAAATCATCTAAATTTAATTCATACATTATAAAATAAGATTTATACATTTTGATTGTTTCTTTAGCCAATCTATTTGTCCAAAATGCGTGTAATGCTGATAATTGATAAATATTAAGTTTTCTTAATTTTTCCTCATTAAACAATGTGTTAAATGCATCATTTTCATTTATTGGTGTTAACTCATCAATTTTTAATCTAGAAACTTCATTATTTTGTTGTTTTATATATTTTTCTAATATTCCATACTTATTTAGGCCTTCTCCAACATGTATTATTGCACTTATATATTCTTCTTTTAATTCTTTATCTATAATTTCTACATTGTTCATTTTTTCTAAAAAATATTTTACTTGTTCAAATTCATTTCTTGCCCCAAATAATCCTTTAATATCTTTTATTTGATTTCTCACTTCTTTTTGTGGTCCAAAATGCATATGTAATCTTCTAAGGTTTTTTCTATTTCCTGTACTAATTCTAATAGCTTCTACTTCTTCTTGAGTAGCTTTAGAGACATATGATCTAACAGAAATTATTGTTTCAAGTACAGCCTGTCTTAATGCTTTTTGAGGATTTGAACTATAATCTATATTTTCAATTTGTTTTATTTTCTTGCCACTTTTTCTTTCTTCTATAACTATTTCATTATATATTTTTTCAATCAAATCCTCTTTACTAACTAAAGTTTTAATTGCATTCCTTCTTATAACATCACATCTAAAGTCTGTTACATCAATCATGCTTTGGGTTAAATTTTTAATCATATTATTCATTTCTAAATAAATATCTTCTTTATCTAAAAAAGGATTTTCTTTATATAAATTAAGAATTATTTTTTTTGTTAATTCTGCTGTTTTATCAAAGTCCTCTAAATTCATTGCAGAATTTGTTTTTTTGGATAATGACATTGCATTTTTTAACCAGATGTTAAATTCATTATTCATTATAATTTTTTCATCTCCTATGTTTTTAAAATTAGCTTATTAAATTTTGAATTGATATAATTAGTTAGCTTTGTCATGAATTCATCAGGTTTTATTTCTTTTCTCCATACCATATCCAAACCTTTCTCCCAACTTGCTGTAAGCTTTGCATTTAGCATATCTGGCATTGAATATTTTACAACATCATAAATAGCCTCACCTTTTGAAGTTGGAGTAACTATTTGAGTTTTTGAATTTATATCAATATATTTTATCTTCTCTAGTTTTTTTATAATTTCTCCTCTAGTTGCAGAAGTTCCAATTCCTGCACCTTTTATTTGTTCTCTTAATTCTTCATCTTTTATTAATTTACCTGCATTTTCCATTGCCAAAATTAATGAACCAGAATTATATCTTGAAGGTGGTGTAGTTTCTGCTTCTTTTAGTTCATATTCTTTCACTATCAATTCTAGTCCCTTTTTTAAATTTTTAAATACTTCTAAATTATTTTCTTCACTTAAATCCTTTTTCTCTTGTTTTTTGTCATCACTTTCCACATTTTGTTCTTTAGGTGTGGATTTTTTTGTTTGATTTTTTAATACATCTAAATATCCTTGAACAATACAAACTTTTCCACTTGCAAAAAATGTTTCATTCTCAACATTTATTGTCATACTTACTTTTTGATATTCTGCTGGTGGATAAAAAATAGCAATAAACCTTTTTACAATAACATGATATATTTTTTTATGTAGTTCTTGTAATTTATCATAATTTTCAAATCCTTGACCAGTAGGAATTATTGCATAATGATCTGTAATCTTACTGTCATTTACATATTTAGTTTTTATTAAATTTGTAGAGTATTTCTCATCTATCATCTTTTTTAATTTTTCTTGCACTTCTTGATTTTTATATCCTTTAACAAGTCCATTTAAATTTTTAGATATTTCTTTAGCTACTGCTGTTGATAAAACTCTTGCATCAGTTCTAGGATATGTAACTAATTTTTTTTCATATAATTCTTGTATAATATCTAATGTTTCATCTGGTTTAATTTTAAATCTTTTCGTACATTCATTTTGTATTTCTGCTAAATTAAATAATAATGGTGCATTTTCTTTTTGTTTAGTTTTCTTTATTTCTGTTATTATTGCCTTTTTTCCTTCCAGACTTTTTATAAAATTATTTGCATCTTTTTCTATTTTAAATCCACCTTCATTATATAATTTAGGACTTTCATACATGACAGATTTTTCATTTACTTTCCATTCTGCTTTTATTAAATTATCATCTTTTGCAAATTCTCCAATTATTTTAAAATACTTAGTTTTTACAAAATCTCTAATTTCCCTTTCTCTTGAAACAATCATTCCTAATACACAAGTCATTACTCTTCCAACTGAAATAGAAATTTTATCTTCATTTATTTTAGATGCAACTCTTTTTCCATATATAATAGTTAATAATCTAGAAAAATTAATTCCTATTAAATAATCTTCTTTTGCTCTTAAATAAGCAGAATCAGCTAAACTATCATACTCACTTTGATTTTTCGCTTGTTGTATTCCTCTTTTTATTTCATCTTCAGTTTGTGAATCTATCCAAACCCTTTTTATAACAGCTTTTGGATTTGGCTTTGCCATCATATATACAAGTCTTTGAATATACTCTCCTTCTCTTCCAGAGTCTCCTGCATTATATATTTCTTCAACATCTTCTCTTTGAAGCAATTTTTGTACAATATTAAATTGTTTTTGCACATTTGGAATAATTTCATATTTCCAATTTGTTGGTATAAATGGAAGTGTGTCTAATCTCCAAAATTTCATCTTTTCATCATATGCTTCAGGATAACTCATTGTAACTAGATGTCCAACACACCAAGTAATTATCCATTCGTTAGATTCTATATATCCATCTTTCCTATTTGTTTTAATTTTCAAGGCTTTTGCAAATTCCATTGCTACTGAAGGTTTTTCTGTTATTAGTAATTTCATTTTTATCGTCTCCTTTCTTTTGTATACATATATTTTGCAAATTAGGCCTAAAAGAGTTTCTTAAATTTTTTTATTTATCAGAACACTAATCATGTTCTGCTCCATTAAATGACTCATCAGAAAAAAACTCATATAATGTTATTCCAAATCCCTCACATATATGTAGCAATGTATCTAATTTGATTAAATCTGTTTTTCCACTCATAAAAGTAGAAAGTGTTGACATTGGCACTCCAGACATTTTAAATAATGTCCACATATTCATATCATTTTTTCTTAAATAATACTTTATTCTTCTTCTAATTGCTTCAGATAATTGCATTTATACCAATCCTTTCTCTTAGCTATAAATTTAATTATATAAAAATAAATTCAAATTTTAGTTTGGCTAATTGAAATTTACGTAAAATATTTCAATTTCTCGAACTATTTGGTATAAATTAATATTCATTTCTGTCTTTTGTTACTAAATACAAAAATTAAATTATAAATATATTAACCTTTTTTATTTTTTAATAACATATAAATCTCATTAACTGCAATAATTAGCAAAAATATCCCAAAATATTTTTTCAAAGTATTTACATAAGTATTCACTGAAATAATAGATCCTATAATAGCTCCAATAATTCCCCAAAAAGAAATAGTAAAAGCTAATTTTATATCAATGTTTTTATTTTTGTAGTTTACTAATACCGCAGATATTGCAGTGGGTATAAAATAAATTAAATTAGTTGCTTGAGCAATATGTTGCTCAATTCCAACAATTGTAGAAAGTAAAAAAATAAGAATTGTTCCTCCACCCATACCTATTCCACTAAATATCCCTGAAAATGCACCTATCAAAATTTCTAACATAACTTATCATTCCTTTACAAAAATAACATTCTATATGAATAATACAGAATAAAAATAACAAATATAATTTTTAAAATATAATCTGGTACCCTTTTTAATATTTTAGCTCCAACATATCCTCCAAATATTCCTCCTATTGCACATAATAATCCAGAATCCCATTTTATATAGTTATTTTTATAATAGAAAATACTACTAGCTATAACCATTGATAACATACAAAGTAATGAAGTCGCTCTTGCTTTCTTTGGTTCTATTTTTAGCAAATATATAAAAGATGGAACTAATATCATTCCTCCACCTGTTCCAAAAAGTCCACAAATAACCCCTGAGAACAGTCCGATAAAAACTTTTTTTATATTATTATTTTTAAATCTACTATTTATTTTTTCAGTCATTTTTTATTTCACATCTCCAAAAAAATATTAAAACAATAATAGTAAAGTATAACTTTCCTATTTGCATCTATTATGGCAAAGACTTTTTTTAATAGAAAAATGAGACTTTTCATATTAAATAAAAAGATAGAAAAGAAAATTTTTACTTTCTTTTCTATCTTTTCCAAATTATATTTTTATATTCTCATCTTTTACAAAGTATTTGGTACCAACTCTTTCATCTGGCAAATATTGTTGTTCAACCCAATGTCCAGGGAAATCATGTGGGTACAAATATCCTTCATTATAACCTAATTCACGCATTTTATCAATAGGTGCATTACGAATATGCATTGGTATTTTTCCGGTATCATGATTCGCAACATCTTCTATTGCTTTATTAATTCCCAAATATGTTGCATTAGATTTTTTACAATTAGCAACATATACTGCCGCTTCTGCAAGAATAATCCTAGCTTCGGGCATACCTATCATATGTACAGCTTGCATTGCAGAAGTTGCTATTACTAACGCTTGTGGGTCAGCTAAGCCTACATCTTCAGAAGCACAAATAGTAATTCTTCTAGCTAAAAATACAGGGTCTTCTCCACCATTTAACGCTCTCGCCAAATAAAACAATGTTGCATCTGGGTCTGATCCTCTCATTGATTTAATAAATGCACTAATATTATCATAATGTGTATCACCATTTTTATCAAAAATAGCTTTTCTATTTTGTATACTATTTTTAATAACTTCATCTGTAATATGAATATAACCATCAGAATCCATATTTGTTGTTAAAACTGCAACCTCAAGTCCATTTAAAGCTGTTCTAACATCTCCATTAGCAATATCTGCTATTTTTCTTAATGTTTCATCTTCTATTTTTATTTGATATTCACCAAGTCCATCTTTTCTACTAAGTGCATTTTTTAAAATTTGATAAATATTTTCTTCTGTCAATGGATTTAATTTAATTACCATTGACCTTGAAATTAAAGCTTTATTAACTTCAAAATATGGACTTTCTGTAGTTGCTCCAATTAATATAATTGTACCATTTTCTACAAAAGGTAAAAGTGCATCTTGTTGTAATTTATTAAATCTATGAATTTCATCAATAAATAAAATACTTTTTCCTGAAGGATTCATCATATAATTGCGAGTTTCTTCTACTATTTTTTTTATATCTGCAACACCAGCTGTTACTGCATTTATTTTATAAAATTTATATTTTGTTGTTTCACTTATTACTTTAGCAAGTGATGTTTTTCCACATCCAGGAGGTCCAAATAATATTATACTTGATAATCTATCTGCTTTTATTGTTCTATATAATATTTTTCCTGGACCAATTACATGTTCTTGCCCAACATATTCTTCAAGTGTTTTTGGTCTCATTCTAAATGCTAAAGGTTCGTTTTGATTCATATTTTATTCCTTAAAAAATATATTTAGATTTTTATTTAGGTTTTATCTATAAACCTTGTTTTATGTGCAAATAGATTATATTTCGTTAAATCAAAAATGTCAATATTAAGAAAAAAAACTTGATTTTATTTTTTTAATCATATATAATTCGCCTAGATAATTTAAGGAAAGGTAAATATGATTTTTATCATATAAGGTATTTTATGTTTGCATATATAAAAGGATTTCTTGAAATTAAAGAAAATAATTATATTGTTATAGATATTAATGGTTTAGGATATAAAGTTTTTATGTCTCAAAATAATATTGATAATATTGGAAATATTGGTGATATTGTAAAAGTTTATACATATGTTAGAGTTAGAGAAGATGATATAAGTATATATGGTTTTTTAACACAAGAACAATTGAAAATGTTTGAACTTCTAATTTCTGTTAGTGGTGTTGGTGCAAAAAGTGCATTAGTTATGCTTTCTTGTATTGAGCCATCAGATTTTGCCATAGCTGTAATTTCCGGAAATGTAAAAGTTTTAACTAAAGTACCTGGAATAGGAAATAAATCTGCTCAGAGAATTATTTTAGAATTAAAAGATAAATTAAAAGAAGAACAATTAGATGCAGAAAACTCAAATAATTTGAAACTAAAAGAAAAAGATAATAGCGAAAATATTAATGAAGCTTTTTCTGGCTTAATGGTGCTTGGCTATTCAAGAAAAGATATTGAAAAAGCTTTTGAGCATCTTGATGTTGATAATCTTTCTATAGAAGATTTGATTAAAAAGGGATTAGTTTTATTGTCTCAAAAATAATAAGTTTCAAATATTGTGATTGTTTTTTCAAATTTATGCTTACCTACCCATCTAAAATGTATAAGTTTTATCTTAGGTCAAAGAAATTTTATATAGTAGAAAAGTATAACTTTTCTATTATATAAAAAAAATTCAATATATAAAATATTTTATATATTGAATTTTTTTATAAATTTATTCTCCTATTTCCATTCCTTGGGATTCATTTGTTTTTTCTTGCTGATTGTCATAATATTTAACTAATGAATCTACTACTTGTGGGTCAACATATTGTGCTAAATATTCTTTTCCACTTTCCCTGTTATATTCTTTTCTTAAATTTTCAAGTTGTTGCATTGGATTATATAAGTCTAGTAATACTTCACTATCTTCTTTAGCCAAATACCATCTATTATCAATATTTTCATTTTTTCCATTATTAACTTGTTCAATAATAGATTTTGTTTCATTATCTATAGTTTGAATAGTACCATCTTGAGTAAAAATTATTCCAAAATCTTTAAGCATTTGTCCTGTTTCTTTAGTATATTCTGTTTGGTATAAATTTTTCATATAATTTAGAACATCGTCTTTGGTTTGAAAATTTGAAATATCATTTTTTATTTTTTGTATCATTTCTTCTCTTTTTTGTGTTTGAGCTTTTTGCTCTGCATTATCATTTGCCTTTTCTTCTATAGAATTAATATCAATTTTTAATCCATTTACAAATACTTCTCTATCACTTTGTCCATTAACATGTAATTCATTACCATTTTCAAGTTCTGATGTATCTACAACTACTTTTCCATCTGCTTGTGTTACCCCTTCAACTCTTCCAGAACCTTCTCCTAATTTATATACCGCACTTCCTAACATAAATGTTGCACCAATTCCAGCAATTAATCTAACTGTTAACTTTTTTAGAACTTTATTTTTAACTCTATCTATTTCCCTTTTGGTTAATTTTCTGCCTTTTCTTCTTTCTTCCTTATGGATTGCATCATCTAATCTTCCTTTTAATATTCCAACTCTTTTATGTGTTATTTGATTTTTTCCGTTGTTTCTTTCCATTATATTTCTTCCCTTCAAATAATTAAAATATAATATATAATTTTTTAAGTCTAATTAACATTTAATAAAAACTCCAATTTTATTATAACAATTACATAATAATAAGTCAATGTTTTTATTGATGAAAATTTTATATTTTTGGATTAGTAAATTAAATGTAATTTATAAATTAATATAAAAAATTTTTTTATTTTTTATGTTAATTGTTTCTCTACTTATTCAAATAGTGTAACTAATTATTACACAAAAATTTTCTTAAATTCGTATATTTTTAGTCTATGTGGGTAGACTAGTTTTTATAAAAAAAATTGCTATACTCAAGTAAATTGAATTAATAGAGGTGATTAATATGTATTTATCTGATGCTGTAAGAGAACGAATAAAATATTACCAAAAGAAAAATGGAATGAGTCTATGGGCACTATTTAAATCATCAGGTGTTCCTATGTCAACCCTTGCCGCATTTATGAGTAAAAGAACAGAATTAATAAAACTTGATACTCTACTTCATATCTGTGAAGGATTTCAGATAACAATCACAGAGTTTTTTGAAGATGATATTTTTAAAGAAGTAGAACAAGATTAAAAGCTAATCACTAATCTTTGGAATTTTACACAAAGTAGAATATCCAAATTATAAAAAAGCTATTAAAAAACTATTATTTTATAATAAATAATTTATATTATAAAATAATAGTTTTTATTGTTTATCAATATGAATCCAATTTTATCAAATATATTTGTAATATATTTGTAATACAAATTTAATATTCTTGTAATACACTTTTGAAATAATTTATTGTATAATAAATTTGACGAAATTGATAAAGATATGTCAAAAATAAAGAACTGGAGGAGATCATGAGCATTGAATCTGACTTAAGAAAAGATGGTATTAAAGTAGTTGATATATTAGACACTGTTACTGTTAATAAAATAGCTCACAACATTGCTTCAAAGCTTTGTGAAACATTTCCAGAACTTTGTTTTAATGAAGCTGATTTATTTTCAAAACTATCATGTTTAACAATGTATCGAGCTACTATGCCAGAAGGAATGGCAGAAGCTAATTATTTTTATAAAAACACTTCTATATATTTTAATGCAAAAGTTGACACAGAAGATTTAGAAGAATTTGCAATACATGAGTGTATTCATTACATACAAGAAATTAAAGATAAAAAAAACAATTTAATTAGAATGGGATTATGTAATTTTGATGCATTAAAAATTGTAGGAATGGGATTAAATGAAGCAGCTGTACAATATGCTACATCAAAGGTTATTGGAATAAAAAAAGAAGCAGTAAAATATTTTGGAGTTTCTTTTGAAACAGCAAGTCCTTCTTATTATCCTTTAGAATGTAATTTAATTGAACAATTAGCTTATTTTACAGGTGAAACTATCTTATTTGATAGTACTTTCACAAGTAATGATAAATTTAAAGAAGCTTTTTCTGAATTAACATCATCAAAAACTTATCATGAAGTTGAATTATGTTGTGATCAAATTTTAGAGTTGGAAGAAGAAATTTTAAAATTAAATAATAAATTTAATTCTTATGATGAAAGAAGTTCTAAAGTCGACAAAATTGTTGCCAAACAAGATGTTTTAAAAGAAAAAATTTCTTCATATTATTTAAGAGCTCAAAATGCTATTACGAAAGGTTATTTTGATAAAGAATTTAAAACAATTACAAATTTAGAAGAGCTTGATAATTATAGAAAAAAATTAGATCATTATGGAGAGTTAATTGGTAAAACTGATGATTATACTTTCTTTGATGATTACTATACAGAAAAGATGTCACAATTAGAACATAAATCTAACGTGCTTGAAAATGGTGGCATTGAAACAGCTCTTGAAGTTAAGAAACCAAATAAGGTAGTTTCTTGGTTCAAGGCACTTCTACACTTCGTAACAGGAGATAAAATAAATAATTAACAAAAGATTTTAAGTTACAAAAGATAAATTATTTTAATGTATACAAAAGATTTTTTAAATACAAAAGACAAATTTTAAAAGATTTATACAAATGATTTTCAATAATTTTAACTAAAGATGATTATTACTAAAGATTATTTAATTTGTATACAAAAGAGATTATATAATAGAATCTACATAAGATATTCATACTAAAGAATATGCTAATACTAAAGATTTGTATATACAAAAGATATTTGTACAAATGATATTATAAAAAGTTACAAGAGAAGTTTATAATGTACAAAAGTTTTTAATATACATATGACTTCACAAAAGATGAAGTTTATACATATGATATTATACTAAAGATAATAAATTTTCTACAAAAAGATATCCCTATCTTTTTAACAGAACTTTAAGTGTTTCTTAAAGTTCTGTTTTTTGTATAATAGGAAAGTATAACTTTCCTATTATACAAAAATCTAGAATTGCTAATTTTTTGAGATTTTATTCTTGCAGTCGAAAACTCAAATCTAGCGATAAAAAGTAGCCAACCCCAATCTAACTTAAAAATTCTGAAATTTTATTTGCCGCATCTCTTCCAGAACGTGCTGCCCAAGCTACAGTACTTTTACAACCAGCAATATCTCCACCAGCAAATATTTTCTTATTTGAGGTTTGATAATTTTCATCTATATAAATATATCCATATTTATTTAAAACAAGCCCTAAATCAATTGTAAAGCTCTCTGGCATAGAACCCAAAGCCATAACTACATAATCCATATCTATTATGTAATTTGAATTTTCTATATTAATAGGAACTTTTCTAGTTTCTCCATCTTTTTGAACTAATTCTGTTTTTATTAATTCTAATTTTTCAACTTTATCTTTTCCAATTATTTTTACAATATTGTTTTGAAATAAAAATTCTATTCCTTCATTTTTAGCTTCTTGTATCTCTTTAGTTTCAGCAGGCATTTGTTCTTCTGCTCTTCTATAAATTATTTTTACATTTTCAGCTCCAAGTCTTATTATAGTTCTTGCACAATCCATTGCAACATTTCCACCACCAATTACGGCAACTTTTTTTCCTCTATAATCTGGATGATTTTTATATTCTAACAGTTGATTTCCTCCATAAACACCTTTTAGTCCTTCTCCTTCAATTCCCATTTTAGTTGTTACATTTGCACCATATGCTAAAAATATTGCATCAAAATTTTTTTCTAATTCATTTAAACTTAAATTTTTTCCAAGTTCAAAATTATATTTTACATCTAAACCTAAATCTATTATTTTCTGTATTGTATTTTTTACAATATCTTTTGGTAATCTAAATTCAGGGATTCCATGAACTAAAAGACCTCCAAGATAATTATATTTTTCAAAAAGAGTAACAGAAAATCCTTTTTTTAATAAAAACGCTGAAGCAGTAATACCTGCAGGACCACCTCCTACAATAGCTATTTTTTTATCCTTATTTTTTCTATTTATTTCTGAAATTTTATAACCATTTTTTATTGCAATATCTCCAACATAAGCTTCTAAATCACCAATATTTACAGGTGATCCTTTGATTCCTCTTACACAAGAGCCTTCACATTGTTTCATATGTGGACATATTCTTCCACATACAGATTCCAATACTGTTGTTTCTGATAAAATATCATAAGCTTTTTTTATATCTTCTTCTTTTATAGCTCTTATAAATTCTGGTATATTATTATTTAATGGACATCCTTTATTAGAACATGGTTTTACAGGGCAATTTAAACAATAATTAGCTTTTTCTTTTATTTCTTCCATTTTATTAAAATCTCCTCTTTCTTATATTAATGATTTATTTTTTCATTATAAACTTTCATTACTTCTTTTAAATCTTTTATAAAATCTATTTTTTTATTTTCATCTCTTAAAAGTGCTGCAGGGTGCCATGTTGGCATATATAAAATTCCTTTTTTCTCTACCCATTTTCCTCTACTAGCAGTTATTCCATATTCTTGTCCTAAAATATTTTTTAGAGCAACACTTCCTAATAAAACAATAATTTTAGGTTTTACTAATACAACCTGATTTCTTAAGAAATCAAGACAAGCATTTGCTTCATCTTCTAATGGATTTCTATTTTGTGGAGGTCTGCATTTTACAATATTAGCAATATATAAATTTTCTCTTTTTATACCTAACATTTGAAATGCCATATTCATAAGCTTTCCTGCTTTACCAACAAATGGTTCTCCTTGTGCATCTTCATCAGCTCCAGGCCCTTCTCCTATAAGCATAATATCAGCATCTTTTTTTCCTGTTCCAAATACTACGTTTTTTCTAGTCTCACATAATCTACATTTTTTACATATATTTGCTTCTTTTTCTAATTCATCTAAATTATTAAACATTTTAATATTATCACTTCCATTAATTATAATTACTTTATTTTAATTATTTAATTTGAGTTTTCGACTACAATAAAAAAATCTTAAATGATTAATAATTGTAGCTTTTTAATTTTAACAATTGCTTTATTCAATATTAAATATTCTCATTGCATTTATATAAGTTTGTTTTGCAACTTGTTCTATAGATATTTCTTTTATTTCTGCAATTTTTTGTGCAACATATTTAACATTTCTACAATCATTTCTTTTTCCTCTATAAGGTTCTGGGCTTAAATATGGACTATCAGTTTCTATTAAAATTCTTTCTATTGGAACCATTTTTACAACAGGTATTGCATTTTTGGAATTTTTAAATGTTATTGGACCAGCAAAAGAGATATAATATCCAAGTTCTAATGCTTGTCTAATCATCTCCTGATTTAATTGACAACAATGAAAAATCCCTTTTTTATTTACTATATTATTTTTAATTATATCTATAGTATCTACAGAGGCATCTCTTGAATGAATTACAATTGGCAAATTTAGTTCGTTTGCTAAATGTATTTGATTTATAAATGCTAATTTTTGTATTTCTTTGTTTTCTGTATTCCAATAATAATCTAATCCAATTTCTCCAATTGCAACCAATTTTTTATTCAAATTATATTTTGCAATTTTGGAAATTTCATCTATACTTTTCCACAATTCTTCAATTGTTTGTGGAATATCATTGGGAGAAATTCCTATAATTGAATATATATAATCATATTTTTTAGATAGTTCTAGTGAAAAAATCGATGATTTTATATCATATCCTGCACATACAAATTTAGTTATTCCATTTTCATATGTTTCTTTTATAATCTGTTCTCTATCTATATCAAATTTTTCATCATTATAATGTGAATGTGAATCAAAAAATTCCATATTATATAATATGATATCTTTAAAAAATTAAATATATCATACTCTCCTTTCTATATTTTTAATTTTAATTTTTAGATTAATACAACAACACTAGCAATAGCATATTCTTTACAATGTGATAAACTAATGTCAATATTCTTTAAATTACTTATTTTTGAGTTTAAAATATTTACATATGGTCTTCCAGATAAGTCATTTAATATTTCTATATCTTTCCATTCGATTTCATATTTATTTTTTAATTTATCAGAAATTGATTTAAAGACTGCTTCTTTTGCGGCAAATCTAACTGCATAATGTTGGTATTTCTGTGTTTTTTTACTTTCACAATATTCTATTTCTTTATCTGTAAAAACTCTTTCTATAAATTTATTGTCTGTTTCTTCTATACTTTTTTTTATTCTACTAATTTCTATAATATCTGTTCCCGTTTTTATTTCCAATTTCAATAAATCCTTTCCTTTATTATTTTATTCATTTTTATAACTTCTTAAATTTTAAAATTTAATATTTTTTAATATTTATATATAATACTAAAATGTTCTTTTATATCATAAAAAGTTATCTTATTACTTTTTTCAATTCTTTCAAGTAATTTTAACTTAAAAAGCAAAAAATAGCAAGACTTGCTTGCTATTTTTTGACCACTTATCCTATTTATTTTATTAAAATGTTTTATTTATTCTGTTATTTTAAATAAGATTTTTTATTCCTATTTTACTAAAATTTTTCTTTTAATAAATAGTACTCCAACTACTAGAATTATTAGTCCTAATCCAATTGTTGTTATATATAAAGTTTTTGATATTATTACACCAGTAGGTGGTGTTATTGTTGTTCTTACACTATCTTCATCTGTTTCTTTTGCATATTCTGGTATTAAATTTCCTGGGGTTGTATCATTTACTCTATTATAACTATTTTCATTTTTGTCTTTATTTTGTGTATATCCTATATATTCTAGTATTTCTACATCATTTGTATATTTCATTTCATCACTAGTTGTTAATAACTTGCTTACATTGTATTTTATAGATTTTGTTTCTCCAATTTTTACAAGTGAGTCATTCTCATCAGAAAATGCATCTGTCATAAATATAATATATTTACCATCTTCTAGCTCAGCTTCAACTTCTTCAGTAATTAATCTATATGTTTTCTCTCCTGTAGCCTCCATTGTCTTATGAGCTGTTAAATCTTCAATTTCAACTACTTCCCATCCACTTCTCTTCATTTCATCTAAATCTACATCTATTTCTGGTGTTAAGTAATCTACTAATGTTCCTATTCTTACTGTTACTGGATTATTTCCTCTTTCTCCATAATAGTAATAATTTCTTTCATTTGCTACATCTGTATCATTTGTTATTTGATAAATTGGATAGTCTAATTCTGAATTATTATTTACTGAAATTGTATATTCTTGTTCTATTGTTGCACCTTCTGTTAATTCTGTATCCATTTCAATTGGTACAAAATCATCGATTCCTGTTCTTACATAAGGAATATCTTCATTTGGATCACTTGGATTTCCTTTTATTGGCACTTGACCATTTCCTAATGTTATTGTTAAATTTGTTATTTGTTTATCAACTTCTAATTCTACTAATGGTCTTTCAATTAATCCAAAATCCATATTTGGTAAATTATATTCATAATCAATTGTTCCATTTTCTTGTGTTGTTAATGTTGCTTCAACGTTTTGATCATTAAATTGTTCTACACCTAATCTCATATATGGAGTATAAGCTTCCATTTCTGAATATGCGTATTTTGAACTATCATTTAGATTTTCATTATTCAATTTTGCATATTGTTCAAAATATGCTCTATATTCTACATCATCTACTGCATCTGAATATCTTGTTCCTGTGTTATTATTTAAGAACCAAGATACATCCGTATTTCCTTCTGCCCAATCTCCATTCAAGTGTGGTATTCCATCATTTGCTGTATTTATTGCTTTTCTTATATAATCTGATGTTATTATTGTTGATTTATACTCTCTTGCTTTTATTGGATCTTCTTTCACTTGTGTTCCGTTACTATAAATATAAGTGTTCTTTCCTTCTCCACCAATGTTTTCACCATATGTATATCTAATTACATAATTTCCTGCTACTACACCTTCAAATGAATAATTTCCATTTTCATCTGTCCAAGTTACTGCATCTCCAATTTCTGTTTGTGTACCATCATTATCTGTATTATATAATTTTGCTAATTGATAATTATGTTTAGATGTTAAATTATCTCTTGCCATTGTAGAATCATACATTTCATTAGCATCTACTGGTACTAATAATAATTCAACTTTTACATTTGACATTACACTTTCATTTTCATCATAAGTTCCATTTCCTAATCTCTCATTATCTTTAAGTTTATCTTCTTCAGGTTTATCTTCATAAACAGTTCCTGTTATACTTGTTTGACTACCTTTTGTTAAGATAAATGTTGGTGCAATTGTTGTATCATTTTCAAATGTATCTATTTTAAATCTATTATTATCATTTGGATCTGTCTCTACTCTTGCATTTCTTGGAGCTGAATTACTATCTATACTTGCATATGGTCTTAATCCACCAGAGCTTTGTAAAGGAACAACTTCATTTTCTGCAAATGTTGAATATGTTCTAATTTCTGCCATAAAGTCAAATTTAATTCCTTTTAATTCTCCATCAGGAGTATTTAATGCTGTTGCATCATTTAAAATTTCAGCTATAACTTTTGCATCTGCTCTTAAAGTTACCTCTATTACCTGTCTATTCTTTGCCTCTATAGTTTTATCTCCTAATTGTGTTAAATCTAATGTAAGTTCTTTAATTTCTCCTGTTCCTCCTGGATCTGTAACTGCAACTGCAGGTTCTCCCTCATAATTATATGAAATACATGATAATTGACTTCCATAATTAATTGTTATTTCTTTAATTTTTGCAGATAGTGTATTAGATTTATTTTGTAGGTATATTTTATATGTTATATCTGCATAAACATTTCCATTAGAGCCTGTAGTTCCATCATTATCACTATATACTATTGTTGCTTCATGTAATGGTCTTTCATAATAAGAATCTTTTAATGCTTTTAATTTTACTCCCATTTCTTCTTCTTTATTTGGATCAACAATTGTTCCATATTTATATATATGATGATAATTATTTACTGCTAAATCAAATTTTGCCACATCACTATCTAATCCTAAATCAACTTGTTCTCTTACATATAGCCCCAAGTTTAAGCCCTCAATTGTAGTAGTATTTGAAATATTAGAACCGCTTCCAGCCATTGTTGAAGATAATAAATCTGCAATATTACAGTTATTTAATGATGTAGCTATTATATGATAAACATCATCTCCATAAGCTTCTGGGCTACCATAATTTACTTTTGACTCATAATCTCCAGATTTATTATAATTTATTGTTGCTGAACCAGCATTAACTACTGTACCTGTTGAATTTCCACTTGCATCCATTTGAGTATTAGAAGTTATTGTTTCAAACTTATTATTAAAGCTTTCTCTTACACTGTCTTCCTCAGCAGCCTTAGAAGAATCTAATCCTCCTCCACCTGCATTTAGCTCAACATTTCTATATTTAACACCATTATATTCAAATTCAACATAATAGCTTGATAAATCTTCTATTCTTAGAGTATCTTCAGAATAAGATAAATCTGCATTTCTTGAACCAAATGAATATTCTCCATTTGCATCTGTAAATGTGCTAAAGCTTTTTCCTCTTACTGTATCATATAATGTTACCTTTACTCCTTCAACTCTCTTATCTGTTCCTCCAGTATATACATGGTCTAATGTATTATCTTTTCCATCAAGCATGTCTTCCCATACATATCCTTTTAGATTAATAAATTCCTTTTTATTCGCAACTTTTACAATACAAATTATATCTCCCGAATTTATTGTAACTTCTGCTACCTTTTTATTTCCAGCACCTGTATTGTAATTATCTTCCCAAACACCATATCCATATGGTGATTCAATTTCATAAATTGTATATGTTCCAGCATTTAAACCTGTAATTGTTTCTCCTACTCCAACTTCCCATGTTTTGCCATCACCTTCAACTCTGAATCTAAATCCAGAAGCTCCTGGGTTTGAAGGATCATATAATATATCTCCTGTATCTTCATCATATTTGAAGATTGTTAAACTTTTTGGTAATTCTGGTGGAGTAAATGTTATCGTTGTTGAAAATGTTTCTTTTAATGATAAAGTGCTACAAGCACTTTCTGTAACATTTATTGGTTGGCTAGTACTTGCTCCTTGACCACAACCTGGACATCTATATTCTGGTGATACAACAAATTGATCAGTCCATGAGAAACATATAGTTATATGTATTGTTATTGTTCTTGAAATTGTAACACTTAATGATGTTGCACCTGCACTACCTTGTAATTGTGTTGCAGTAACACTACAATCAAGACCAGTTCCACCTGAAATTATACTTTCAATAGCTTCTCCATCAAATGAAGTCATATTAGATGCATCAATTTGACCTGCAATTGCATTCCATATTGCACTTGATTCTGCATCTGTAAATGATCCTGGAATATCTCCATCTATTGAAAAATCTAAACCTTCATTTGTCCAACTTAAATTTGCTCCTTCTGGAAAATCATCGCCTTCAACAGTAACTGTTGTACTTGTGATTGAAATTCCTGTTGGTCCATTATAAACAACTGGTACAGATATTTCATTCCATTCATAATATCTACCATCACATTCTTGAGGTCCATCTGGATCATTTTCATCTACTGGGTGACAATTTTCATCTGTATGGAAATGTGCTCCTGGTTTACCACATAACCCTTCTCCTACCAAATTTCCTGAATGGTCATATATTTTAAATACACCTGTTCCAGATCCTTCGAAATTTGCTAATATTGCATTAAATGTTGCTCCCTGTAAATGTGCTGTAGCATCAACTATTGCATCTGCTACCATTTGTTGAGCTTGTGCTTCTGCATCAGCTATTGTTCCATCAATTGAATATGCATATTCCTTTGTATTAAAAGCAAACATTGATGTTGCAAATATAACCATAAATAATACAAATAATCTCTTTTTAAGTATAATTTTTCTCATGAATAATATTAATAAAACTATACATGTAACTCCTAAAAATGTACTTCCCATAATTCTTAATGCTATTTGGAAACCTGTTGCAACTGCAATTAATACTTCTACAGAATCAGAATTATTTTCAGAATTCATATCTTCTGAATATTTTGAACTCTCTGTTGTTCCTAGTTTTGCAGTAGTAACAAATCTACCAGCAGAATCTGCATCTAATGTTTTACTTAATACAAAAGTTGCTTCTATACTTTCTCCTGGAGCTATATTTTTATTAGCAAAACTTACATTACTATATGTATTAGCTAAAGAAACTGTCCAGCCATTATTTAATTCTGAATGGAAATCTAGTGTTGCTGGAATTTCTTCTATTATTTCATATACTTTTCCATCTAAATCTCCAACATTAGTTACTCTTACTTTATATTCTATAACAACAGTAGAACCAATTATTTGTTTAGAATGAATTTCAATTTTAGCAAATTTTTCGTCATCATAATCATATTCTTTAGTTCCTTTACTATTTGTTACAGTAATTTTTTGTACAAATTGTTCTATTTTTAAATCAAATGTTTTTCTTTCACTTAATCCCATATCAATATTAGTATAATTTGTACTTAAATCTATTGTATTTGTAATACCAACATTTTTTACTTCTCCATCAATATTTACATCTTTAGCAATAGTATCATTATTTTCTGATGGAGTTGCATTTGTTATTTGATAATCTGTGATTTTATATTTTTCTATATCATACTCAAATACAACATAATATTCAGCTCTTGGAAGATTTGTAAATGCATATGTTCCTTCACCTTGTGTAACCTGTTTTAATCTTTCACCTTTATCATCTACAACAAATTTTTTATTTGTTACATCATATAATGAAACTGTTACACCTTCTATTTTATTTTCATTAGCATCTTTTATTCCATTTTCATTTTCATCATTCCAAACTAATCCAGAAATTGAATATGTTTTATTAGGTTGCTCATTATTATTATCTTCTTCTGGAGGTACTATTGGTTTATCTTCTCCATCTGTAATATTTCCATCTGAATCTACATCAATAATGTTTGTAGTATCTGGATGGTACAATGTATTTTGAATTATATTAGACTGTTTTGTTTTTAATCCTTCTCCACTTACTAATGCTGAGTTTGCAATTTCTATATTATCACTATTTGCATCAAATGCTCTAGTTTGTGTTACAATTTTAATAGTAATTGTTTCTCCATTTTTTATGTTTAAATTAAGTTTAATTCTTGCAGGTCCGGTATTATCTCTACCATTTGCTTGACCTTTTTCCATTGTTCCCCAAACTACGTTTTCTTCTGATATTGAATAGTCAATTCTATAATAATTATTTAAATCTGTTCCTTGTGTAACCTTAAAATTATTGTATTCAAGTTCTTGTATTGAAAGTTCATTTGGCAAATAATCTTCAAATACAAAAGATGTATATCCTCCCCATTCGTCTATAGTATAACCTGTATTTGTAATCTCATATGTATATATAATCTCTCCAAATTCTTGAATTCTTTCACCACTTGTTTCAGAACTTTGTGTAATACTTAGTGATTCTATCCCACCTTGTGCAATACATTCATTAGCTCTATAAACAGCTTCATTTGAGCTTTCAAAATTTGAACTAACTTTAATTTCATATATTTTATCCGTAGTTTCTTCAGTAATGTTAACTTTTAAATTTAATGTATATGCTCTAAAGAATTCTGGTTCTATTTGGTCAACTTTTATAGAAATTTTTCCATCTTTAATTTCATAATTTGCTTCTGTTCCTTCTCCTGCATATATAGCGTCTACACTTGTAACTTCAACATTATTTGGAATAGCAAAATTAATTGTTCCACTTTTTGTCTCATCAGATAAATTTTTAATTACAATATTATATTCAAAATTATTTTTTTCCATTCTACTTTGATATTGTCTCATTCTGACTTCAACATCACTTGGTTTAAGTGTATTTCTTAAATTAAAAGTATAAATATTACTATCATTAATTAAAAATTCTATATTACTTTCTGCATTTGTTTCTGTATCTATTTTTGCTTTTACTTCATATGAAACTGTTTTCGTTTCTCCTGGTTGAATTGTTCCTATGTTTAGTTCTACATTTTTCAAATTTTCATCAACATTATACTGATATGTATCATCTTGCCAATACACTCCATTTTTATCTGGTATTAAAGTTTCTACTGTTGTATATGTTTCATCCCAAAATTCAAAATTTTCTTCTAAATAATCAACATATACCATTCCTTCTGGAATATGTCCTATAACTTTAAAATTATCAATTGGATTTTGTGATATATTTGTAACATCTATTTCATATTTAATTATTTCATTAGAAAATATTGTTTCTCCATTTTCTAATATTTTATCCCCATGAATAGGATTAATACTTAGTTTTAAACCATCTTTTTCTACAATCATTTGATTATCTTCATCTGTAGGGGTAGATGGAATTAATTCATTTTGATTAACAACTTTAATTGGAACATCTACTGTTAGCTTTAGTGGTGTTGGAGTTGCAGCACCATCTGTACATGTCATTTTAATTGTTGTATCTTTTGTTTGAATATCTTGTTTTAAAATAACATTTGCAGAAATCACAATATTAGTTCCTTTTGTTAATTCATCAATTTTAGTTTTGGTTTGTTTTCCTGACAATTGAACTTCTATAACTTGGTTTCCATTTTCATTAGTTTCTACAATACATGTATGAATTTTTAGTTCTGTATCATAAAGTAGTTTATAATTATTAATAACTACTTTTTCTACTTCTTCTGGAAATTCAAAAGTAATATGAGGATTCTCATATAATATTGAATCTTCCGAAGTTCTTTCTAATATTCCTGTTATTACTAATTCTCCTTGAGTTTTATTCGTAAATTGTGTACGACTTAAACTCATACTAATTTTTCCCTTTGTTCCAGAGCCAATATTAGTAGTTGCCTCTGTTGCTAAAGACACTATACTTAGTAAAGAACTATTTAATAACAATATTATTATTATAAAAATAATACATATTTTTTTAGTCATATAAAACCTCCTTAATTAATTTTATATTTAAACACTATTTTTATTATACCATATATTGCCTTATTTTTCAACATTTTTAGGTAATTTATAATATTTTTTCCTAAGGAAATAAGGATTTCTGTCTTTAGTATTAGGGAAATACACTATCTAGATTAGATTAACTTTTCTATAAAACAAAAAATAGCAAGAAATTCTTGCTATTTTTTGTAATTAGTTTATTAAAAAGTACTTTTTGTATTGTTTAAATGACTATTTTAATAAAATTCTTCTTCTAATTACTATTATTCCTATTACTAGAGCTATTAATCCAAATCCAGCAGTAATTATATATAAAGTTTTTGATATTAATACACCAGTAGGTGGTGTAATTGTTGTTCTTACACTGTCTTCGTCATCTTCTTCTGCTCTTTCTGGAATTAAATTACCTGGTGTTGTATCATTTACCCTATTGTATACATTTTCTGTTTTATCTTTATTTTGGCTATAGCCTATATATTCTAGTATTTCTACATCATTTGTATATTTCATTTCATCACTTGTTGTTAATAATTTACTTACATTATATTTTATAGATTTTGTTTCTCCAATTTTTACAAGTAAGTCATTCTCATCTGCAAAAGAATCTAATGTAAACATTATATATTTTCCATCTATAAGTTTTTGTTCAACTTGTTTTGTAATTAATCTATATGTCTTTTCTCCAGTAGCTTCTGTTGTTTTATGTGCAGTTAAATCTTCTATTTCTACTACTTCCCAACCCTTTCTCTTCATTTCGTCTAAATCAACATCTATTTCTGGTGTTAAGTAATCTACTAATGTTCCTATTCTTACTGTTACTGGATTATTTCCTTTTTCTCCATAATAGTAATAATTTCTTTCATTTGCTACATCTGTATCACTTGTAATTTGATAAATTGGATAATCTAATTCTGAATTGTTATTTACAGAAATTGTGTATTCTTGTTCTATTGTTGCACCTTCTGTCAATTCTGTATCCATTTCAATTGGTACAAAGTCATCAATACCTGTTCTTACATATGGGATATCAACATTTGGATCACTTGGATTTCCTTTAATTGGTACTTGTCCATTTCCTAATGTTACTTCTAAATCCGTTGTTTGTTTATCTACTTTTAAGTCTACTATAGGTCTTTCTATTAATCCAAAGTCTACATTTTGTAATTTATATTCATAATCTATTGTTCCATTTTCTTGTGTTGTTAATGTTGGAGTAACATTTTGGTCGTTAAACTCTTCAACACCTAGTCTTATAAATGGAGTATATGCTTCCATTTCTGAATATGCATATTTAGAACTATCATATAAGTTTTCATTATTTAGTTTTGCATATTGTTCAAAATATGCTCTATATTCTACATCATCTACTGCATCTGAATATCTTGTTCCTAAATTATCATTTAAGAACCATGATACATCTGTATTTCCTTCTGCCCAATCTCCATTTAAGTGTGGTATACCATCATCTGCTGTATTTATTGCTTTTCTTATATAGTCTGATGTTATTATTGTTGATTTATATTCTCTAGCTTTTATTGCATCTTCTTTTACTTGTGTACCATTATTATAAATGTAAGTATTCTTTCCTTCTCCTCCTATGTTTTCACCATATGTAAATCTAATTACATAATTGTCTGCTATAACACCTTCAAAAGTATAGTTACCATTTTCATCTGTCCATGTTACTGCATCTTCTATTGCGGTTTGAGTTCCTGTATCATCTGTTTTATATAATTTTGCAAGTTCATAATTATGTTTAGATGTTACATTATCTCTTGCCATTGTAGAGTCATACATTTCGTTTGCATCTACCGGTACTAATAGTAATTCTACTTTTACATTTCCCATTACACTTTCATTTGTATCATAAATGCCATTACCAATTCTTTCATTTTGTGCAAGTTTATCTTGTTCTGGACTATCTTCATATACTGTACCTGAAATTACTGTTTGACTACCTTTTGTTAAGATAAATGTTGGTGCAATTGTTGTATCATTTTCAAATGTGTCTGTAACAAATCTGTTTTGGTCATCTGTTTCTACTTTAGCATTTCTTGGAGCTGAATTACTATCTATACTTGCATATATATTGCCATCTGAATATGTTGTGTATGATTTTATTTCTGCCATAAAGTCGAATTTTATTCCTTTAAGTTCTGTATCTCCTTCTTTTAAAGTTACTTCATCATTTAAAATTTCTGCAATAACATCTGCATTTGCTCTAAATGTTACTTCTAATACTTGTCTATTTTTAGCTTCTATTGTTTTATTTCCTATTGTATTTAAGTCTAAATCTATTTCTTTAATTTCACCAGTTTGAGCTGGTTCTGTTACGGCAACTGCTGGTTCACCTTCAAAGTTATATGAGATACATGTTAATTGGCTACCATAATTTAATGTTAATTCATTAATTACTGCACTTAATGTATTAGATTTGTTTTGTAAATATATCTTATAAGTTATATCTGCATATAAATTTCCATTAGCTCCTGTTGTTCCATCGTCAGCACTATATACAACTGATGCCTCATGTAATGGTCTTTGATAATAATTTTCTTTTAATGCTTTTAATTTAACTCCCATTTGTTCTTCAGAATTTGGATCTACTATAGTTGCATATTTATAAATATGATGATAATTATTTATTACTAAATCAAATCTTGCAACATCACTGTCTAACCCTAAATCTACTTGTTCTCTAGAATATAGTCCTAAGTTAACATTTTTAATTTCTTTTGATTGATATACTTCATTTTCAAGTACTAATTCTACTGTGTCCTCAAATTTATATCTAAAATCTTCTACGTCTGTTGATGATCTTATATGATATTTTTCAAATCCATATGATGAATAATCTGTTGTACTTCCTGCATATGTTGTTCCATCATATATTGTAGAATCTCCATATATTACACTTGATGCATAATCTCCTGATCTTTGATATGTAATATCTGTTGCTGTTACATCTCCTGCTCCATTTTTTGCAAATCCTCCTGAAGTATGTCCATTATCATCTATTGCAGTTTTATCTGTTGTAATTACTGTAAATTTATTATTAAAGTCTGTTCTTACTGCATCTCCTTCAATTGCTTTTGATCCTGTTTCAATGTCTAATTGTGGTTCTACATTTGAGTATTTTATACCATTGTATTCAAATTCTACATGATATTTTCCGGCAAATAAATCTTCTATTAAAATTGTATCTGGAGTATAATGTAAATCTGCTGTTCTGTCACCAAATGTGTATTTACCTTCTGAATCAGTCCAAGTTTCTCCTACAACTTGACCATCATTATATAATATTACTTTAACTCCTTCTACACCTTTGTCTGTGCCTTCTGTAAATACATTATCAAACTCATTGCTCTTTCCATCAAGCATATCTTCCCATACATATCCTGATAATCTTAAATGTGATAATGCATTTCTTAATTCAATGGTTGTTTTAATTAAATGTTCTTGTAGATTAATTTCAAATGTTTTATAACTTCCATCTTCTTCATAAATGTCATATCCAAATGGAGAATCTATTTCTTCTAAGTGATATGTTTGATTTGGTTCTAGTGTAATTGTTTCTCCTGCTTCAAATTCTTGTCCTGTTTCAACTACTCTAAATCTAAATCCTCCTGTAAATTCTTCTTCTGTATCAACATCTTTTTTAACTATTGTAACTTGTGCTTTACCATCTTCTGGAATATCAATATCAGGTGGATTATCTGGATTATCTGGTTCGTCTGGTGTGTCTGGATTATCTGGAGTGTCTCCTCCATCATCTGGTGGTGTTTCCTTTGGTGGAATTATTATTGTAGGCGGTGTTTCTTCTGGAGGGAATTTATCTGTTGATGGGATATCTAACTCACTACTTTCAATTTCATCACCTAATGTAACTTTCATTTGTTGTACTTCTCTACCACACCAATCTTCTGTAGGTGTATAAGTTGCTTCAAATTGCCATTTTAATGTACCATCACCATCTGTTGTTAATGTAAGGTCTGATTCTGTTAATTCATAGTCTAAGAATACTTGACTTGTTTGAGCTTTACCTTTACTTATACATGCTGCAACAGTGTTTCCTTGCTCATCTACGAATGTTTGGAAGTGACCTTTACCACTTTCATCTACATAATAACTATCTGGATCTCCTTTAAATTGTTTTTCTGCTGGATATTGTTCCATTATTTTACTTAAATCTTCATCTAAATCTTGTAGTGCATTTAAGTCTATATCTCCTAAATTTAAACTATCAACATCAACATTTTTTAATGCATCACTACTTGTAATTTTATCTTTAAGAGAATTAAGATTTTCTTCTTTCTTTGCATTATATGCTGCAATTGCTTCATCTGCAGTTGAGCCTTCTGGAATACTTAATCCTGATTCTCCATATGTGGTATTTAAATAATTTGTTACACAAGAGTCAATCATTGCATTAACATCACTTATAGATCCACATTGACTTACATCTATTCCATATTCTCCATATCTTGCTGTTGCTTGGTCTTTTGCTGCTTGCAATCTTGCGGCCTCTTGTGCTGCAATTCTTGCATCATAATCTTCTTGTGTCTCACCTTCTTGTGGTTCATAATCTACTGTTGGTAGACCTGATTCATCTACACTAGCGCTGCCACTATTGTTGTTATCATCACTACTTGATGATGAATTATTTGAAGAACTGCTATCTGAACCTCCAGTTATTGCATCTTTAATATCATTTGCTGCATCTTTAAAATCATCAACAGCATTTTGTCCATAATCTTTTACTGCATCAACTACATCTTTTACCTCATCTAAAAATCCAGCATTACTTATTGGAATTCTATCTAATGTTACTACTAATGCACAAATCATGATAAACGTAAACATTGCTTTTCCGCCAAAATTATTAATCTTTCTTATGGCTATATAGAATAATACTGCCAATGCTGCTAATGCAATTGATGTTCCTAAATATTTAAGTGCTATTTGAAAACCTGTAGATACAGCGATTAATACTGTAGTTCTATCTATATTGTTTTCTTTATTAGCTTCATCTATATGTCTACTATTATCTGTTAATTTAATTTGCGAAACATTTTCATAACTACCTCCAGAAGTTTCATCTAGAGTTATACTTAATGTTAATGGTATTTCTATACTTTCACCTGGTTTAATTTCTGTATTTAAGAATTTGGCAGTACTTAATGTTGATAATGATTTTGACCATCCACTATTTAATTCTGAATGGAAATCTAAACCTTGTGGAAGTTGATCTATCATTTCATATACAAAACCTGATAATTCTCCAACATTTGTAACTTTTATCTTATATTCTATAACAACTGTTGAACCAACAAATTGTTTTGAATGAATTTCTATTTTAGCAAATTTTTTATCATCGTATGTATATTCTTTATTTCCTTTTTTATTGCTTACTGTAACCTTTGTAATAAATTGTTCCATTTCTAAATCAAATATTTGATTTTCTACTAAGCCAATATCTATATTTGTTTTTGTAGAATCTAATATAATTGTGTCTGTTATACCTACTATTTTTACTTCATTTCCTATTTTAGCTTGTTTTTCTATTGCATCATTATTTGATGTTTCTACAACACCTGTTTTTTGAAAATCTGTTATTTTATATTCATCTGTATCAAATTCAAATACTACATAATATCTTCCTGTTGGTACTTTAGTAAATGAATATCTACCAGCTTCGTTTGTTTTTACTGCAATAACATTTCCATTTTCATCTTTTAAAAATGTATTATTTTGTACATCAAATAAAGATACTTTTACACCTTCTTTTAAATCTTCTCCTTCATCTCTTCTTCCATTAGAATTATTATCTACCCATGCTAAGCCAGAAAGTGTCCACACTTTATTATCTTGTTCTGTAGGAACTGATGTAGAAGGATTATTTGTATTAACATTATTATTTTGGTCTTTATTTGCTTCACTATCATCTGGATTTATAATAATTGTTTGTTCTTCATTATTTTGTAAAGTATTAGTAACTGTATTTGCTAATTGAGGTATAATTGTATCTCCTATTACAGCTCCTCTACTTTCTATTGTTTTATCATCATCTTGTCCAGCTAAAGAATTTACCATTGCTTTAATTGTTATAATACTCTTCTCATTCATTCTTAAACTTATTGGTAGAGCAAATCTAATTCCTAATTTACCAGTTTCTGAATTTGGATCATCTGTGTTTGCTTTATCTAATTCTGCTTTTTCATAATATTTGTTTTTTGGTGTAATTTCATATTCAAATCTATTTTCATTTGAATTTACAACTACATCATCTGTATTATAAGTTACAGATGTAATTTTCAAATCATATGGTAATTCAAATGCAAATGAAAAGTCTGTATATCCACCTTCTTCTTCACTTACATATCCTACATTTTCTACCTCAAATACATATGTAACATCATCATATCCATGTAATATTTCACCATTTTTTTCAGAACTTTGAGTAATAGAAATTGCTTCAATTCCACCCTTTGATACACTTTGGTTTGATGTAAATATATTTCCTTCTTCATCTTCAGTTTTTGCTGATAATGCATATTCGTATTTATATTGCTCATTAACAGAAATATTATTTACTTTAGCTTTAACTTCAAAAGCTCTATAATCTCCGCCTTCAATGTCTTTATATTTTACTGTTAATAATCCATTCTCAAATTTGTAATCTAAATCTCCTTCATTTTTATTAACTAGTTTAGATATTTCTGTTACTTCTATATTTGAAGGAATTTGCATTGTTATTGTTGCATCATGTTTTTCATCAGAAATGTTTTTAACAATTATACTATATTCATATGCATTCTTTTCTGATAAACTAAAATATGTTCTTATTCTTGTTTCAAAATTTGAATTTGTTATATAATTTTTTATGTTATAAGTTGAAATATTATCTCCATTTATTGTTGTTTCGATTTTAGTATTTACTTCTGTATTATCTTCTTCAACTTTGTTTGCTTCTACTTCATAATAAAATGTTTTCTTTTCTCCTGAATAGATTGTTCCAACGTCAAATTCTTTTGTTTTTAGATCTGGGTTAGAAATATATTGTAAATCATCATCTTGGTATAAAGATGTTGCCCATTCTTCACTAGTTTCTTTACTATCAGTTAAAAATGTATATGTTTCAGCATAATATGAAAAGGCTTCTTCATCATATTCTACATATGTCATATTTTCAGGAATGTGTCCCAAAATTTTTACATTTTCTATATTTTTATCGGTTGTGTTAGTTACAGAAATTTCATATTTAATGATTTCATTTGAATGTATAGTACTTCCATCTTCTAATATTTCTGTTCCTCTTATTGCTTTAGTATTAATCATTAATCCATTTGCATATACTATTGTGCCTTCTTCATCATCTGTTGTCGCATCATTAATAATCTCATTATCAGTTGAATTTACTAATAATACAGCTTGATTTGTACTAGCACTATTACAAGACATTTTTATCGAATCTGCTCCAGTTTCTATATCTTGTTTTAAAATAATATTAGTTGAAACCCTAATATTTGTACCTTTAGTAATTGAATCTGTTGAATATTTTGTTTGTGTTCCTTCTAGTTCTACTTTTAATACTTTGTTTCCAGTAGAATTATCTTCAATAATATAATTTTTTAATTTTAATTCATCATCATATAAAATTTTTATATCATTTACTACTACTTTTTCTACTGCTTCTGGGAACTCAAAATAAACAACAGGATTATCATATAAGGCACAGTCCTCTGTGTCTTTTTCTAATATTCCTGTAATAATAAGTTCATTTGGTATTCTATTTGTTAATTTTGTATAATTTATGTTTAGACTTATTTTTTCTTTTTTATCATTCGAGTTGGTCTGGGTTGCACTATTTTCGACTTCTGTGAGTTTTGTCATATTTTCTTCAATAAATGTTTGGGTGTCTTCAACAGCAGTCGAAACAACAGTTAATAACGAACTGTTTAACAAAAACAAAATAATAAGAAAAATACTTATTGATTTTCTTAACATAAAAATCCCTCCCACTTTTACAATACTATTAATATTTTATCACAATTTTACATAAAACACAAGCTTTTTGCCATTTTTTTCTAATTTTTTTATTTTAACTAACTTGCATATTTTTTAGCTGTCTGTAGGCATTTAGGGAAACTTGACTTACAACGTTTTTTTATGTCTTGCTTCAAGTTTTTTATTTATATATTTTTTGTAGTTTTTTGTTTTTACATCATATAAAAACGCATTTTCTACAATGCAAAGAATAGCAAGGAAAACTTGCTATTCTTTGTTTTGATTAAATATTTTCATTTGTATTTTTAAATATCTAGTTATTTTCTTTAGTTTTTATTGTTTCTTTAGTTTTTATTTATTTTAGCAGTTTTATTTATTTAAAACTCTTTTTTTAATAAATATTACTCCTACAACTAGAATAATTAATCCTGTTCCTATTGTTGATATATATATAATACTTGATATCAATACACCAGTTGGTGGTGTTATTGTTGTTCTAACACTATCTTCATCTGTTTCTTTTGCATGTTCTGGTATTAAGTTTCCTGGTGTTGTATCATTTACTCTATTATA
>CALYAA010000005.1 GCA_944393385.1 uncultured Clostridia bacterium
TATGTGGTTGGCGATATCTACCCCCACTACGGACTTTCACCGATTAGCTAAACGACATGCCTGTCGCACTAAAACAAAAAGTTGATATATTTAATATATCAACTTTATAAAACAAGATATTAATTATTTTAGACTTATATTTATTTCATTTAAACCATCTGGTAAATGCAATTTCTGATATTTTACTTTACATTCATCTAACAATTTTCTAGAAGCTATATTATTTTCACTATTGGCATATTTATCAGATAAATATATAACTTCTTTAATTCCAGATTGTATTATCATTTTAGCACATTCATTACAAGGAAATAAATCTACATAAATTTTTGATCCTTCTAAATCTTTTCTGCTTCCTCTGTAATTTAATATTGCATTCATTTCTGCATGACATACATATGGATATTTTGTTTCTAAATTTTTTCCTTCTCTATCCCATGGAAATTCATCATCATTAAATCCATTTGGAGCACCATTATACCCAATTGATAAAATTCTGTTATCCTCTCCTACTATACATGCTCCAACTTGTGTTGATGGGTCTTTACTTCTCATTGCAGAAAGTTTTGCAATTGCCATAAAATATTCATCCCATGTAATATAATTTTTTCTTTTCTTTACACTATTCTCCATAATTACTACCTTTCTTTATTATTTTTCATTTTAAAATATATGTGGTTGCCAATTATTATTAAATTTAAATAATCTTGAAGGTCTATGTCCAGCATTTTCTTCTTGCTGATCAGTTTCAATTACCATATCTGCAATTTTTCTTCTAAAATTTGCTTTTAATAATGGTTTATCAAGTAATATTTCATAAACTTGTTGTAATTGTGTTAAAGTAAATCTTTCTGGCATAAGATTAAAAGCTATTGTTGTATATTCAACTTTATTTTTTAATCTTTCTATAGCATATATTAATAATTTTGCATGGTCAAAAGCTAAATCTGATTGTAAAATTTGTGTATAAATTATTAAATTTCCATTTACTAATTCTTTTACAACCTTTACTTTGCTTTTTAATGTCTCATTTTTATTAGTTAATATTATTTCAATCTCTTCAGTCTTACAATATCCATTCTTTTTCTCTTTATTTGACTGTTTTAAGGTATTTAACTTTATATTAAACCAATCTATATCACCAACATTTTTACCAGCTTTAATTTGAATATTATCACTATCCACTAATCCCATATATGAAGTACTAATAACTCTTGTTCTTGGATCTCTTAAAGGATCTCCCCATGTATATAATTGTTCTAAATAAATGTTTTTAATATTTGTTTTTTCTTCTAAAGACCTATTTACCGCTTCTTCAAGTTTTTCTTTTTCTCCTACAAATGTTCCTGGTAAAGACCATTTATCTTTAAATGGCTCTTGTGCTCTTTTTATTAATAGTATTTGTAATTCTTTTTTGGGTAATTTTCTATAATTTTCTGCCTGAGAATCTCTTATTGAAAAAATAATAGAGTCTACTGTTACAGAAGGTCTAAAATATTCTTTTTCCATCTTTTATTTACCTCTTAAAATATAATATAGCAGTTAATATCATTCAAATAATAACATTAACCGCTTTTTTTGTCAAGTTCATATTTCTATGTTCTTCTCTCATATACAGGTATTGGTTCTCTTTTATGTTTTGATGCTAATTCTTTTTTCTTTATGATTTCTAATGCTTTTTCATCTGTTTTACCTGTTTTTATATATTCTGCAATTTGCTTATATGTAACTCCTAATTTTTCTTCATCTGTTTGACCACCTAATCCATCATTAGGAGCCTTTTTGATTATTTTATCTGGCACTCCTAGATATTCTCCTATTTGTAATACTTCATCAACTGTAAAATCTCCTATTGGATTAAAATCATGTGCATTATCTCCCCATTTTGTGGTATATCCAACTACTGCTTCACATTTATTACCAGTTCCTATTACTAAATAATTTAAGGTTTGTGCTATATAATATAAAGTTGTCATTCTTAGTCTTGGTTTTGCATTTATTTTTGCTTCTTTATGTCTTGTTTCTTCATTTGGTTTTATTACATTATCAACTTCTTTCTCAAAAGTTCTATAAGTTTCTGTTAAATCTACTTTAATTAATGGTACATTAAATGTATCTGCTACTAATTTTGCATCTTCTATGTCTGCTTTTATAGAATTACAAGGCATTGCTACAGTTAATACTCTTTCTTTTCCAAGTGCTTTTGTAGCAAGTGCTATTACTGTTGCACTATCTTTTCCTCCACTGTTTCCTACAACAACTCCATTAACAGAAATTTTTTCAACATAATCTTTAATCCAATTAATAATTCCTTCTACTTCTTTACTTATATCTTTAATCATATTTTAACCTTTCTTAAGGTACGAATTTTATACCTTATATAAATTATTTTTTTCTATATACTCATAAACTTCATCTGGAAGCATATATTTAATACTTTTTCCTTTTTTGATTTGTGACCTTACCAATGTAGAACTAATATCATTTCTGGCTTCTGAACTAAGTTCACAAATATTTTCTTTATAATGACTTAATAATTCATCATTATTTATGATTTCTTTTATATTGTCTTGGTTTCTTACCATTACAAGTATTTTGTATTTTGATACTAATTCTTTTGCACCTTTCCATTTATGAATTATCTTTAGGTTATCACTTCCTATTAGAAAACAAATTTGTTTATTTGGGAATTTTTTTTGCATTTTTTCTAATACTTCTACTGTATATAAAGAACGTTCTCCATAAAAGTCTATGTCTGATACGGAAAAATCTTTGTTTTTATCAGCTACAAGTTTTAACATATTATAACGATGTTTATTTTCTATTAATCCAGCTTTTTGATATTTATTATTTACAGGAACAAAGATTATCTTTTCTACTTCTTCAAATTGATTTAATACTTCTTGTGCCATTAAGAAATGTGAATTTAATGGTGGATTAAATGAACCTCCAAATACAACAATACAGTTTTTCTCTTTCATATATACCACTTCCTTTTATGTTATTATCATTTTATTAATAAGTATGTTATTATTATAATGATAATAACTTATTTTGTCAATACTTTTTGGAAAATTTTTTCAACAAAAAATAAATACTTCAAACTATACTAATTTATATAGTTTAAAGTATTTATGAAATTTCTACTAATAATTTATTTTTCTTTTTTAATATACTCTACTTCATATTTATCTAATAAGTCCATTGTAATTTTTCCATCTTTTAGAGCATTTTCAACTGTATCATGTTCTCCATCTTTAAACCAAACAGTTACAACAGGTGATTTATGTGAAGTATAATAATATTCATAATTTTCATCTTCATAAAATTTATATTCTCCACCGTCTAAAAATTCTTTATACATATCAGGATTAATTACTGTACTATCTAATATTTTAGGTTCATCAGTTTCTTCCCTTTTTTCTAATATATCTGTATTATCTACTTTTAAGGCAAAATATGGATTATTAGAATTTGCTTCTTTCATAAATATTACAAATTGGTCATTAAAATAGCAATATCTTGCATTTATTGATGTACTAAGGTACTCTGTTACCATTGTAACTTGGCTTGATAAATTACAACCTTTTTCATTCAAATAAAAGTTTACATTTTGAATTACATCTGTAAAATATAGTCCATTAGTATCTTTTATATATTTGCTATATAGTTCATTATGTGCAATCATTCCATTTACTCTTACATATGGAATTCTTAATTCATCATCTTCTGCAAATTCTCTATTTTCTGTATAAGCATTTGTTTTTTCCTGAATATCTTTATAATATTCATCAAAATTTTTATTTTCGTTTGTTCTGTATAGAATAATTTCGTCTCCTTCTTGTGTTTTTAATTTAATTGCAAAATCATCACTTTTTGCACTATTATCATCATTTCTATTAAAAAATAGAACTTCAATATTTTTATTTATTTCTTCAGAACTTGCATTATTAATTCCAAAATATTTTATAAATTCTTCACTATCTCCAAATGTCCATGTATAATCATTACTAAAATTATCAAATACTTCTAAAAAATGTAGTTCTTTATTTAATGATGTATCTATTTTATAACCATTTGTTATTGTTCTTTCTACAGTAATATTATAATCATTTGAATCTAGCATATCTTTTGTAAATGTACTAGAATTTAAATCATCAACAATTGGTAGATTTCCATCTTCTAAATCAATTCTTTCTTTTCCTAATTGATTTTCTAATTCTTTCCATGCTAAATCTAATGTTCCAACCCATAAATTGTTTATTGTATTTTCATCTAAAGTGCTTTGATAAGATGGATTCATTGATATATTATGATTTGTATTATTTTTTATATAATTATTATAAATTACAGTTCCTGCATAAACTATTCCTGATAATAATGCTCCAACTAATATTACTATTAATATAACTTTTAAAGATTTATTCATTTCATCAAATCCTTTCTTTAGCAGGATTTTTCTTAGTTCTTTTTTTCCTCTATGAACAAGTACTTTTGTGTTTTCGAGAGTTTCATCTAATATTTGTGCTGTTTCATTATAAGAGAGTTCTTCTATTTTGGTTAAATAGATAGCATTTTTGTATTTATCATCTAATTTGTCTATTGCTTCTTTAAGCTCTTTTTTTGTTTCTTCTTTTATAATTATTTCACTAACATCTTTTTGGATTTCTTCGGCTTCAGGAAATACATATTTTTCATTTAAATCTGTATGTCTTTTTTCCATATTAATATAATTTATAGCTCTACTTTTGGCTACTAAATATATGTAATATTTAAAACTACAATCTTCTCTTACTTTATTTTGTAAAATATAAATAAATACTTCTTGGGTAATATCTTCTGCTTTTTGATAGTCTTTTATTATATTACAAATAAAGTATTGAATTTTATTTTTATACTTGTTATATAGGAGTTCAAATGCTTCTTTGTCTCCATTTAAATATTCATTATATAATTTCATATCTAAATCTTTGTCCATTTTTTACCTGCTTTCAAAAGTATATACATATATCTTTTCAAAAAGTTACAAAAATATTATAAAAAACTCCATTCCTTTTTAATGGAGTTTTTTAAAGTTATCTTATAAAATTTGTAAAATTAATTTTCTCTTCTTGTTTTGGAAGTTCAATACCTTTTTCTTTTCCAGCTTCAATACATTTTAAATAATATGCCATATTTCTTCCAAGAATTCTCATTATTTGCATTCCTTCTTCATCTTTTCTTACATCATCTGGTGTTGCACCATGTACCATATTCCAATATCTTGATGAAATTATTGGCATTTGTGTTATTCCAAAATATTTATTTAATTGGTCATAAGTTGCTGTAGTTCCTGCCCTTCTTGCAGAAATTACTGTTGCAGCTGGTTTGAATAAAAATATATTTCCTTTGCCTGACTGAAATGGAGCATAAAATACTCTATCCATAAAACCTGTCATGTTTCCCGTTGCTCCAGCATAATGTACAGGGCTTCCAAATATAAAGCCATCTGCTTCTTTTGCTTTTTCTATGAAAACATTCACAACATCATCAAAAACACATTTTCCAAGCTCTTTGCACTTTTTACATGCTATACAGCCTCCAACAGGTTTGTTTCCAATCCAAAAAATTTCTGTTTCAATTCCTTCTTCATTTAATGTTTTGGCTACTTCTGTTAATGCTGTATAAGTACATCCCTCTTTATGAGGTCCTCCATTTACTAATAATACCTTCATAATCCCTCCTATTTATCATAATTTATTATATTCTTCATCACTATAAACTTCTTGAATTAATGAAAATGTACTCCATGCTTTAGGCCATCCACAATAAAATGCTAATTGTGTTACAATTTCAACTACTTCTTCTTTTGTTATTCCATGTTTTTTTCCTAAAATTAAATGTGATTTTAATTGTGGGAATAGCCCTTGTGCCATTAGAGCAGATATTGTAATCATAGATCTATCTCTCAATGATAGTTTATCTTCCCTTGACCATACTTCTCCAAATAATACATCATCATTTAATTCTGCAAATTTTGGTGCTAATTCACCTAAATTATTTCTACCAGCTGTTTGTTTTTCCATAATTTTTTTCCTCCTTATTATAACATTAAAATCTTACCTTTTATTTCTGGATGTAGTAATTTTATAAAATCTGTGGCATCTTTATTTGTTCCTACAATACTACCATAGTGAATTGGTACTGCAATTTTCGGTTTGATTTCATTTACTAGTTTTGCAGCTTCTTCAAAATTCATTGTATAAGTTCCTCCAACAGGTACAAATGCTACATCACATTTTACTTTTTTGTTATCTTCAGTAATATCTGTATCTCCTGCAACATAGTATCTTATATCATTTATTTGAATAATATATCCAACCCATCCATTTTCTTTTGGATGAAATTGTTTACTAATATTGTAAGCAGGTATTGTTTCAAATTTTATTCCATAAGCTTCATTTTTTTCATTTGGCTCAACTAAAATTATATTTTCTTGAGAAAATCCATCTTTTAATAGCTTTGTTTGTAAATCTTCTGGTGCTACAATTTTTGTTTCTGCTTTTTTTACTTTATTTATATCTTCTGTTGAATAATGGTCATAGTGGTCATGTGTTATAAATATTATATCTGCATCATTGTAATTTGATTCTATTTTAAATGGATCAAAATAAATTACTTTTTCTTTGCTAAATTTTATACTGCTATGACATAAAACTTCTATGTTTTCTAACATTTTATTTCCTCCTTTTAATAATTATAGTATGATTATATCACACTAATAAAAAAAATCACAACACAAATAAAAAAATAAGGAATAAAATTTATCCCCTATTTTTTACTCTTAATACTCTTAAAGCATTAATAATTGCAATTATAGAAACACCTACATCAGCAAATACTGCTTCCCACATAGTAGATAATCCAAATGCACTTAAAACTAATACAAGTACCTTTATCACAATAGCAAAAATAATATTTTCTTTTACAATTCTCATTGTTTTTTTAGATAAGTGAATTGCATCTACTATTTTAGATGGTTCATCAGTCATAAGCACAATATCTGCAGCTTCTATTGCTGCATCTGAGCCTAATCCTCCCATAGCAATTCCTATATCTGCCAAAGCTAATACTGGTGCATCATTTATTCCATCTCCAACAAATGCTAACTTTCCTTTTTCACTTTTTTCTTTTAATAAACTTTCAACTTTTTCTACTTTTCCATCTGGTAATAATTCTGTATATACTTTATCTAAGCCTAATTCTTTTGCTACATGTTCTCCAACATTTTTTCTATCTCCAGTTAGCATTACAGTTTGTTTAATATTGTTTTTCTTTAAGCTTTTTATTGCATTTTTTGAATCTTTTTTTATTTTATCAGCAATTAATATATAACCAGCATATTTCCCATCAACTGCAACATTTAAAATAGTTCCTACTTCTTCACATTTTGTGATTTTAATATTGTTTTCACTCATCAATTTTTCATTTCCAACTAAAACATTTTGATTTCCAATTTTTGCAACAATTCCATGTCCAGATATTTCTTGTGTATTTAAAATTTGCTTTTCATCTATTTCTTTGTTATATGCTTTTTTTACAGATAGTGAAATTGGATGGTTTGAATAATTTTCTGCATATGCTGTTATTCTTAATAATTCTTCTTCACTCATATCTATAGCATGAACTTTTTGTACTTCAAATACTCCTTCTGTTAAAGTTCCTGTTTTGTCAAATACAATTATTTCTGTATTAGCTAATTGTTCTAAATAGTTACTACCTTTTATTAAAACTCCCATTTTAGATGCTCCACCAATTCCTCCAAAGAAGCTTAGTGGTATTGATATAACTAATGCACAAGGACATGAAACAACTAAAAATGATAATGCCCTATATAACCAATCTGAAAATGTTGCATCTTTTATAAGAAGCGGTGGAACTATTGCAAGAATAACTGCAATGATTACTACTATTGGTGTATAATATTCAGCAAATTTAGTAATAAAGTTTTCTGATTTAGATTTTTTGCTACTTGCATTTTCAACTAAATCTAAAATTTTACTTACAGTTGATTCTCCATATTCTTTTGTTACTTTTATTTTTATTACACCATTTAAGTTTATTGAACCACTTAATATTTCATCATTTTCTGCAATTTCTCTAGGTAATGATTCTCCAGTTAATGCTTTAGTGTCTAGACTTGTTTTTCCTTCTACTACAATTCCGTCTAATGGAACTTTTTCTCCTGGTTTTACTACAATTATTTCTCCAATTTTTACTTCATCAGGGTCTACTTTTTCTATTTTTTCCTCTCTTTCTACATTTGCAAAATCTGGTCTAATATTCATTAAACTTGAAATTGATTTTCTTGATTTGTCTACTGCATAGCTTTGGAATAATTCTCCTACTTGGTAAAATAACATTACTGCAACAGCTTCTGGAAATTCTCCTATTGCAAATGCTCCAATTGTTGCAACAGACATTAGAAAATTTTCGTCAAAGACTTTTCCTCTTGTAATATTTCTTAATGCTTTTTTTAGTATCTCTAATCCAACAATTAAATAAGCTATTATAAATATTACCTTAGTAATCATTTCATTGTTAAAATTGATTGTCATTGCTAATAGAAATAATATAAGAGCTATTATAATTTTAATTCCTTTTTTTCTCATATTTATAAAAATTCCTTTCTTCTGTCAAACTCATTATTATAATTCATCAATAGTTACATCTGGTTCTTCTTTTTTTATTAATTTTTTTACTCTTTTTATTATTTCATCTTTATCTTCATCATCATAAAGTTCAAGTTCCATTCTTTCTGTCATAAAATTTATATTTGCTTCATCTATCCCATCTAATTTGTTTAATTTTCTTTCTAATTCTGCTGCACAATTTGCACAGTCTAATCCTCTAATTTTAAATTTACATTTCATAATAATCACATTCCTTTCTTTATTTTTTGTGTTCAATATGTTCTATTCCAACTTCAAATACTTGTTTTACATGTTCATCATCTAGCATATAAAAAACTTCTTTTCCTGATTTTCTGCATTTAACAATTCCACTTCTTCTTAAAGTGCCTAATTGATGTGAGATTGATGATTTGCTCATTCCTAATACATTTGCAATATCACATACACACATTTCGTTTTGGTCTAAAGCAAATAAAATTTTTGTTCTTGTTGTATCACCTATGATTTTAAAAAATTCTGCAAGTTTATTAAATGTATCTCCATCAGGCATATTTTTTATTGTTTTATCAACTACATCTTGATGTATTACATTACAATCACATATAAATTCGTTTTTAGACATCTATTACCTCCTTATTCTTTATGAATATTAGTTGAGTATTTATTCAACCTTTCTCTATATATTATATATGAATAATCATTCAACTGTCAATAGTTTTTTTAAATTTTTTTATATTTCAAATTATGTGCATCTATTAGAGAAAAGACCTTTTATATAATAGAAAAAAATATGGGTATGCATAAATTAATGCTATACCCACACTTTTTATATAGATTTTCCTTTTTCATAACTATATTTTAATATTTTCTCATATCTCATTTGTATAATTTTTTTATAAAAATCTTTCCTGATTTCTGATATAAATTCTGTTTCATTTATAATTTTATTAATTTTTTCTAAGTCTATTTTTGGAAAAATTCTTAATAATGCATTATTACAATCTTCATTTTTTAAATTTGATATGAAATCAAAATAATTAATTTTTTTATCATCTATTTTTAATGCTGAAGTTGGAAATACAAAAACTCTTGCATTCATTTCAAATTGTTTGAATTACCTCATTTAATTCTGTACCATAACCATTTTTAGATGTTTCAATTTGGCTATTTTTTAATTCAGCAAATTGTTTTAAAATAGTTCCATTAGAAGTAAAATCTTTGCAAGCAACAACTGTTTTTTCAGTTCCATTTAAATTATATTCTCCAAGTAATGTTTCTTGAACTTTAATATCTAATGTTCTTATTATTTTACAAGCTATATACTCTGATATACAATTGTTGGAATATCCATGTTCAGAAATACCTTCATTTATTCCAGGAAATTTCAACATATAATCTTCATTATTATATATGATGCAAATTTTACCACCATTTTTTCCACCATAATATTTAAATTTATTAATTACAAATTAAAACCCCCCTCCTATAGGAGGGGAGCCCATGTGTCATTCGTTATTGGTTGCTGAAATTCCGTTACGGGGGATTTACATCATATTGACGGCTACAATTTTGCCGTCCTCATTGACCCCGTAGGCCAGGAGCAAGTAGCCACTAGTGGCTCCAAACTTGCTATAGCCTTCACCTACAAGATACGCAACATTGGTGTCGCATACCTTGCTTTCGCCGGTAATGGCACTTACCAATACCAGATCATTCTGGTCGTTAATGTATGCCGCGCCACGGGCATACATTTCGTACTGCGAATCTCTCCGCATGTCTTTAGCCTTGTAGAGAACAGTTCCGTCCTCTCTGTAGATGCTGATGTCAGATTCCTGACTGGTGTACAGGAATGCATCGCACTCCTCAAACCTCATGACGGTTGCCCAACTCTGCTTGGTGGGCGAACCACACCCCACAAGAGCAAAGGTCATCATCAGAGTCATCAGAATCGGAAACAATTTCTTTTTCATGGTATTACTCCTTTTCTTCATTTGTAAAAAAAAACGAACAACACATGTGACACAACGGTCTTACATATATTATACCATTTAAAACCTATTTATGTCAAATTGCAGTTTGTTTTCATCTTTTTTAAGGTATACTTAATATCTAAAATGATATTAATAATTTTGCGAAAAGTCTTTATTTTTTTTTATAAAAGTGATATTATAAATTTACATATATTTATTGAAAAATTTATACAAAAGGAGAAAAAATATGATTTTAAGAGAAAACAATCCCAGCTTTGTTAATTCATTTTTAGACTATTCAATAACAATACTCAACAAATCACCAAATTCAGTAAAAGAATATAATTATGATATAAATAATTTTTTAAAATATATGATGGTTCATTTAAAAATCACAAAAGAAACTGATTATGATAAAATAGATGTATCTTCATTTTCAGTAGAAGATTTAAAAAAAATCACACTTGAAGATATTCATTCATATATCTCTCATTTAGCTATTGACAATAGATCTAAAGCTACCACAAGAGCAAGAAAAATTTCTACATTAAGAATATTTTTTAAATATCTTGCAACAAAAGAAAAAATTTTAGATGTAAATCCTGCTCAAGATTTAGAAACTCCAAAACTAGAAAAAAGAATGCCTAAATATCTATCACTTGAGCAAAGTCAAAAACTTTTAAAAGTTTCAGATGATGAAAACAATAGAAATTATAAAAGAGATTTTGCAATAACCACATTATTTTTAAACTGTGGTCTTAGATTATCAGAATTAGTTGGAATTAATATAAATGACATAGATTTTGATGAAAATAAAATGACTGTTATTGGAAAAGGCAATAAAGAAAGAGTTATATATTTAAATAAATCTTGTATAAATGCAATTAAAGATTATCTTTCTTCACGCCCCTCTCCTTCACTTATTAAACGTGATTCAAAATCTTCAGATAAAGCATTATTTTTAAGTGAACAAAAAAGGAGAATTAGTAATAGAACAGTACAACTAATTATAACAAAAGAACTAAAATTAGCAGGATTAGGTTCTAAAAACTTATCTGTACACAAATTAAGACATACTGCAGCAACACTTATGTATCAATATGGTAATGTTGATATTAGAGCATTACAAGAATTGCTAGGACATCAGAGTATTTCTACAACAGAAATTTATACACATGTAAGCAATGAGCAAGTTCGTGATGCTATTGAAAGAAATCCATTAAATCAATAAAAGAAAGGAAATTTTATAAATGAAAAAAAATAATCCATTATTTAAAAATGTAACAAAATACTCAGACCAAAGTTATCAAAAATTTGTAAATTTTCATACAAATAAATATAATATGTCATATAAATTTTATACAATTGTAATATCTATCTTGATTGTATATTGTTTTATTCTAAATATTATGCAAAAAAATATTGGTCTTACTCTAATTTTTTTGGCTATGTTAGTTGGATTTTTAATTATGAGAATTTATATTCCAGCAAAAGAATATTTAAAAAACAAAAAAAGATTTTCCAATAACCAATCTTCTTTTTTTACATTTATTTTTTATAATTTTTATTTTACAATTAATGATAGAAGATTTTATTACTTTAAATTACACAAAGTTTTTGAAACAAGTGACTATTTTTACTTATATGTAAATGAAGATACAGCTTTTTTAGTTAGTAAAAATGGATTTAAAATGGGTAATGCGACAGAGTTTACTGAATTTATTAAGAAAAAATGTCTTTTAAAATACAGTAGGCAAAAAGATTCTACAAGTCAGAATTAAAAAAATATACCATTATATAGTTTTCTTTAGATAAAATTTTGAAATTTTAAAATATATAAATCGACAAATAATTCCTTTTTTCATGTTTTATTCATATTATATATTAAAAACATGAAAGGAGGAATTTTTATTATGCAATTAGAAGGGAAAAAAATTGGATTTGTATTTACTGGCTCTTTTTGCACTTTTAGAAAAACAATAGAACAACTAAAAAAAATTATAAAACTTAATGCTAAAGTTATTCCAATAATGTCTGAACATAGTTATTCAATGGACACAAAATTTGGAAAAGCTGAAGATTTTATAAAAGAAATTGAAGATATAACAAATGAGAAAGTTCTACATACTATTCAAGATGTAGAAGTTTTAGGTCCAAAAGATATGTTAGATATTTTAGTTGTTGCTCCTGCTACAGGTAATACAATAGCAAAGCTTTCAAATGATATAATAGATGGTACAGCTACAATGGCAGTAAAATCTCATTTACGCCGTGAAAAACCAGTTGTTATAGCAATATCAACAAATAATGGTTTATCAGGAGCTGCAGAAAATATAGGTAAATTGTTAAATAGAAAACATTATTTTTTTGTGCCATTTAAACAAGATAATCCTATTACAAAACCTCGTTCAATAGTTTTTGACCCAGAATATTTAGTTAGCACTATAGAACTAGCTTTAGATAATGAACAAATTCAGCCTTTACTTTTATGAATATAAGTATTTTATATAATTTTCTTATTTTACGCATTACGTAAGTAAAATATGTGTGCAACTGTTGGAGCAAAGCTCTTTTATTGAATAGGAAAAAACGATTTTTCCTATTCAATAAAAAAAGTTGATATATTAAATGTTTAATATATCAACTTTTTATCATGTAAATTTTTCTATAAAATTATACGAAAATTTTTATGTATATGTATTCATTAATCTAAATTTACCTTCATATATTTTCTTTATTCCTTCCATATTTTCAAAATCTCTTGGTTCAACAAAAGCACATCTCTTATCAAATTTATATATATTAGCTCTTTCTAATGCATTTGCAACAAAAAAGCTACAAACATATCGATTTCTAAAAAGTATTGGTATTTTAAAGAATCTTAAAACAATTCCAAAATAATCATATTTATAAGTCTCTTTATGTTTATTCATATATGAAAGTATTCTAGTTAGATGTTTATATTGTTTTTTAGTTACATCCATTTCATATATTCTACAAATTGTCTCACTAAATTTTTTAAAAAATTCTCCATTTTTATTTTCTATAACAAAACCACTATTTAATATTGAATTAGGATTTCTTCTACCAAAACTATAAAGTGTATCACACTCTGGTGTTAATGAAATTGCTATATGACTATATGGATAATGTGTTGCAAATTTGATTAATCTAGCTGGAATTGTATGTGTATGCATTTGTATAATATAAATTTTATTGCTTTTCATCTGTTATTTATTCACCTCTTATTAAATTTTTAAATTTCTTAAGATTTTCGTTTTAATGTTGAAAATCTAATTCAAGGAAAGTTTTTCCAAACTCTATTCTTAATATTATGTTTTTTGTAAATTTAATGAATCCATATTAAATAGAAAAATAAAATATTGCTTTAAATTAAATCTAATAATTTCAAAATTGCAATACCAATTTTTTGTCCTTTACCTTCATAAGGCCATTCATTTATAGAATATCCTGGATTATCATTAATTTCAATAATTGCATAATCTTTTTTATTAAAATCTTCTACAATAATGTCAACTCCACAAATTTTTGCATTAAATGCTTTTGCCGCTTTTTCTGCGATTGTTTTAAAATAATCTGGAACTTTGTCTGTCATATCTATACTCTCTCCACCAGTTGAACAATTTGAATTCGTCCTTAAAAATACTCTTTTGTCTTTAGGTAAAACTGTTTCAAAGTCATACCCTTGTAGTTTTAAAAATTCTATAACAGGTTCATCCATTTTAACTGGAGTTGCTGTAAGATAATGCCAAGGTTCTTTATTTTTTTCTTCTATTAGTTGTTTTATTGAAGATTTGCCATCTCCAACAACACTTGCAACTCTTCTATGGCAAATGCTTAAACATTTACCATCAATAACAAGAAAACGATATTCCATTCCTTTAACATATTCTTCTATTAATACATTATCATCAAATTTAAAAGCATAGTCAATAGCTTTTAAAATTTGTTCTTTAGATGCATTTTGAGAAAATACTGTTATTCCAATGCCATAATTCGTATTTCTTGGTTTTACAACTAATTTACTATCAAAAAAAGGTTGTAAAATAAGTTCAATGTCATTTTGATCCATATTCTTTTTAAGAAGAATTGCTTTTGGAACATTTAGTCCATTTTCTTTCATAATTTGTTTTGCAATAAATTTGTCATCTGTTATTATTGGGAAAATATAAGAATCTCTATCTGTTTTATTGCCTTCAATTACAAACTCTGATTTATTTCCAATTTTAAATTTAACAATACTCTTAGCTTCATTTAAAATTTCATAATCTATACCTCTAGAAATTGCATCTTTTATTATAACAACAGATTCACTTACTAATTTTTTATAATTTTGTAAGCAATATCTAGAATTATGTCCTTCTTCTTTATATTTTTCAATATTTCTGTCAATTTCTTTTTCATCTAAATTATTAGTAGTGTTTTTAAATTCTTGAATATTTTCTAAAATATCATCAGCTTTTAAATAATATTTTTTATTTACTGATTTTAAGAATTCTATTTCTTCTAAAAAATCAGAGGCTTTATTTTCTTCTAATCCACTAAATAATATTACTAAAAACATTTTTAAAGTATCTTTTTTTATTCCGCATTTTGATGAACTATCTACTTTTATTTTAGAAATTTTTATACTGTTTTCATTTACATCAATTTTAAATTTTCCGACTATTTTGCTTATAATATCAATATTCTTATCAATAGACATTGTGATTTTTTTATATGTATCATAAATATTTTTAAAATCAATATTTTGATTTTTACAAAAATTTTCTGTCAAAGAAAAATTAATTTCTGTATAAAGTTTTTCTTCCTTATTTGAAACTTTGTATGTATCAAAAGGCCATAAATTTTGTCTCAATTTATATAATTCTTCAATAACTACATTCGTAATTTCTTCTAATTTATCATAAGCATCTTGTATATTATACTCTTTTGGTGTAATTATTTTAAATATTTCATTATCATCATCACATGTAATAAATTGATTTTTCTTTTTATTTCCAAATACTTCTGGAAAATTGTCATTAATTAATTCATTTTTAGAATTTGTTCTTACAAATTCTCTTTCTATATTTAATTTATATTTTTCTTCTTCCATAACTATGTCTTTCTCCTACAAACTTTGATTCTGCATATTCATTTCTAAATTTGCAGTAATTGGTATTCTATCGTTTCCAAATGATGTTATTCCTGGCTTAACATCCATTTTCAATAAATTAATCGCTTCAATTTTATAATATTTAACGAGATTATCATTTAATTGATTTATATATATTTGTTTTTTGAATGTTTTATTTTTAATTATATCTGATAAATAATAGAATAAATTTGTAGTATTTGTTTTTTCATATGATTCATATGAAAATATTGTTGTTTTATTTTTTACATTTTTATTTTTATTAAAATATATTTCAAATATAAATGTTGGTGCTTCAGCTAACTCTTGGTTATTTTTTATAATTTCATAATATCCAACCAAATTTGCATTTATATTTAAGTATTCTTTTTGTAATTCCTTAATGGCTGTTTGCAATGACTTCATACTATTGATATTTCTACAATCTATTTCACACATAAGTCTAATTGGATTATTTTTGTTTATTTCATATGCTCCCTTTATTGATGTTTTAAATAATTGTTTACCTATGCCTTTTATTCTTTCTCCATATATATCAAATATGTTTGATTTTGTTAAAATTCCAGTAATTGATAAAACATTTTCATTTTGTGTTGGAAAAAATGGATTATCTGTTATTAATTTATTATTCTCATTTTTTATTGTAGTAATTCCTATTATTTCCTCATTACCAAATACATTTTTCTTTTTTGCTAATAATATCGGATATTTTATTATGTTTTGCATTATTTGTGTTATACTAGGTATATGCATAAAATCTTTATTTCCAACAAAATTTTGATCATAAAAATATGATAATAAAATAGATTTGTTTAAAAGGTTTATCCTTCCTTTTTGTAGAAGGTCTATTTTTATACTAGTATTATTATTTGCACATTGCAAGTTAATATATTTTGAAGTTTTTAAATATTCTTTAAAAATATTTTCTTTAAGTTGAATATTTGTCAGCCCTGCGGACGAATCCACCTCCCCATTAGTTGAATTTTGATTTGTTTTTTCTTCCATAAATTTTCCTTTCTTAAATACTTTTATGGTATTTAATTTAAATTAAAAATTTTACATCTAATATTATATCATATATTATAATAAATGTCAGTAGATTTATCAAAAATTAAATTGTGCAAAACTCAATTTCTGTTTTAAATAAGTCTCCATCTATAATTAGATTAAATTTTCCATTTTGAATTTCTGTTAAATTTTGAGCAATAGAAATTCCAAGTCCGCTTCCTTCCGTAGTTCTAGATTTATCTCCTCTAACAAATCTTTGCATTAATTCTTCTGCTGGAATATTTAATTTATCCTTAGATATATTTTTCATTTTTATAGATACTTTTTCTTCAATTTTTTGCAGATCTATATATACTCTAGAATTTTGTAACGCATATTTGGAAATATTACTAAATAGATTTTCTATAATTCTATACATATATCTACTATCTACCATAATATAAATTTCACTTACATTAGTATTTATAACTATATCTAATCCATTTGCCTCAAACTTGTCTTCAAATTCTCCAACAGCTTGGTTTATAAGTTCTACTATATTAATTTTTTCTAAATTTAATTTTACATTACCTGTAGAAACTTTTGAAGCTTCTACTAAATCTTCAATTAATTTTTTTAATCTTTGTGATTTATTATCTAATATTTCTATGTATTCCTTAACTTTTTCATTTTGAATATTTTCTTGTTTTATTAAATCAACATAGTTAATAATTGAAGTTAATGGAGTTTTTATATCATGTGAAACATTTGTTATTAATTCTGTTTTTAATCTTTCACTTTTCATTCTATCTTGAATTGCATTTTCTAATCCATTTGATACATCATTTAAATATGTAATAGATTGATAAAATACTGGTAAAAACTCTTCTTTGTTTAAAGTATTTTGGTTATTTCCTTCATACATTTCCTTTAATTTTCTTTCTATTTTATCATAATCTGATATTGCTTTTACCATTTTTTGTATAAATATTGCAACTAGAGCAAATTCAAGTAACAAAAATAGAAGTGGATCTGAACGGAATAATATAAAAACAATAAATGCTAAAAAAACTATAATAAAGAAAAACATAATAAATTTTTTAGTTGCATTTGAAAAATATTTAGATGTTCCTCTTACTTCATCACTAAAAATTTTAAATTTATGAATTGGTTTTAATAAAATTTTCAATAAAACTTTTGCAATTTTGCCTATTAATGTTGTTTTCCAAAATGTTTTTGATTTTATTCTTTTTACAACAGTATCAAATATAATAGAACATATGATAAAAGTCGTAAAATACACAGTAAATATTAAAGAAATCATTAAATTAAAATCAGTTGTTTCAAATTTTTCAATAAATAGTCCAAAAACCATACCTACTAGACAAATACCTATAAAACATATTATTTCAAGAGGTATTTTGTCAAAATCTGATGTTGATATTCCTTTTACTCCTTTTTTATGTCCAACAGAAACAAGTAAGTATAATAAAATCAAAACAGATAAAATAGTGCATATTGGCATTGCTATATAAAAAACAGTTTCATATGGTCTTAATCTTTCTATAAATTTGCATATAATCAATTGTCTTGAAGTATCAATAAAATTCTCGTTATAAGATGAATATATAGAAAAATCATTAATATTGGTTGTAATATAATTAATATTTGAATTATATTCTGCTACATAAATCTCATCATTTGTATAAGAATTATCTATTGCTATTGAATTAGTGTCATCTGTATCTCTTGTATAATAAGTGAATACAAAACTACCTAAATATTGTTCTGCTCTTTTGGTTAAAATCTCTGATTCTGACTCAACTTTACCATCAATAATATTAAAAGATTTATTATCATCTATAGTAGATATATAATTTTTAATTGTTTCAATTGTGCTAACTTCTGATGTTAATTCAACATTTGTAAATGCTTTATTTTTATAAATAATTAAAAAGTACATATTTATACTATTATAGTCAAATTCTCCATTTGGAGAATAAAAAATATATGTGTCCCCGTCTTTTATATTATTATATTGAGGGTTACTATAAATCAGCCTATTAGCTACAGTTGATAATTTTGACATATATGTTGACAAAAAATCTTCTGAATTAAAATACTCTTCTGTACTATAATATGTTGAATCTTTTAATTCTATATAAAATGTAGCTAAAATGATTATACCTATAAAAATTGGCAATGTGATGTAACATATTATTTTAAGTATTTTGCTATTTCTCATTCTATATATCCTTTCCTTATTTATATTATAACTACTATATTTGCTTTTTTAATCTAATTCTTCTACTTTATATCCTACTCCCCATATTACTTTTAAATATTTTGGTTCCTTTGGGTTAATTTCTATTTTTTCTCTAATATGTCTAATATGTACAGCAATAATATTTTCTGCAGCAAAACTTTCTTCTTCCCAAATATTTGTATATATCTCATCAATAGAATATACTTTTCCTTTGTTTTTAGTCAAAAACTTTAGAATATTATATTCGGTTGGTGTAAGTTTAACTTCTCTACCATCTACAGTTACTTTTTTTAATTCATCATCTATCATCAAATCACCAGATTTTATAATAGATTTTTTATCTTCAATTGAACCAAATTTCGTACATCTCCTTATTAAAGCATTTACTCTTGCTATTAACTCTATTGGATTAAATGGTTTTGTAACATAATCATCAGCTCCTACATTTAAGCCATTTATTTTATCAATGTCTTCTGATTTTGCTGATAGTAGTATCACTGGAATATTTTTGTCTTTTCTAATTTCTTCTAGTGTTTCTATTCCATCTTTGTTTGGCATCATTATATCCATTATTATTAAATGTATCTCATTTTCTTTTATTTGCTGTATAGCTTGTTCTCCATCATAAGCTTTAAATATTTTATAATTTTCTTTTCCTAAATATATTTCAATTGCTTTTACTATTTCTTTGTCATCATCTACTACTAATATGTTGTACATTATTTTTCTCCTTTTATTTAATTCGATTTTTTGCTTTCCTTGGTTATTATTATACCATAAATTTATTAATAAAAAATAGAGGATTTATTAATTTTTTATTAAAGAATATTATTACACTTTCTTAACAAAAAAACTAAAGTAGAAAATATTTCTACCTTAGCATTTAACACAAATAATTTTTATATTACAAACATTAAAACACATAAAACGTGTAGTAAATTTCCAAAAAATACACTTAAATGAAATACAGAATGTATATATTTACGTCTTTTTCCTACTCCATATAATACAGCACCTATTGTATAAATAATTCCACCTGAAAGTAATAATACAAATCCTGGTAATGTAAGTAATTCTGGTAATATATTAACTCTAACAATGATACACCATCCCATTGCTAAATAGCAAATCATTGAAAAAATTTTGTATTTTTTTAAGTCTATAGAATTTAGAGTAATTCCCAATGCTGCAAAAGCCCATATTATGCCAAATATCGTCCATCCAAGTGCTGTAGAATATTCTCTTAATGTACATAGTGCAAATGGAGTATATGAACCTGCAATTAAAACAAATATTGCACAATGGTCAAGTATTTGCATTACTTTTTTTGATAATAATTTAGGACTTAATCCATGGTAAATACTTGACATTGTGTATAAAAATATCATAGAAACTCCAAAAATTATTCCACTTATAATTCCATATACATTATGATGTACTGCACCAATAATAATTGAAAGTACTAGTGTTACTATTCCTAAAGCTCCTCCTACTATATGTGAAACCATATTAAATATTTCTTCACCTTTTGTATATGTTGGTAATATTCTATCTTTTAATTTTGTTCTTTTCATAAATTTTTTCCTTTCATCTAGTTTTTAATACTAGGTGAATTATATTACATATTTTGTAAAAAGTCTATAGTTTTATTATAATAATTTTTTAAAATCTTCAACTAGATTTTCTAAAGAAATTGTTGTTTGAGTTTTATTTTTCATATCTTTTACAGAAACTTGGTTTTGCTTTAATTCATCTTCTCCTAAAATAAATACATATGGAATATTTTCTTCGTTTGCAAATTCTAAAGATTTTTTCATTTTTCTAGTTTTCATTTCTACTTCTACTTTGAAATCCGCTTTTCTTAAAGTTTCTGCAATTTTTAAACATTCTATTTCTGTTCCCATAGGTATAATAAATATATCTGTTAAAGCTTTTTGAGTAAATTCTTCTCTTTCTTTTAATATTTCATATATAACATTTAATCCAAAGCTTATTCCTACAGCAGGATATTGTTTACCATCATTTATAAAGTCAGTTATCATTTTATCATAACGACCTCCTCCACCAATACTTGATTTGATGTCTCCTTTTGCATCATATACTTCAAATACAGTTCCTGTATAATATTCTTGCCCACGTGCTAGAGATGGTGAAAATTGTACATACTCTGCTAAATTAAGTTCTCCTACATATTTTTTTAATGTTTCTAATTCTTTAATTCCTTCATTCAATATTTCATTTTCACTTTTGATATTTACTAATTCTTCTGCATCCATTTGTAAAAATTGGTATAACTTCTCAATTTGGTCTTTATTAACTCCTATTTTTAGAAATTCTTTTTCAAGTTCTTCTTTTGTTAGTTTTTCAAATTTGTCTATTACAGTTATTGTATCTGTAACTAATTCATCTAGAATTCCTGCTTCAATTATTATTCCAGATAGGAATTTTCTGTTATTGTATTTTATTATAACATCTATTCCTAGTTCTTTATATGCTTCTACATATAATGCTACGAATTCTGCCTCAACTAATTGCCCTTCAATTCCTACTGTATCTACATCACATTGAATAAATTCTCTATCTCTTCCAAGTTTTACTGGTCCATTTCTGAATACTTCTCCTATTTCATATCTTTTAAATGGAAGTTTTGTATTTTGATTTATTGCTATATATTTTGCAAATGGTACTGTTAAGTCATATCTTAATGCTAAATTTCTGTTTCCTTGGTCAGATACTTTATATACTTCTTTTAAAATGTCATTTTCTTCATCATATTTTAGTGCTAATAAATCATAATAACATAATAATGGTGTTTGTAATGGCTTAAATCCATATTTTTCAAATACTTTTTTTAATGTATCTGATATGTAGTTTCTTATATATTGTTCTTTTGGCGAATAGTCTGTTGTTCCTTTTACATTTCTTAGTTCTATTTTACTCATTTTTAATCTCATTCCTTCCTTAGGGCACAAATTTGGATGAAAAATTTGTGCTTTTCTCTTTATATTAATAAACTGTGCTTATTATACCATTTATATTTAAATATGTAAACAAATTTTATTTATTTTATTATACAAAAAGCCCCTTGTGTGAAATTGTTTTAATTAATTCAATCTCACACAGGGGTCGAAGCACAATTAGAACATCTCCTTCCTGTATTTCATCAAATCTTCAAGGGTTTTAAACTTGACTTGAAATGCAATTCTGGGGTTTTTCCCGGTAAATTCATTCAGCCGAGGAATTTCTTCACAAATTTCTCCTCCAAACTTCTCTACCTTTTCGATTCTCTTGATAGCAGCCTCACTCAATAGTCCTATCAACACTTCATCAGGAATAAAGTCTGTTAAATCAGGACAAAGTTTTCCAATGACTATCAAATAGTTATCAACCTGTTTTGATTTTGCAAAGAAACGCCAGTTTACACTCAAATAGAATGCTTTCATGTTTTGTGCCTCCTTGTGTTATGTGCGCAAAGCTATTTTATGTAAATATTATACTACTTTTTGTTAAATTTTTCAATATTTATTATATTTTTTGTAATTAATAACGAATTATTTTCTAAAATTTTTATTTAATTCCATTTCTTCTTTTAAATTTCTTTTTTCTTCATCAACATATTCTAAATAAATTTTTTATTAAATGCACCTTTTCTATTTTCTTTATCTCTCATAACTTGATTAACTTCTTCAATATTATATCCTTTTATATTCATTATAGTTTTTATAACTTCCATTAAATCTCCAAGTTCTTCTATACTATTTTCTTCTACAAATTCATTTGCCTCTTCTATAATTTTTTTATTTAATTCTCTTAAATATTCCTCATCATTTAAAATTCTATATTTACATTTTTTGCCAGGTTCTTTATTAATTTCTTCTGGTATTCTATCTCTTACTAACTTATTATATGTATACCTATAATTATTACTTAATAATTTTATTTTTATTCCTACAACTCCATATTTTTCCTCTTGTTCTTTTGAATAATATTGATACATTGATTCTGCTTTTCTTTCAACTTCTTTTTTGTCTGTATAAATTCTATTAAATAAATTTTTAAATGTTTTATCTTTGTATATATCTATTACTTGGGCTAGTATTTTTTCTTGTAAATCTGGTAATTTTGAAAATTCTATTTTATCTCCTATTTTTACTTTTTTTCTCTTTTCATCATATAATCTAAATTCTATTGTTTTAGTTCCATTTTTTATTCTTTCAAACGGACTTTCATTTAATTTCATTTCATGTATCATTTTTCTACCTCTTTTTATTTAATTTTTCTATTAATTATTTTAATACTTGTACTATTATTTTAAAAAATTTGCTATATCATTTGCAAGTTCAGTTTCTTTACCATTATATGAATGATTTGCCCCATTAGTAAAGTTTATGTCAGCATCTTTTTTCTTTATTACTCTTCTCATAAGTTCAACTTGTTCTTGAGCACTTTTTCTAATTAATTCATTATCATTTCCCCATCTCATAAATAATGGAACATCTATTTTATTTAATGTATCAAAATCATAATTTTCATTACTATATTGTGCAAAATCAATTTCACTATTATATTTTGCATATTTTAAATATGTTTTAACAGATATTGGATGAATAAAAGCATTTTGAGGCATTAATTCTAATACTTGTCCATTTTTTTCTTTTTCTTCTGCATATAATAAATATTCATTTTTAAAAAAAGTTCTAATCATATCTGGTATATCTACTAAAGATAATAATAAAATTCCTTTTATGTTTTTTAGTTCTTCATCTTGTTTTTGCTTCATTTTGGTATAGGTATAGACAACTTTTGTTGCTCCTAAACTATGTCCTTGAAGGTATATAGAAGAATATCCAAGGCTTATAGCATATTTTATAACTCCCATTAAATCATAATATGATTCTTCAATATCTTCATATGCTGTACCTGCTAATTCTCTTCTTCCATCATTATATTTAATATATTTTACAATTTCACTTCCTCTTGTATTAATACAAATAGTATCTATCCCAACATTTTTAAGTGTTTTAGCTATTACTCTTTCTCTTTTTTTGAAACAATTACTTGTCATTCCATGTATTTCAATTAATACATTTTTATTATTTCTATCACCACTCATTAAATATCCGTTTATTTTTACACCATCTAAGGAATGTAATTCTATTATTCTTTCACTCATTTTTCCGCTCCTCTCTAGCTATATTTTATAACATTTTTTTAGCATATAATCAATATTTTTTTCAATTTAAAAAAAGACACACTAATTAAAGTGTATCTTTTAAATAAATTATTGAATAACTTTTTCTGCAAAAGAATTATTAATTATCATTTCATAAGGTGCTTTTTTGTCTAGCTCTCCCGCTTCTGTCATAATAAGTTGAAGTTTGTCAAAAGCTTCTTCTTTAAGAATAGGATTTTCTTTCCAAGCATCAATATCTTTATATGTTTGAACAGATTTTGTTAATGAATCTACTGTTGTGTCTGGGAAAAAATATTGTATAATTTCTGCAATTTCATTTGCTGAATGTTGCTCTACAAATTGCTCACCTCTATATATTGCTCTAGTAAATCCTTCAATTATTTCTGAATTTTCTTCTATATAACTTTTTTTAGCACAATATGCTGTATATGGTACTTCTCCAGCAGCTTCACCAACAGATGCAACAACATATCCTTTTCCAGCATCTTCTGTCATAGAAGCTGTAGGTTCAAATAATGTAACAAATTCAGCTTCTCCACCAGTAAATGCTCCAGCCATTAAGTCAAATTTTATACTATCATCTAAATTTACATCTGTTTCAGGATTTATACCATTTTGTTTTAATACATACTCAAAAGTCATATAAGGTACTCCACCTTTTCTTCCAGGAATAACGGTTTTACCTTTTACATCTTCCCATTTAAAATTTTCAAAAGGTTCTTTACTAACTAATAATGAACCATCTTTTTGTGTTAGTTGTGCAAATACTTGGGCATAATCTTCTTTGCCTTCATTATAAACATATATTGCGGCTTCTGGACCACATAATCCTATATCACTTTGACCTGCTAAAATTGCTGTCATTACTTTATCTGCACCTTGACCTGTTGTAATTTCTAATTCTAATCCTTCTTCTTCAAAATATCCATTTGCTATAGCCACATACTGAGGTGCATAAAATACTGATCTTGTTACTTCATTTAATTGTATTACTTGAAGATCAGAATTTTCATCCTTTTTAGTATTAAATATTACTGCTGTAACAACTAAAGCACAAACAATAATAAATATAAGTACATAAATTAAAATTCTTTTCATATTAATTAAATCTCCATTTTTTATTTAAGTTTTTGGATAAACTTATAAACCTAATTATATCTAACAAAAAGTTTTTCTAATATAACTATGCTTTGGTACATTAAAGCTGCAAGTACTGCAAGAATTATAACACTTGTCATTACTAAATCTAGTTGAAATACCTGACCACCATAAACAATTAAATATCCAAGGCCACCTTTAGATACTAAAAACTCACCAGAAATAACTCCAACAAGAGTTAGACCTATATTTACTTTTAAGGTATTAAAGAAAGTTGGTATATTAGATGGTATAACAATTTTAGTTAAAATTTGTATTTTTTTAGCATTAAATGTTCTTGCCATTAGTATTTTTTCTTTATCTGTTATCATAAATCCATTTAATAATTCTAAAACTGTTACTATTAGTGAAATTGACACTCCGGACAGTTATTATTGCTGGCATTCCAGCTCCTACCCATATTATAATAACAGGTCCTAATGCAATTTTAGGTAAACTATTTAATACAACTAAAAATGGTTCAGATACTTTTGATATAAAAGGAGACCACCAAAGAATAATTGCAATAATAAACCCCAGAATTACTCCTATTGAAAATCCAAGTAATGTTTCTATTATTGTTATTTGCAAATGTTCTAATAAATTATTTGAAGTTAAATTTAAAAATGTTTTTACAATTCTTGAAGGTTGACTCATTATAAAACTATCTATTTTACCAGTATTAGCTAAGATTTCCCATAATGCTATAAATGTAATAATTATTGCAATTTGAGTTAATAAAATTTCTATTTTTCTTATTTTTTGTTTTCTTATGTACTTTTTTCGTTCTTTAGATACTTGAACTGTTTTATTTTTTTCTTTGTCTTTTTCCATTTCTTTAGCTCCTTTCATTTTTTATTATTTATTTTTCTCTTTCGTTAAGTTCTTTCCATAATAAATCAAAATACTTACTAAACTTTGGATCTTGCCTACAATTTAGAGGTGTACGATTTTCTATTTCAAAGTTAATATCATGTATTGCCTTTATTGTGGCTGGTCTATGACTTAATACAATGATTTTGTCTGACATGCTTATCGCTTCTGAGATATCATGTGTTACCATTAATGTTGTAATATGTTCATTTTTTAATATACTATAAATATCATCTGTTACCATAAGTCTTGTTTGATAATCAAGTGCAGAAAATGCTTCATCTAAAAGTAAAATATTAGGTTTTATTGCAAGTGTTCTGATAAGTGCAACTCTTTGTCTCATTCCTCCTGATAATTGATTTGGATATTTATCTTTAAATTCATAAATTCCATATTTTTTTAATAAATCTATAGTATATTTTTTGTTTTCTTCTGTTAATTTCTTTTGTATTTCTAATCCAAATAAAACATTTTGTAAAATTGTTCTCCATTCCAATAAATTGTCTTTTTGAAGCATATAGCCAATTTTACCATCTACATATATGCTCCCAGAAGTTTTAGCCTCTAAACCAGAAATAATTGATAATAATGTTGATTTTCCACATCCACTTGGTCCTATTATACTTACATATTCAACTTCATTTATTGTAAAACTTATGTCTTTTATTGCTTCTATTTCTCCATTTTGCGCTTGATAGGTTTTACAAATTTTGCTTACTTCTAATATTTTTTTCATATTTTCCTCATCTCCCCCTTGAGCTTGAAAATTTGTATTTTTCTGATTCCTACTTTATATTATGTTTATATAATAGTTTTGTTTACAATATCAAAGCATCATGTATCTCTTGTAATACATTTTCTTTAACAATTTCTTTAAATACAATAGAAATTTTTGTTCTACTAATATCAATATTAAATATCTCTAAACTATTTTTATCGGCAATTTCTAGTATTTTATTTAGTGTATCATCATTTGAACTTATTCCAAAACCAACTACAGAAATTCTAGAAACATCTTTTTTTACTATACTTTTAATTCCAGAACACTCAAGTTTATGAGTTATTTGTGTTCCAGGTTTATTATTAAATGTTGATTCTGTAATAATTGGTACATCAAATCTTTCTCCTATTTCTACACATCTATCATGTAAAACTTTTGCTCCTTCACTAGATAATGCATACATTTCTTCATAAGAAATATTTTTTAATTTATCTGCATTTGGAACTTTATTTGGGTCTGCTGTATATATCCCATCTACATCTGAATATATATAACATTGTTTTGCTTTTAATTCTGTAGCAATTGCTACTGCAGTTGTATCTGAGCCACCTCTACCTAATGTTGTAATATTGTTATTTTTATCAATTCCTTGAAATCCTGTTATAATAACTATATAACCATTTTCTAATTCTTTGTTTATTCTTTTTTTATCAATTTTTTCAATTAATGCATTTTGATAATTAGAATTAGTATATATTCCTACTTGCCATGCATTTAATGAAATTGATTTATATCCCATTAAATTTAATAAAATTGAAAGTTTAGCAGAGCTCATTTGTTCACCTGAAGATAATAACACATCTAATTCTCTTTTGTTTATTTGGGAATCTGTTTTTTCTACCATCTCTGCTAATTCTTTTGATTGATTTATTAAATTATCTGTTGTTTTTCCTTGTGCAGAAACTATAACAACTACTTTGTTTTCTTTTGCTCTGTTTATTATTTTATTTGCAACAATTTTTAATTTTTCATTGTCTGCTAGAGAACTTCCTCCGAATTTTAAAACTATTGTGTCCATATTGAATTTATCCTTCCTTAAATGATTGAAAAAGAATTAAATTTGGGTACAACCAAAATTATAATTATTTTTCAATCTACAAAAAAATAGTAGTTATATTTATAACTAAACATAACTACTATATTATATTAATTTTAATATTTACTTGCTACTATTTATATATTTTAAATAGCTTTCTATAAATCCATCTAAATTGCCATCCATAACAGTTTGAACATTTCCTACTTCAAAATTAGTTCTATGGTCTTTTACTAATGTATATGGACAAAATACATAAGAACGAATTTGACTTCCCCAGGCAATATCTTTTTGTACACCTTTTAAATCATTTATAGTTTCTTTTTGTTCTTTTTCTTTTAAATCATATAATTTTGATTTTAACATTTTCATTGCTGTTTCTCTGTTTTGTATTTGAGAACGTTCTGATTGACAAGCAACAACTATATTTGTAGGTATATGTGTAATTCTTACTGCTGAAGATGTTTTATTTATATGTTGACCTCCTGCTCCTGATGCTCTATATGTGTCTATTCTTAAATCATCTGGATTTATGTCTATTTCTATATCTTCAGTTATTTCTGGTAATACTTCTAATGATGCAAATGAAGTATGTCTTCTTCCTCCTGCATCAAAAGGAGAAATTCTTACTAATCTATGAACTCCCATTTCTCCTTTCATATATCCATAGGCATTTTCTCCAATTATTTCAAAAGTAACACTTTTTATTCCTGCTTCATCACCTTCTAAATAATCTAGTTCTTTTACTTCATATCCTTTTTTTGTTGCCCATCTTGTATACATTCTGTAAAGCATTTCTGCCCAGTCTTGTGATTCTGTTCCTCCTGCTCCTGGATGCAAAGTTAATATTGCATTATTTTTATCATATTTTCCAGATAATAAAGTTTCTAGTTGCAACTTACCTATTTCTTCTTCTAATTGATTTGTGGATTTTAAAATGTCTTTTGCAACATTTTCATCATTTTCTATATTTGCAAGTTCTGTTAATTCTATTAAATTATTAACTTCATTTTGTGCTGATTCAAATTTTTCAATTTTCCTTTTTAATTCTTTTTGTTTTACTAGTATTTTGGTTGTTTCAGATGTTTCTTGTTGCCAAAAATTTTCATCTTGTATTTGTTTTTCTAATTTTTTTAGTTCATCTCTTTTGTCAGTTATGTCAAAGAGATTCACCTAAACTTTCTATTTTAATTTTTAGTTGGTGTAATTTATTTAAATTTTCTTCTAATTCTAACATTTTTAGACTCCTATATATTATAATCTGTTATTGATAATTTTGGAAATTCAAATTCCATACCATTTTCTGTAAATTGATTTGATAAATAATGATTTTCATCCATAGTTCTACTGCCTTTTAAAAAATATTGATATCTGATTTTATCATTTATTTTTCCTCCTCCAATAATTATTGGATCATCCCATGTTACATCTAATGCATACCATGCACTTCCAATTTTTACATAGTTCCATGCATGATTTTCGGTTTCTCCATTATTGTTTGTAGCAATACCTGTAACTATTACATTTTCTATTCCTGCAGAACTTAAAAGATATTGTAATGCTTTTGCATATCCTTCACATACACTTACATGTTGTACAAGAGCTCCATATATATTATATATATTATCTTTTTGTATTGTTTGATCATATTGTATATTATCAATTAAATAATTGTGTATATATCTAATTTTATCTACTGTACTTTTTCCTTCAATATTGCTTAAAATATTATCTCTTACACTTTCAATTTGTGCCTGACATTCATCTATATTTTCTTTTGAATAAAATGGTTCTGCTAAATAATTCGAATCTTGATAACTATTTATATAGACATTATATTTAGTTGTAAATAATCTTTTTATCATTTCTATATTAATATACATTTTGGTAACATCTAAATAAAATACATCTGGATTTTCATAAGTAAATGCTTCTATTGCTGATTGATATTCTTCTTTTAATTTATCACTTCCATTTTCTTGTGATAAAATATCTTTAAAAGCATCTCCAAATTGAACTGTATATGTACCTGTTTTTAAATTTTCTTTATTTTTATATAGTTCAGTATAAATTAATTTAGCAGAATCGCTCAACTGACTGTAAAAGAAGTTATCTGAATAAGTGTTATCCTGTTGGCTTGTATTAGATATATCTATGTTTCCTATTGGTTCCTCATTTTCTTCTCTTTCACTTACATTACTATTTTCGATAATAGGATATCCAGCTTCTCCAATAACAATTGTTGCTTCTCCAAAATAGTCTACATATACCAAATATCCAAAAAATATTACCACTAATAATAATATTATTGTAATTAAAGATAATAAAAGATTAATAAAACCTTTTTCTTTTCTCATATTTTAATTCCTTCCATTTTTATTTTTACATAATTTAGTCTAAATATAACTAATTTTAATTTTGCCTTCTTATTTAATTATATATTATTACATGAGTTTTTTCAATATGTATGTATATTTTTTTGGCAATTTGTTAATATTAAAAATATGAATGTAAAGAATTTTATTAATAATTTATTTAAAAGTAATTATAATTTTTCTATAATTAATCAAAAAAGTGAAAATGGAAATTTCATAAATAATAATGAAACAAAAGTCTATTCTGAATTATACAAAAATTTAGAATTTTTAAAAAGTAAATATAATGTTTTAATTAATAGTGATATTAAAATCAGAGAATTCGAAACTTTAGCACAAAATCAGACATTTAAGAGTTTTATTATTTATTTTGATGGATTAGTTGATTCTATATCTATAAATGATTTTATTTTAGAGCCACTTATGTTTCCTAAACATGTTAAAAATCCAAATCCTGAAAATTTATTAAATTATATAGACAATCGTTTACTTCCTCAATTAAGTGTTAATAAAATATCTAATTTTGATGCCGTATGTTCAGGTGTAAATATGGGTGATTGCTTATTATTTATTGATACTTTAAATATTGCTTTTGATATTGATGTAAAAAAATATAATACTCGTAATGTTGATAAACCTGAAAATGAAATTATTATAAAGGGTCCTCATGAAAGTTTTGTAGAAAATCTAAGAACTAATACTTCTCTTTTAAGACGTATTATTAATAATGAAAATTTGATAATAGAAAATATTCCTGTTGGGAAAATAAGTAAGACAAAATGTGGTATTTGTTATATGAATAATATTGCTAATTCAGATTTGGTTGCAGAAGTAAAATTTAGGCTTAATAATTTAGATATAGACTCTTTATTATCAACTGGTCAATTAGAACAATTAATTGAAGAAGATGAAACTTTTGGTGTACCACAAGTTATTTCTACAGAAAGACCTGATAAATGTTGTAAATATTTATTACAAGGTAGAGTTGTTATTTTAATAAATGGAAATCCATATTCTATTATAGCTCCAGCAAATATTGAAGATTTTTTATTTTCACCTGAAGATACTAATTTAAGACCAATTTTTACAAATTTTTTAAGATTTATAAGAATCACTGCTGCTATAATTACTTTATTATTACCTGGTACTTATATGGCAATTACTTGTTTTCATCAAGAAATTTTACCAACAGAATTATTATTATCAATTTTATCAGCAAGAGAAAATGTTCCTTTTCCAATAATATTTGAACTTTTACTTATGGAATTTTCTTTTGAATTAATTAGAGAAGCGGGTTTAAGAGTTCCTTCTCCAATAGGTTCTACTATTGGTATTGTTGGTGCTTTAATCTTAGGTGATGCAGCAGTCAATGCTGGTATTGTTAGTCCAACTCTAATTATCATCGTTGCTATAACTGGTATATCTTCTTTTGCTATTCCAGATTTTTCTTTTGGCTTTCATTTAAGAATTTTTAGATTTATATTTATTGCATTAGGATTTGCTTGTGGATTTTTAGGAATTGGTACAGGTTTATTTATTTACATTACTTTAATATGTAGTTTAAATTCATTTGGCATTCCATTTACTTCTCCTATAGCACCTTCTTTTAAAACAAATGGCAATGGATATTTTATACCTCCAATTTGGAAACAAGAATATAGAGCTAGTTTTTTATCTCCTAAAAGAAAAAAATCTCAGTCAGAAATTAGTATGAAATGGAAAACTGAAAGATAAATTTTAAATTTTTGATTTTTTTAATATTTAATATTTGAATATAAAAAATTTTAATATTATAAATTTTTATATAATAGGAAAGATATACTTTCCTATTATATAAAATAGAATATTTTAATAATTTTCAGCTTTTATTTCAAAATATGCTTTTGGATGGCTACAAACTGGGCATACTTCTGGAGCTTTTGTTCCTACTACAATATGTCCACAATTTCTACATTTCCATATTTTTACCTCACCAGCTTCAAATACTTTTCCTTCTTTTACATTTTCTAAAAGTTTTAAATATCTTTCCTCATGTTCTTTTTCTATTTTTGCAACTTCTTCAAATAAATATGCTATATGAGTAAATCCTTCTTCTTTAGCTGTTTTTGCAAATTCAGCATACATATCTGTCCATTCATAATTTTCTCCATCTGCAGCAGCTTGTAAATTTTCTGCTGTAGTTCCAATGTCTCCACCATTTAATAATTTAAACCACATTTTTGCATGTTCTTTTTCATTATCAGCTGTTTCTTGAAAAATTGCAGCTATTTGTTCATAACCTTCTTTTTTTGCTTTGCTTGCAAAATAAGTATATTTATTTCTAGCTTGTGATTCACCTGCAAATGCAGTCATTAAATTTTGTTCTGTTTTTGATCCTTTTAATTCCATAATTATTATCATTCCTTTCTTAAGGTACTTATTTAGTTGAAATTTCTTCAACTTCTTTCCCTTTATTATTACATTTTATTTATTACATTTAACATCATATCATCTTTTATCTAAAAAATCAATGTTTTTTGAATTAAAATTATTTATATTATATAGAAAATATATTATTAAAAATATAATTATTATGTATTATTTTTGTAAAGTCTGGAAATTATATATACAGGTGGTGATATTAATGACAAGTAAAGAACTTTTATATGTAGAAGATGCCTTATCTCATGAAGCATATATGAAAACTTGTTGTAAAAAAACAGGTTCTCAACTTACAGATCCAACTCTTGCTTCATATATAAGTGAACTTCAAAAAAAGCATACAGAATTATACAATAAGTTTCTAAATTTATTTTAAAATTGAAAGAATTTTTCTTTCGGAAAGGATTAGATTTATGCAAGATAGAGATTTAATGGAAAATGAATTACTTTTAATTAAAGGTGTTTGTGATTTTTATTTACATGGTACAATTGAATCAACCACAGCTGAAGTTCATACTGCATTTAAAGATGCTTTAAATGAAACTTTAAATATTCAAAACAAAATATATAATTTAATGGCAGAAAAAGGTTGGTACAAAACTGATTGTGCAGAACAACAAAAAATTAATGCTACAGAACAAAAATTTATGTCTCAAAATAATTAAAAATGTACTAATTTATTTTCACTTTAAGTTGCGAAACTAAAAAGTTTCATATTGTTTATTATACTATAAAAGTATATCAAAAAAAGACTTTTTAAGGGCTTCATAAATCCAAATGAAATTTAAAGAAGCCCAATTATATTTATAAAATTATAAATATTAATAAAAATAATTTTAATTTTTATAATTTTTTAAATAAGAATCCATTTTTTCAATAAATTCCTCATTATTTTTAGTTTGTGTCATTTGAGAAATAATTTGTTCAGTAACTTCTGCAACAGGTAAATTATTTAAAGCTTTTCTTAGTGCAAATACTGTTTCCATTTCTGGCTTTGTAAGTAATAAATCTTCTCTTCTTGTACCTGATTTATTAATATCAATTGCTGGGAAAATACGTTTTTCTGAAAGTTTTCTATCTAAATGAACCTCCATATTTCCTGTACCTTTGAATTCTTCGAATATTACATCATCCATTCTACTACCGGTTTCTATTAAAGCAGTAGCTAAAATTGTTAAACTTCCACCATTTTCGATATTTCTTGCAGCTCCAAAGAATTTTTTTGGTTTATGTAGAGCAGCTGGATCTAAACCTCCTGATAAAGTTTTTCCTGAAGATGGCATTACCAAATTATATGCTCTAGCTAATCTTGTAATACTATCTAATAAAATAACTACATCTTTATTATGTTCAATAATTCTTTTTGCTCTTTCTAAAACCATTTCAGCAACTTTAACATGATGTTCTGGCAATTCATCAAATGTTGAATAAATAACTTGTCCTTTTATAGATCTCTTCATATCTGTTACTTCTTCTGGTCTTTCATCAATCAAAAGAACTATAAGTTCTACTTCAGGATTATTAGCAGAAATACTATTTGCAATTTTCTTTAATAATGTTGTTTTTCCAACTTTTGGCGGAGCAACAATCATTCCTCTTTGTCCTTTTCCTATTGGAGAAATTAAGTCGATAATCCTCATAGCATATTCAGTTGGAACTGTTTCTAATTTTAATCTTTCATTTGGATATATTGGTATTAGTTCGTCAAACCTCTTTCTTTTAGCTGCTTTTTCAGGATGTTCTCCATTTACTTCTCCAACAAAAATTAATGAAGGAAATTTTTCTCCTTCTTTTGTTCTTGATATACCTTTTATGATATCTCCTGTGTCTAATTTAAATCTTCTTATTTGTATTGGTGAAATATAAACATCTTTTGGACTTGATAAATAATTATCTCCTCTTAAAAAGCCATATCCATCAGGTAATACTTCAAGAATGCCTTCTACAATTTCATCATCATCATTTGTTAACTTATAATCAACTGTATTTTCGTTTAATTCGCCAATTTGCTCATCATCTTGTTCATCATATCTTTCTTCATCATTTTCTTTGTTATTTAATTCACTATTTGGCTCAGAAGTTTTAATAATTTGATTTAATAATGCAATTAATTCTTCTTTTTTTAATTTTGAAATATTTTTTACATTATGTTCTTTTGCTAAATTTCTCAACTCTAATAATGTCATGTTCTCTAACTCTAACATAACTACCTCCTATTTATTTTTTGTTTTTATTTTTGGGTTTTTATTTGATTTTAAAAAAAACGAAATCCCTAAAACTTGAACGTTTAGGGACCTAATTATTACTATCGACATAAACTCTTTCATTTTGTAGATACATTCCTAGCTTTTCACGTGCAACTTTTTCTATATATTCTAATGAATTTGATTTATTAATTTCTTCTTCTAAATTTTGTTTATTTTGATTTAATTCTTCTTGTGCTACTTCTATTTTAGCTGACAAATCGTCTATTTCTTCTTGATATTGTGCAATATTAACTTGTTGCTTTATTAGAACAATAACCCATATAATTAAAGCAATAATAAACATAGGAATTAACAACTTACTTTTAATTTTCATATGTACTCTCCAAATAAAAAACTTACATAATATATTATTCTACATTTTTATTAAAATTCCCCTTTTTATTTTAAATTTTTTATATTTTTTATTGTTTTATTCAACTTTAATTTTATTATTTATTAATTTTATCATATATTTAAATAGAATTATTATTTTTTCTATCGGAATTTTTAAAATATTATAAAAAAATATAAAAAGAAATTTTATTTTTTTCATAAAAAAAGATTCAATTTTTATAAATATTGAGCTAAAAGTTAATGCATATATAATTGCCCCTATAAATATTCCAATAATCATGAAAAACCTAATTTCTCCGTCATTAAAAAACCAAATATTATATAGGATTATTAATCCAGCAAAAATCCAATATATAATATCTTCTATATATGTTATAAAATCAACTGTTTTAAATATTTTTCTTAAAACTCTAAAAAAATCAAATATTATTCCCAATATTATTCCAGTTAGTGTAAAAACAACAAATAAATAAGCTTGATTTTCAATCATTTTTCAAACTTTACCTCTCTTGAAAAATATGTATATATAACAAATAAGAAAATCTTTGGTTTTCTTTAATTTGTTCTCGCCCAATTTGAGTTTTCGACTGCAAGGAGAAAATCTCAAATGGTTAGCAATTGTAGCTTTTTATATAATATGGAAGTATAACTTCCTATTATATAAAAAGCAAAATATTACATATATTGTCAAATTTTTTATTTAAAAATTTTGCTTAATAAAGATGTTCCATTATTTTTTTCTTGAGATTTTTGACTATAATTTAAACTTGAAATTTCTCCTTCAACAATAACTTCTGATGTATCTAAACTTAATTTATTTATTCTTATATTTTCTCCTTTAACAGTAAGTAGACCCAACTCAGTATCTACCATAACAACTTGGTCATCAAAGCTAAGTACATCATTTACTCCTGATATACTTAATTTTTCTCTGTTTTCTAAAACTAGATTTTGTACAACATTGGAATTTAAATTGACACTTTTTCTTTCTTCTATCATAATAAATATCTTCCTTTCACTTTAATGAATTTCTTTATACTAAATTATAATATGCTTTTTTAATAATTTTAGAACTAAAATTTTATTATTTACTGTTTACTTTATTTTTTTTGAATGTTATAATGTTTTAAATTGAATTTATATTAATCCATCACACATAAATTTATGAAAGAGGGGGTAAAAATATGTCAAATAAAAATTCTTCTCTTAATAATATAAAAGAAATGATAGATCGGCTTGATAAATTAAAAAGAATTTTAATTCCTGAAATTAGTTCTAAATTTGAAGACTTCTTTGTAAAAAGAGAACAACTTATTGCCAATTGGAGAAATCAATGCAACCACATTTTTTACAAATGTGTACTTAAAGGTGACTTTCCTTCTGCCAATGAAGTTGAATATTATGAATGTCCAATTTGTGGTTTTCGCGTAAATTGGAATGAAGATATTCAATATGTAGACACTGTTTATAGATCTAATAATACACCTTATGAATTTCCAAAAATCCAAAATGCTCAAAATGAACATTGGTTTAAGCAAATTGAATATTTAGATAACAAAATCAAAGCTCTAGAAGATGAATATAGTAGTTTAGAACAAGAATATGAAGTTTTAGATGAAGAACTAAAACAGATTAGTTTTTGTATTGATGAGTATTTTGGCTATTACCAATGCAAAGATACAAATGACTGTCCAAGAAACAAATTTCAAGAATTTCAAGATTAATTTGACATTAATCCCTGTAGAGTTTTATCTACAGGGATATTTTTCATTTTTTTAAATGGCTTTTGTGATTACTATTCTTGGATTAGATAACATCTTATTTATATGAATTTCTTTATACTAAATTATAATATTGCTAGTTTATGCTATTTTAGAACTTTAATTATAAGTTAATTAGTCAGAAAAAATCCCTGGAAACAGCATCGCCCTTTTAAATATCCCATAAAACTTGCTACACTTATCTTCGGTGGTATTTCTACTAACATATGTACATGGTCTGGGCACATTTCTCCTTTTATTATCTTTACTTCTTTAAACTCGCATAATTGTCTTAATATTTTTCCTATATCTTTTCTTAGCTGACCATATATGGCCCTTCTCCTATATTTTGGTGCAAATACAATATGGTACTTGCAATTCCACTTACTATGTGATAAATTATTTATATCGTCTTTCATGGATGATATCCTCCTTTTTTATAATTTTATTACAGTTGGCAAACTATAATATTATTATAACATTGGAGGTTTTTTTCATACTTTGTCAATAGTTTTACATAATTATTTATTCAAAAATCTAAACCATTTTCTCTTTTTCCCTTTTTGCAATGGATAATAAATATATTCTCCTGTTTCAACATCTACCAAACATCTTAATAAATTTAAGTCTTTATCTCCAAGCCAACCATCCCAATTGTAAGATCCATTTCTATTAACTTCCATTCCAGATACATCACCAGAAAGAATTTGTATTTGCCAATATTTTTTATTTCCTATTTCAACAACTTCTATTTTTTTATCTGTAAAACAAATATAAGAAATATTTCCTCTACTTGTATTTCTACAATAATCTGTCTTTAAATTTTCATCTCTATTAGCTATTTCTAAAGCTTTGCTTCTTAATATTGGAAAATTGTATTTCGCATCTTCTTCTTTTAATTTTTTAATAGATTCCATGTAACATTTTTCATCTTCATAAAATTCATCATCATTGTCTTCTTCTATTTCCTCTTTACGTTCAGCTAAGGATTTTAATATATTTTCATAAGTTGGATCATCTTTTAATTCCTTATCAAAAAGTTCAGCATCTATCATCTCTCCAAGAATTTCATACATGTTAAAATCTTGTCTTTTTTTACGATTTTTATTATTTGGAACAAATATTCTATCCATATCATCATCTTTCATTTTTTATTCCTTTCTTTTTTTATTATTTTAATCTTTCTTCAATACTTTTTAACATATCTTGATATTTTGCAAGTTTAGCTTTCTCCTCATTTATTTTAGCTTCTGGAGCCTTATTTACAAACCCCGGATTAGATAACATCTTACTTGCTCTTTCAATTTCAGATAATACTTTTTTCTTTTCTTCTTCAAGCCTTTTATGTTCTTGTTCTACATCAACTAATTCTTCAAAAGGAATATAAACTTGGATTCCATTTGCAATAATTGAAATTGCATTATTAGAAATATTATCTTTATTATCTTGAATAATTATTTCATTTGCAAATCCTAGTTTTTCAATAAATGTTTTAGATTGTACTATTTCATTTTTGTACTCTGTAGTTACAAAAATAAGTTTTGATTTTTTGCTTGGATGAACATTCATATTTGCTCTTATATTTCTAATTTGAATTACTATTTCTTTTATATTTTCTATGAAATCATTTTTTTCGTCATAATCTACTTGTCTTATAGCATCTGGCCATCTAGATACCATTAAATCTTTTTCTTCAGAATTTACTAGTTTAGAATAAATTTCTGAAGTTACAAATGGCATAAATGGATGTAATAATTTTAAACTATCGCTTAAAACTTTGTTTAATACAAAACATACTTGTGTTTTTTCTTTAATATCATTACTATATAATCTTGATTTTGCAATTTCAATATACCAATCACAGAATTCATTCCAAATAAAATTGTAAATGTTTTCTAATGCAATACCTAAATCATATTCATTTATATTTTGAGTAACAGTTTTGATTAAATTGTCTAATTTATTAATAATCCATCTATCTTCAATTTTCAAGTCTTCATCTTTATATTTACCATCTTTATTTGTAATTTGTTTTTCAAATTCAAGAATTTCTGCATCTGGTACTAAATTCATTGTTACAAATTTTGCTGCATTCCATAATTTATTAGCAAAATTTGAAGCTTGGTCTAATTTTTCAGGCATATATTTAATATCATTTCCTGGTGAAATTCCAAGAATTAGTGAAAATCTTAATGCATCTGTACTATATTTTTCAATTACATCTAGTGGGTCAATTCCATTTCCTAATGATTTTGACATTTTTCTTCCTTGGCTGTCTCTTACAATTCCATGTATTAATACATCACTAAATGGTTTTTCATTCATAACTTCTAAGCCAGAGAATATCATTCTTGCAACCCAGAAAAATATTATGTCATATCCAGTTACTAATACATTTGTAGGATAAAATGTTTTTAAATCTTCTGCATCTTTGTTTGGCCAACCAAGAGTTGAAAATGGCCATAATGCTGAACTAAACCATGTGTCTAGTGAATCTTCATCCTGATGTAATTTACTAGATCCACATTTTTCACATTTTTCTGGAGCTGTTTTTGAAACATTAATATGTCCACATTCTTCGCAATAATATGCTGGAATTCTATGTCCCCACCACAATTGACGTGATATACACCAATCTTGTATATTTTCCATCCAATTAAAATATGTTTTTTCATATCTTTTTGGAACGAATTTTATGTCATCTTCTTTTACAGCTTTTATTGCAGGTTCTGCAAGTTCTTTCATTTTTACAAACCATTGCTCAGAAATTCTAGGTTCTACTGTATTATGACATCTATAACATTTTCCAACATTATGATTATAGTCTTCTGTTTTTACAAGTGCTCCTATTTCCTCTAATTTCTTTACAATTAATTTACGCGCTTCAAGGGTTGTTAATCCTTTATATTCTGGTACTAAGTCTCCCATTATAGATGAATCATCAAATACTTCTACTATTTCAAGCTTATGTCTTAATCCTGCCTGATAGTCATTCATATCATGTGCAGGTGTAATCTTTACACATCCTGTTCCAAACTCTTTTTCTACAAATTCATCTGCAATTATTGGTATTTCTTTATTCATTATTGGTAATATACATGTTTTGCCTATAATGTCTTTATATCTTTCATCATCCGGATGTACTGCAACTGCTGTATCTCCTAGCATTGTTTCTGGTCTTGTTGTTGCAACAATTACATATCTATCTGTTCCTTTTATTTGATATCTTATATGCCATAAATGTGAAGCTTCTTCTTCAAACTCTACTTCTGCATCTGATAATGATGTATGGCATGATGGACACCAATTTATCATTCTTGTTCCTTTATAAATTAGACCTTTTTTATATAAGTTTACAAATTGCTCTAATACTGCATCAGATAGTCCTTTGTCCATTGTAAATCTTGAACGTTCCCAATCACATGAACATCCAAGTCTACGTTGTTGCATTTGGATTGTTCCTCCATATTCTTTTGTCCATGCCCATGCTCTTTCTAAAAATTGTTCTCTTGTTATATCTGCTTTTGTAAGGCCTTCTTCTTTTTTCATTTTTTCTACCACTTTTACTTCTGTTGCAATTGCAGAATGGTCTGTTCCTGGAACCCATAATGTGTTATATCCACACATTCTTTTAAATCTTATTAATATATCTTGAATTGTTCCATCTAATGCATGTCCCATATGTAATTTTCCTGTTACATTAGGTGGTGGCATTACTATGCAAAAACTTTCTCTTGTTTTATCCATTGATGGTTTAAAATATCCTTTTTTCTCCCATTCTTCATATAATTTTTCTTCAAATTCTTTTGGATTGTATTTATCCATTAATTTATGGTCTTTCATAATTTTAATTCCTTTCTTTTAAAAAAATTTAAGCTTATACTTACATTCAAACTTTTCTTCTGGCTCTAATTTTAAAATATTTTCTTTATCTTCAAATTTTCCAGTTGAATTAACTTTATCTGCTGTATTATACCATGGCTCTATACAGACGAAAGGTGCTCCTATTTTTGACCAAAGTGCAAGAAATGGAAATCCTGTAAAATCAAATTCTAATATTTTTTTATCTTCTTTTTTATTATATAATGATATTTTGTTTGATTTTATATTTTTCATAATTATTGCATCATTTTTGAAAGTATCTGCCTCCAAATTTATTGCATTTTCTTTTAAAATGTTTGGTGCTTTTTTATCTGATATTAAACCATTTTCTAATTGTAAAAATTCTATTTTATCTTCTTGTTTATTGAATTGAATTTGATAATTTCCAGTAGAGTAATCACAAATAAATGCAGGATGTCCTCCCATTCCAAATAACATTTGTTTTTCATCTTTATTTATTACTTTATATTTTGTTGTTAGTTCATTTTCATTTACTTCATATTCTACTTGTAATTCAAATTTAAATGGGAATTTTTCTAATGTTTCTTTAGATGATTTTAATAGATATTTGTTTTCTCCTATTTCTTCAAATTCCATGTCTCTTGCAAATCCATGTTGTCCCATTTTATATAGTTTATTATTTATTAGTGTTTGCCCATCTTTTATTTGACCAACAATTGGAAATAATATTGGAGCTTGTCTATTCCAATGTTCTTTTCCTTGGTGAAGTTTTTCTTCTCCATTTAATTTTATACTTGTTAATTCTGCTCCTGCTTTTTTTGTTTTTATTTCTAACATATTTCCCTCCTTTTAAGAATGACAAAAACTCGCCCCTAAACAAAAGGGCGAGTTTTTATATCTCACGGTACCACCTTAATTTATTATTATTTCTAATAATCTCTTTTGAAGTTTATAACGTAACTATACGGATATTCTTACTGCTATTTCTGAATATCAACTAAAAAAGCTACCTTCCATCTACCTTTGTTTAGAAGCTTTCAGCTAATAACTTCTTTCTCTGATAAATAAGTATAGATGTACTCCTCTTTTTTCTTGTTTTTTTATATGCTTGTATTATATTACTTTTTTTAAAATTTTTCAACATTTTTATAGTATTTTCTCTACAAAAATTTTATCATTTACTGCTACCACTGTATATTTATTTAAATTTGGTATTTCATTTATTTCCTCAAATTCAGCATACTCTTTTATTTGATTTCTTGCTTCTTCTTGTTTTGCTTTTAGCTTAACTTTTTCTTCTTTTTTTAAATACTTAAATTCTATCATTATTGCTTTATATTCTTTACTTCTATCCTTTGGTATTAGTAATATGTCTGGGTACTTTCTTTGCACTTCCATCTCTGATTTTATTCTATATGCTTTAAAATTCATCAATATACAATAAAATATTAGCTTTACATATTTTTCATCAAATTTTACATAGTCTCTATTAGATAAATTTTCCAGAAACTTTTGTGCTAGTTCTGCTAGTTTATCTATTTTTCCTTCCATTGCTATTTCTCTCAATATTTCTGCATATTCACTATCCAATACTTGCATATTGGCATTATTGCTTATTATTTTTATAAAATATTCAGAATATATTTCCTGCATAACCTTATTGGGAATTTTTAATTTTGCCATTTCAAATTCTTGACCAACTATTGTTAAATATCCTAAATAAAACAACATAGATACTAAATCTTTTTCCGTAAATTCTATTGCGGGGTTAAACTTTGCAGTAATTTCCCCAATTATTCCTTCTCCTGATACTATTTTTTCTATTATCTTATCTCTTTCATCTCCTCTACATAGATCTAACATACTTCCTAATTTACTATAATCACTTGCAATATTTACATCAATAAGTTGATATGGTACTTTTCTTTGCTCTATATATCTATTTAAAAAATATAAACACATATTAGAGTTATATATTTTTTCAGTTCCATCTATAGAAAACATATATCCATCGTAATATTCTTTCATTATTGGCAATATTTTATATTGTTCTTCTTTAGATATTCCCATATCTTCTATCATTTTTACTAGCTCAGATTTAGTAAAACCTATCATTTCATTAAATTTTGCACTTTGAGTTATGTCAAGTCCAATATTAAAACCAGAAGTTAAACTATCCAATGTTATTGGTGCTACTCCTGTTATAAAAATTCTATCTATTACACTCTCAGTTCCCTTTTTTAATATTTCATACCATTTACGTACTTTTCCATTCTTGGATACTAAATTTTTAAATTGATTTGTATTAAATCCTAATAATTCATTTGCGAAGTGATCATATTCATCTATTATTACATATATTTTTTCATATTGCTTTTGTATGCTAAAAGCTTTTATTAAATTATCTAAAATAACTTCTGCCTCATCTCCAAAGTTTATAATAAAATTCATTTTATATTTTTCTATAAACACTTTAATGGAAGATACTATTTCACTTTTAAATCCTTTAATTGTTGTTTCCTCATTTGTGGTATCTATTCCAGAAAAGTTGAATTTTAAAATGTGATATTTATTTTTTTGCTTAGTTGGATTTTTTCCTATATATGTATTTTTAAATAAGTCATAAAACTTATCTGTTTTTTTTAAATCATAATAGTTTTCCAGCATACTTGTAAATAATGTTTTTCCAAACTTTCGTGGACGTAGAAACATTATATATGGCTCTGATAAATTTTCTAAACTTTCTATATACTTTGTTTTATCTACATAATAGTATTCATCTTCTACCAATCTTTCATAATCACTTATTCCATATGGTAATTTTTTCATAAATATCACTTTCCTTTCATAGAATTTTAAATACTTTTATATTATAACATATCTTTTTCATTTTTTACAAGAAAAAAATAAAATGTATGAATTATCTCTCATTCATTTATGATAATGTCTTAAGTAATAGGATATGAAAATGTCCCAAATAATAAAAATATAAAGGAATTTTTTGTCCATGGTAATAGAGGTAGAAAGCCTCAACACATTCTCCCTACTGAACTAAAAGAAAAAATTATTGATTTATACACTTCTAAATATTGGGATTGTAATTATAGATTTTTTACTGAGCTTTTAGCTAAACATGAAAATATTAATGTATCTGAAAGTGTCGTAAGAAAATTACTAATTGAAGCAATTCAAGCTAATATTGTCGACATAGTAGATGCTCACCCATCTCAGCCACGTTCAACGTATTTCGGTGAAGAACTGCAAATGGATGCTTGTGAACATCTATAGTTTAGTAACTCTAAAACGTCTTTACATGCTTCAATTGATGATTCTACAAATCAAGTAGTTGGTGCTTACTTTGATCATGCTGAGACTTTGTTTGGATATTATAAAGTTACAGAACAATTCCTTACAAAATATGTAATTCCTTATATGATTAAAACTGACAGACGTACTGTATTTGAGTATAAAAAGAAAAATACCAAATATGAATCATCCATGGTGCAGAAAATCTTTTGAAGCTTTTGTAGCAAAGCAATCTCATCGTATATAACAAGAAATGGAAAAAGAAGCTTCATAAAAAAACACTAGCACTAATTTTGTTAAAATTTTAGTGCTAATGTTAAAAAATTTTTAAGACATTTTCAAAAACTATTGACATAATATTTAATTTATTAAAAACTAAAATTTTTATTTATTTTATAAAAGTATTGTTAATTTACCTCCAAATATCAAATAATTTTCTAAACAATGTTTTTTGAGTAGATTCTCCACTATTATTAGTAGCTCGATTTATAGCAGTATTTTCTATCTCTTTTTTTGAATTTTGTTCTGATTTTTTACTTGCCATTTGTTCTTTTGCCCTTAAAATCAAATTTTTATGTATTAATTCATAATGTTTATTTAAAGCAATTTGTGCATAGTTTTTTGATGATATTTTATCATCTTTACTTATTCCTAAAACAGCCTTTAGATTATCACCACAATACGAAGCATTATTTTTTATATCTCTAACAAATACATTATAAATATTTTTATCAATTTGTTGATATTTTATTTTTACATCATCTTCATTTATTTGTTTTTTAGGTTCATCACATACTACTAAAAAATTAAAAGATATATTATTATTTGCATAAAGGTGGCTAAATTTAAAACTACTTGCATTACCTTCTTTAGAATTATTATGAGATGAATAATAGATTATATCAATTGCTTTTGTTATATTTTTTATTTCTTTTTCTGTAAGTACCAATTTATCAGCAAATATTCTATATCTATGAGTTTTTCCATCTTTAACCTTATATAATAAAACTTTAAAATCAGAATCATTTTCTACAAGATATCCATCTCTACATATAATTGAACTATCTAGATCTGTTAAAATTCGATTTGATATATATGTATCTTCTTCTCTGGCATTAGGTAATTCAAAACTTCCTATTTCATTCCATTCACAATCAGAATAATCAAATACACTTTTATCTATTCTATATCTTTTTAACAAATCTGATTGTATATTTGATGGTTGTTCATTTAAATTATTACTATGATATACTTCATAATCTTCACTTATTTTAATTGTTTCAGGAAGTTGGGTTTGTTGATTTTCATCTGTTTCTGGTCTTTGTTCAAATGCTATATTTTCTAATATTTCTGATTGTTCTTGTAGCTTTCTATCTTTTTCCATATTACTTTGTTTTAAAATTTCTAAATCTTCACATGCTTTTTTTAGTTCTTCTGATAATCTTTTTATATCATCAGAAAAGAAATCTTCTAAAATTGCATATTGCAATTGTGTTCTTTTACTTGTTGTTTCTATACTATCTTGATTTAATAGGTTTGCTATTTCTTTTAATTTTTTATTATTTTGTACCATATTTTCAAAAACTTCAAAGTCTTCTGGTGTTTTAATCATATTACTTAAAATTGCATCTAAAATATATTTATCTGGGGCAATATCTATGATGTCATTTGCATCATTTATTGCATCTAATAGTTCTGAACAAGATGGAACTCTTTTAAAATATTCTTTATTTTTATGTATTTCTTCATATAGGATTGATACTATTGCAATTAAAGTCTTATCACATTCTGGAAGCTCTCTATTTGCTACATTATAGAAAATTTCTGGCTTCATAGGCTCTAATCTCATAAATTTTAGTCTTCTTTCAAGAGGTTCGCTTAAGTGTAATCTAAAATAGTTTTTACATAAAATTACTTGCAAATTTTTCTTTTTATCTCCATCAATCTCTAAATCTCCAAGTTGTACAGTATTTATCTTCCCTTTTTGTAAAAATTGATATAAATATGTATCTGTGTCTTCTCTTGCTTTTTCAAATTCATCCAAAAATAATATTACTTTTTTACCACTGTTTACTGCTTTTATTGCCTTAACTAATTTGCCCTCTATAATTACATTGTCTGGATTACCAGCTATTGCTGATGCAACATTTATCTCCTCATTTAATTCTGATTTTCCTGTAGTGGCATCACATTGAAAATCAATCATTTCAACATTTTCTGATAATATGTCTTGTAATACTTTCTGATAAGTTTCTGCATAAAATGTTTTTCCGCTTCCCGGCATTCCTTCTAGACAAACTGCATGTATATCTTGACCTTTTTTATTTCCTTTAACTAATTTATTGATATTATTTATTGTGTCCCAAATTATTTTGTCTGTAGTATAATATCCATGTTTTTCTAATAATTCTTTTACTACTGTATATGTTATTTCCATTTTGAGTTCTGTCCCTTTTATTCTAATATTTAGGTTTTAAAACTAGGATTACCTATAAACCAATTAAACATTTATTGTAATATTTTAATTTCAATTATATTTTTAAATTTTATTAAATCTAATATTCTATTTCCTTTTAATTTTATTCCATATATTTTAGCAACATCTTTTAATATTTCTAAATTTGAATAATATCCATCTTGTTCGTAAATTTTCATAATTTCATTTCTATTTTTTATATTTATTATTTTGTTTTCTATATAAATTTCAATATCATCTTCTTTAATTGGTAAAAAATCAATTATTTCATTTTTTGATGAAAATCCTTTTAAATTTTTGTTACATTTTTCTATTAGTTTTTTTAATTTTATCTCCATAAATCCTCCTCTGGTTTCTCTACCTCTCTCATATCAGGATTTTTAAAATATAAAATTATGTCTTTTAAATTCTGTATTCTATAAAAACGTCCTTTTATAATAAATGGCTGATTTCTATTTTTTTCAAAACAAAACCAATATAATTCAGAATGTTTTGATAAATTTCTTATTGCCTCTATTGGATCAAAGTCTGTAAATAGTGCTACTTTCTCTGCTTCATTTTCTATTAAAAATTCGTCTAATCTTTTATTAATAATTTCATAATCTATTTTTTCGTTTTTAATCTTTTTTTCTTTAAAATCTTCATTAAGTAATTTTTGGAAGTCTTCTACAGATATTTTTTTATCTGACGGCAATTCATTTATTTGGTATACAATTCTGTCATTATATCCAATTAATAATTTAATTTTTTTTTGCAAAATTTTTATTGCTATTAATGACAATATATGTGAATATTCCACCATACTGCCAGAAAGGTCAAAATAAAAAGAAAGTGGAATTGTTTCGGATTTTTTTTCTTCTTTTTTATATCCATATTTGTCTCTTAACATTTTTCCATATTCTTTTGTTTCTTTATGTTTTATTAATTGTAAAATATCCCACTTTTCATATCCATAATCTTTAATTGTACTATTTTCTCTTGCATTTAATTGAGAATTTCTTGTTTGAAATCTTTTGTTTAGAAAATTATCTATTAAATTGTTTATTACTGAATCAGGTATTTGGTCTTCTTGATTTTTGTAATCAAATCCATTACTTATTTTTCTATATAAACTAACATGAAATGAATTACATGTATTTTGTTGACTATTTCTTCTGTTTTCATTGTTTTGTTGAATATTTTTTCCTTTTTCACTATTTTGTTGATATTTATTATTAAACATTTCATTTGTTTGATATATTGTTTGTTCTGAAAAATTCAAATTTTTTAGTGTTTCTCTAAATGTTTGTCCATATTTAGGTTCAAATGTTTGTTGCTTAGGCTCAGGAATTTTACATTCAGAAACTTGTTCTTCATTCTCAAAAGTTTGTGGCTTTATTTCTTCAATATTTGATTTTTCTATACTTTCTTCTTTATTTTCTGTTTGTTCTAACTCACTTTCTTCATAAGAATGTTCTTCTTGACTAAATATTTTTGCGGAACTTTTTATAATTAATTTATCTGATTGTAGCCAAAAACTTCCTTTTCTCATTATAATATCTATTCCTTTCTCACTTCTCTTGTAAGTCATATATAGCAATTAATTTGATATGAGAATTATATTATATTTTATAAGTTATGTCAAGTAATATTCCTTTTTGTATTTTATAGCCTATGAAAGAAATGTGATAATGTCTTAAGTAAAGAAATGAGAAAATGTCGAGAAAGAAAAGAAGCTGGCTCTATACACTTTGGATTCAATAAATATGCTAAAAGACAAACTTGCCATAAGAAAAATCATTAAAATTTAAATAAAATATCAAGCCCAAGTAAAGCTATTTAACTTAATATTTTAACAAAAAGTAACTTGAATTTACTTTTTTATTCAACTCTTTTTTGTGTTTATTTATTCAATTCACATTTTAATCTTTTTTGTAATTTATTAAAAAAAATGGATTATCTACATTTTGACATAATCTAAAATATATGATATACTATCCCAAAAATACTTGAAGGAGGTTGTTCTCTATGGCAAAAACTAAAACTTTTTATGCTGTATTAATCCACAATGATGAAAAAAGTGGCGAAATAAAAGCATACTGCAAAACGAAGGAAATTGCAGAACGTGAACTAAAAAAGTATTGTGATTTTTATTACCAGAGCAGACGACATATCATAAAATTAGAAATGATTGTTGAATAAGGCTATGTAGTAGAAATTAAGTGATGTTTTTACTTAGTTTCTACTATTTATTATAATAGTGAAATTAAAATATATAGGAGGTATTTTTATGTCTACACCACACAATGAAGCAAATTTAGGAGATATTGCAAAAACGGTTATAATGCCAGGAGATCCACTAAGAGCAAAATATATTGCAGAAAACTTTTTACAAAATTATAAATTAGTAAATTCTGTAAGAGGAATGTATGCTTATACTGGTAAATATAAAAATAAAGAAATAACAGTTATGGCTTCTGGAATGGGAATGCCAAGTATGGGAATTTATTGTTATGAATTATATAAATTTTATGAAGTTGAAAATATAATTCGTATTGGCTCTTGTGGAGCTTATAAACCTGAATTAAAATTATTTGATGTTATTCTTGCAGAAAATGTTTTTAGTGAGGGAAATTTTGCTTTAACATTAAATAACGATAATTGCCACATCGTTTCTAGCAATAATGATTTAAACAATATAATTAAGGAAACTTCAAAAAATACTAATATTCCATTATATGCAGGTAATACTGTTTGTACAGATTGTTTTGATATTTATATGACTGATGTAAATAAATTTCTTGAAAGAGTTCCAAAAGATTTTAATCCTGTTTCAGCAGAAATGGAAGCTTTTGCTTTATTTTATGTTGCAAAAATTTTAAATAAAAGAGCAGCATGCATTATGAGTGTTGTTGATTCTAAATATATTAAAGATGTTGCAACTCCTGAAGAACGTCAAACTGGATTAAATAATATGATTAAACTTGCTTTAGATAGCTCTTTAAATATTTAATATCCTGTAACAGGTAACTTTTTAGGTTCTTCAATAGGCGGAACTTCAATTTCAGGCTCCTCTGGTGGTTCTTCCATTGGAGGTTCTTCCGGAGGCTCTTCTGGTGGAGGAGTTTTAGATTTATTACTTATTTCTAATTCCACAACTTCTCCATCTTTTTTTATTTCTATAGTAAAATCTTCTTCATTTAATTCATAAGCATCACCTGTTTCTATTTCTTTAATAATATATTTTCCTTTTACTAAGTCTTTTGAAATTGCTATTCCATCAGCTTTTGTAATAAGTGTATCTACTATTTTACCTTTTTCATCATATATTACAAATTTTACATTGGCTATTGGTGTTCCTGCTTTATCTCCATTAATTAAATTATCATCTTCACTTGTTTTAATGACCTTAACTTTGCCTTTTATCTTTTCATTTTCTATTAGAATATCAAAAGTTTTGTTCCATTCTATTGTAATATCTTGCTGTAATGACAATTTATATTCTTGATTGGTTTTGGTTTCTTTTAATATATAATTTCCAATATCTATGTTCTCTGCTTTTGCTTCACCATTTTTATTTGTAACCAGATGTTTTACAACATTTCCATTTTGGTCTATTAAGTCAAATTCTACTCCACTTAAATTTATTGAATTATTATCTTTGTCTACTTTTTTTATTGTGATATTTCCTTTTTTTCTATTGTTTTTTATTTCAATTGTTTTTTCTTCATCATATTCAATTATTACTTCTTTTTCTGTTCCATCTAATACATATTGTTCTTGTGTTTTTGTTTCTGTAAGTATTATTGTTCCTTGTTTTAAATTAGATATTGTTATTGTTCCATTTTTATCAGTTTTAAAGTTTCCAATTTGAGTTCCATCTTTATATTTTATATTAAACTCAACATTTTCAATTGGTTTATTTGTTTCACTATCTTTTTTTATTATTGTTATTTTGGATTTATATGCATTTATTCTAATTGTAATTTCATCTCCTACTGTTTCATATGCATCATATGTTAGTGCATAGTCTTGAAGATTTTCGTCATAACTTGCTCCGTAAAATACTGGATATGTTTTTACTCTGCCATTAATTTTTATAGTTCCTTCAAAATCATCTAAAATTTTATTTTTGGGTATTAATATTTTAAAGTTTTGATTAGGTAAAAATTCTGTCTTTGGATTATTATTTAGGTCTGTAACCATAGTTCCTTCAGGGAAGTTTTCAATTTGGGTTACAATGTAATTACTCATATCTACACTTTCTTTTACACTATATTCTTGTGAATAATAATTATTATTTTCTTTCTTAAATTCTCCAACTTGTTTTATTTCTAATACATTTGATTTATTTGGCGTTTCTGTACCATTTCTTGCATTATTTGTAATTGTGTTTATTGCATTAACTATTTTCCAACCTCTTTCATCTGCTCCTCTAAAATGTGAATTAACATCCCAACCATACATAACACTATATATGGCTTGTTTAGTTGCAACAAATGCATCTTGGTCATTTTCAACTCCTAATTCTTCTGCACTTTTATATGGAAATCCATTTATTATTGCTCTCCATATTTTTTCATCTTTTAACATTTCTGTTACATTTACATTATAACTTTCCTGGTCTCCTCCAACTCCTTTTCTTTCACGTTGCAAACAATATGCATAGTGTAAATTTCCATTTATTCTATATCCTACCATTGTTGTTACTATATAACTCCATATTCCGTCTGGCTCTTTCCAATATTGTAAGTGCATTTCACATTGTCCTAAATTTTCTATTTTTGTTTCTTGCATTGGTATTGCATATACAAATATTTGTAATATTGTGTTTAATAAAATAAATATTAATAAAATTGTACTTATTGTTTTAATTTTCATAAAAAAAACCTTCCTTTTATATATTAACTGTTGATTTTTAGTATATAAAAAAATCTTATTTAAAAATTAATTTTTGTTTATTGCGCGCAAAATAAACATATAATAAAATTTAAAATATAAACTTTTTGGGAATATTTTGACTTTTAAATAAAAAGACTTTAAAAACTTTTATTTGACAAAAAATAAATACATACTAAAAATCTTAGTATGTATTTATATTAACATAATTTATGTTTGATTTCAATCAATTTTCTATTTTTTTATGAAAAAACATCGACTATTTTCGACTTTTTTCACATAATTTATTTTTAGTTATATTAATTTATATTTATAAATAACTAATTATTTACATTTTTCTTCTATCAAATTTGCTAATTTTCTAGCCTTTTCTTCTATTATTTTTGTATCTTTTCCTTCAATCATAACTCTAACTAATGGCTCAGTACCAGAAGGACGTATTAAAACTCTACCGTTTCCAGAAAATTCTTTTTCTAGATTTTCTATTGCAGATTTTATTTCTGGATTTTTTTCATAATCATATTTTTTATTAGAATCAACTTTTGCATTTATTAATATCTGTGGATATTTTTGTACAATATTTCCAAGTTCTGATGCCTTTTTACCACTTTCAAGTATTGCTTGAATTAACATTAATGATGTTAAAATCCCATCTCCTGTTGGATTATAGTCTAGTAATATAACATGGCCAGATTGTTCTCCTCCTAAATTATATCCATTTTTCAACATTTCTTCCAAAACATATCTATCTCCAACTTTTGTTTGGATTAGTTTTAAATTGTTTGTGTCTGCATATTTATTTAGTCCTAAATTACTCATAACAGTTGCTACTATTGTATCTTTTGAAAGTTTACCTTTGGCTTTTAAATATTTCGAAATAATCGCTAAAATTTTGTCTCCGTCTATTTCTTCTCCATTTTCATCAACAGCTAAACATCTGTCTCCATCTCCATCATAAGCAATTCCTAAACTCATCTTGTTTTTAATAACATATTGTTTTAAACTATCTAAATGTGTTGAGCCACAATTTTCATTAATATTTATTCCATTTGGATTATTATTAATAATTACATGATTTATTCCAAGTAATTTAAATATTAATTCAGCAACCTTATATGTTGCACCATTTGCAGTATCAATAGCAACTTTAAATTCAGGTCTATTATATTTTTCAATATTATCATCAAAATTCTTTCTAAAGAAATATATATATTCATCTAATAAATCTGTTCTAACTTCTGAAACTCCAATTTTATCTTTTACAGCAGTTAATTCTTCTAGTTTTCCAGATTCCATTGTTTCTTCTATTTCTTCTTCTAATTCATCAGGAATTTTCATTCCTTTATTACTAAAATATTTAATTCCATTAAATTCAAAAGTGTTATGTGATGCAGATATTACTACACTAGCATCTGCTTGTAATTTTCTTGTTAAATATGCAACAGCTGGTGTTGGCATAACACCAAGCAATTTTACATTTGCACCATAACTTAAAAAACCTGATACCATTGCACTTTCTATTAGTGTTCCAGATAATCTTGTATCTCTTCCTATTAATATTGTTGGAGTTTTATCTGTATGTTTTGATAATACATATGCTCCTGCTTTTGCTACTTTATATACTAGTTCAGGTGATAATTCTGTATTTGCAATTCTACGAATTCCATCTGTGCCAAAATATTTTCTCATAAATTATCATTTCCTTTCAATTAATATATTTATGAATTTAATTCATTAATTAAATCATAATATTCTACCATAATATTTGCATTTGTAAAAACAATTTTATCATCTTTTACATTCCAATATCTAGAATTTTCTTCTAAATGTGTTTTTATTTTACTTAAAACAGAAAGCTTATCATATAAATTGTCTTTGCTTCCTTCTACACTTTCTTCCATCTTTGTTAATTGACTTTTCATTGTATCAGAAAGCATAACTGTATTATACAAATTAATATAATATTCTTTTCTATTAGGAATTGGCGTTGAAAATTGAGCTGAATTAATTGCTTCTTTAATTTTATCTTCTCCAATTAAATTTTTACATTGTTCTAAGTATTCTTTACTTTTTTCTCTATATTCATTTATTAATGGATCAACATTATTAAATTGATGTTCTTCCACATTTTGTGCTGAAAATATTTCATCCACATTAATTTGTGAATTTAATTTTTCCATTTCTACATATATATTTTTTATATTGCTTAAATATTCTTTAATTGTTTTTTCTACAATTGCATAATCTTTCTGTGTTTTAATTTCTTCATCAATTTCTTCATTAATCAAATCTTGTTGTATTAATTTATTAGATTCTTCTGTTAATAAATTTAATTGTGTCTCACTAAAATTGTTATATAAAATCGTTACTACTATCAATACTATAATTAATATTATAATTATTATCATACCAACAATTGTTTTTTTATTTTCCATTTATTTCATCCTTTCATTTGTTAGTGAAACTTTAACTCTTATATTTTTTAATATAATACTACTTTTTTTATTTATATGTATTTTATTTTAAAATTCTATTTTTTTAGAAATCCAATCTTCTAAATCGTCTATTTTTATTCTTATTTGTTCCATTGTGTCTCTGTCTCTTATTGTTACTGTATTATCATTTAATGTATCAAAATCAATAGTTACACAATATGGTGTTCCTATTTCATCTTCTCTTCTATAACGTTTTCCTATTGAACCTGTTTCATCATATTCACACATAAATTTCTTTGAAAGCATTTCATAAACATCTTGTGCTTTTTCTGATAATTTTTTTGATAATGGTAATACTGCTACTTTATATGGTGCTAAAGCTGGATGTAAATGTAATACAACTCTTGTATCTCCATCTGCAATTTCTTCTTCATCATATGCATTACACAAAAATGCTAGTGTAACTCTATCTGCTCCTAATGATGGCTCTATACAGTATGGTGTGTATCTTTCATTTGTTTCTGGGTCTAAATATGTTAAATCTTCTTTAGAAACTCTTATATGATTTGATAAATCATAATCTGTTCTGTCTGCAATTCCCCATAGTTCTCCCCATCCAAATGGGAATGCAAATTCAATGTCTGTTGTTGCTTTACTATAAAATACTAGTTCTTCTGGGCTGTGGTCTCTTAAACGTATATTTTCTTTTTTCATTCCTAATGAAATTAACCAATTTTCACAGAATTCTTTCCAATATTTAAACCATTCTAAATCTGTTCCTGGTTTACAGAAAAATTCTAGTTCCATTTGTTCAAATTCTCTTATTCTAAATATAAAGTTTCCTGGAGTTATTTCATTTCTAAATGCTTTTCCTATTTGACCTATTCCCATAGGTAATTTTTTTCTAGTAGTTCTCATAACATTTTTAAAATTCACAAAAATTCCTTGTGCCGTCTCTGGTCTTAAATAGATTTCTGATTTTGCATCTTCTGTAACTCCTTGGAATGTTTTAAACATTAAGTTAAATTTACGTATTGATGTAAAGTTATGTTTACCACAGTTTGGACAACATATATTATTTTCATTTATAAAATTAATCATTTCTTCATCAGACATTCCATCAGCAATCATATCTTTACCATTTTCATGTGCCCATTCTTCTATTAATTTATCTGCTCTGTGTCTTGTTTTACATTCTTTACAATCTATAAGTGGATCTGTAAATCCTCCAACATGTCCTGATGCTACCCATACTGATGGATTCATTAATATTGCTGCATCTAATCCAACATTATTTGGATTTTCTTGAATAAATTTCTTTCTCCATAATGATTTAATATTATTTTTTAATTCAACTCCTAATGGGCCATAATCCCATGTATTTGCAAGTCCTCCATATATTTCTGAACCTGGATAAATATATCCTCTTGCTTTACATAAATTAACTATTGTTTCCATCGATTTTACCATAATTACTCTCCTTTCAATTATTATTACAATGAATACTTTAGATTAGGAAATGTTTGGAAAAGAATTAAATTTTGGCTAGGCGTTCAAGAAAGGAATACCGGAAGCGTACGTGTTGTACGCTGAGGATTTCCTTTTGCAGAACAACAACGACAAAATTATAATTCTTTTTCAAACAAAAAGAAAAACTTTCATTCCTAGCATAAAAAGCTAGGGACGAAAGTTTATTCCGCGATTCCACCCTAATTCTTAAAATTCTATATTTTAAGCACCTTAATTTATATTACTCCAAAGCTCCCCTTATAAATGGTATTGTTAGTTTACACCAACCACTAACTCTCTATAAATACTATTTTATAATTTTTCTTTTTCATCGTAATTCAAATATTAAATTATTGTTATTATATTCTTATTTTTCTAAATTGTCAATATTTATTTTGCATATTTTGCTCTTCTTATAATTGCTATGCTTAATATTCCTATTGCTGTTATTGTTGTTATTATTATGACTAATCCTGGCTCTATTTTTGTTTTCTTTCCTGATGTATTGTAGCTTTCATAGAATTGTTGTAATCCATTTGCTTGGATTTTTTCTGTTTCTGATTCTGGTTCTTCTTCGCTGTTATTTATTATTTCTTCTACGCTATATACTTCATATGTTCCTGTTTCTGGGTTGTATGATGTTACATAGTTTTTAGTTGATGTTAAGCTATTGCCATTGTTGCTCGTTCCATTGTTTTGAGTATTTTCTATGTTGGTACTACTGTTTGTTTCAGTATTTTGTGAATTTGTGCCACTATTTGGTTTTACTTCTTGTATTGCTTCTTCTACTGGCACCTCTTCTAGTTTTTCTACTAGTTCTTTGCTTTCTTCATATTCTTTACTTGTTTTGTTTGTGCTACTTGGAATTATGTTTGATAGGCTTTGTTTTATGTACTCTATTAGTCCTGGATTTTGTTTTTCTTCTTGTTTGTATATTATATCTCCTGTTAAATAATTAAATACTATTACTGTGCCATCATTGTAATATACTAATACTTCTGTTCTTTCTGTGTCTAGGTTTTGAGCTATTTCTTTTATGTTGCTGTTTTCGAAGTTTTCTGGATATTTTAGTTTTTGTTTTAGGTCTTGTATTGTTCCGTTTTCAAGTAATATTGTTTCATATTCTCTTTCATTTATCATGTCTATTACTTGATTACCTATTTTTAGTTCTGTTTTGCCTGATATGATTGATAGTTTTCCATTTTTTACTGTGTATATTTGATTTTTTGCTTGTCCATTTATTGTGCTGTATTTTCCATATACTTTTATTTCGTTTCCAGAATATTCGTATTCTTCTCTTGGCTTTACTTTGCTTTCTAGCATTAAGCCTTCTACTTTATTTTCTGCTTGGTCTTTTTCTTTACTTTCAATGTCATAAATTTCTCCGCTTTCTGTTAGTGCTTTTCCTTTGTATATGTTTACATAGCTTCCTTCTACTTTTTCACCATTTATATACATTTCTGTGCCTTTTAATATTGCGTTTGTTTCTTCATCTAAACTTGTGCTGTTTCTTATTTCTTCTGGTTCTATTTTTATTTCTACTAGGATTGTTCCTGTACTAGTATCTGTTACATCTGTACTTATTGTTTGTTCTGCAGTACTTTCTGTTTGAGTACTTGTTGTGTTTATACTTGCATTATTTGTCGTTTTTTGGATTAATTGCAATGTTTGTGTTGTTTTGAAGTCATATTTGAATGTATATGTTCTAGAGTCTACTTCTATATCTACTGCATTTTCTCCTTGTCCTATTCTTAAGAATGTTTCTTTTGGAATATTGCTTAAGTCTATGTTTATTTCATTTGCTGATATTGGATATATTTCATATGTTGGTGTCTCTTCTGTGTTATTGTTCTGTTCAGAGGTTGTTTGTTCTGTTGCTTCATTTTCTGCCGTTATAGAATATGTGCTTAATGGTATTTTGTTTTTCATGTTTTCTGCTATTTGTAGTATATTGGCTTGTGCTGTTTCTGCATCTACTGGGTCTTCTGGTAAGTCTATTCCTTCTTGCTCTGTTTGCATATTATTTAATATTGGGTATTTATTATCTTGCAATGTTGTATATAAATAGTTTGTTCCCCATCCAAATGTGTTTTTATATGTGTTTTCTTGTTTTAATTGGTTAGCTGTTACATATTGATTTTCTTTTATATTGTCTATATCTTCATTTATGTATTGGTCATTTATTTTACTGTATTTATATACATGGAAATTGGTTAATTTAACATTCTCTACTTTTGAACTTCCTATTCCTAGTGATGTTGTTATTAGGTCTTCACTTGTTAAGTATGCATGTACATAATTGTTATAATAATAGTTTCCTCCTGTTTGTGTATATAAATCTGTTTCTATATATCCAATTATTCCTCCTACATTTTCTGGAGCTTCTATTTTCGCTCCTTCTACTGAATTATTATATACTTGCATGATGTTTGCTGCTGTTATATTTTCATTTGTATAATATCCTATTATTCCTCCTGCATTTTTTTCTATTGCTTTTACTTCTGCATTTGTATATATATTATAAACTTTTCTACCAATTTTTTCTCCTGCTATTCCTCCTACTTTTTGTAATCCTTCTATTTTTGTATCTTTAACATATACATTATTTATCTCGCCTAGTTCTGAATATCCTGCAATTCCACCTACTCTTTCTCCTTTTGAAATTATCTCGACTTTTTCTACTAGAGAATTTGTAATACTATTATTGTGTTCACCTGCTATTCCACCAATATTTTTGCTATTTATATTTAATCCTTCTATTTTTGTATTTTTTACAGAACAATGTTGTAATATCATATAATTTATATCACCTAAAATTCCTCCAACATTATTTTGTCCAATTATTTGACAGTTTTTTACTTCAAAATATTCTAGTGGTAATGCATATGTTCCATCTCCAATTCCAAATATTCCTCCTACATAATTCGAAGTAGATTGTATTATATTATTTATTGATTTTAATTTGTTAATAGTTATTGTAATATTAGGGTTCCACTTACTGAAAAATCCTATAATTCCTCCAACATATTCACCTGTTCCTGTTATATTTGAGTCTTTAATTTCTGTATTACTTATCATTCCAGGAGCCTGATTATGTCCTGCTATTCCTCCTATATGTGAATTTCCCTGTATTGTTATATTTGTTGCTCGAATGTTTGTTATATTAGATAAGCTATAGCCAATTAAGCCTCCTACATAGTTTCTTCCTGTTATCGCTACATTTTCTAATTCTATGTTTTCTACTTTTCCGATTTCTTGTCTTCCTATACTTCCTATCTGGTCATATGGTGCTGTTACTGTTATTTCTTTGAATTTTATGTTCTTTACTTCTGCTGTACTTTTTCCTATTACTCCTACATATGAGCTTTTTCCTGTTACTTTTATGTTTTCAAAATTTACTCCATCCAAGTTTGTTCTTATTTCTCTTATTAGTCCAGAGTAGTCTCCACTTAAGTTTAATTCAATATTTTTTAATGTACTTCCACTTGACTCTAATCTTGACATTGTTACATTACTTTTTATGTTGTCTCTTCCTGAAAAGTCTATGTCATTCATTAGCTTGTAGTTTTGGTATGTTCCTTCTTCTATTCCTTGCCAATCTTCATAACTGTATAATTCTTTATAAAATTGCTGTTCTATTCTTGCACTTGTTTCTTGTTCTTTCTCTTCTCCATTTTCTTTATATATTATTTTTGATACTTTATAACTATCATAGAATCTAGTTGGTGTTGCTTTTATTTCTATATATGTTTTTCTGTTTTCTGTGTTATTCTTGGTTATTGTTACTTCCATATCTTCTACTTCTATGTCTACTATTTCTTTTTCTTGTGGATTACTTATTTCTATTAATGCTTCTATTGTATTTGCATCTGTTTTTTCTGATGTTACGTTATTTATTACCATCTCTTCTGTTTGTTCTATTTTTATGTCTTCTTGGTTTGGTAATAGCTCTGTTCCTTGTGTATTATATAATTTTGGTAATATTCCTTGTCCTACTTGGCTATAATCATAGCTTTCTCCTAATTGTATTGTGTTGGTGTAAGTTGTTTCTTTACATAAATCTTCATATGTTAAAAGTGTTGCTCCTAGTTCTTCTTCTGTTATATATCCATTTATTTTTTGGCTTTCATATGCATAGTTATTTGTTCTATCTGTATAGTTTGAGACGATTCTTCCTATATTTTCTGTTTGTTTTCCTGTGTATATATTTCCTATACTTAAATTATTATGTGTATTTGTTGTATTATCATATCCATCTGGGTCTTTTCCTATTATTCCTCCTACATATTCTTCTGTATTTACAATTTCTACATAGCTATAACAATTTGTTACTGTTGTTCTTTCTATATTGTCAATATTTCCTACTAGTCCTCCTACTCTTGTTCCTACTGCTTCTATTTTTCCTTCTGCATAACAATTAGTTATATCCCCCTTATCTACATATCCTACTATTCCTCCTATTGCTGTTTCTATTGCATTTCCTATGTCTATACTTATATCTCTTGTATAACAATTTTCTATTCTTGTTCCATTAAAATATCCTACTATTCCTCCTATATAATTATATGATACTATTTCATTTACATCTTGTACTATTTCTACTTCTGCTGCTGAACTGTTTGTTATAATCACATTTCCTCCTGCTGCCTGACCTAATAATGTTCCTGCATATAAGTTTACATTTACCTTACTTTCTAGTTTGGCTCCTTTTATATGTACATTATTTATTGTTGCATCTTGTGCATACCTTATTAATCCCATTCCAGCATACGATGTACCTTTTTCAAAATTAAAGTTTTCTACATATAAGTTTTCTATTGTTCCTCGTAACTCAACAATTAAAAATGCATCTATTAAGTTTAAATTTATTATTTTATGGTTATTTCCATTTATTTTTCCTGTAAATGTGTTATTTATTTGTATTGTATTTCCTTCATTTATAAAGTTCAAATCTGTCATTAGCATATAATTTTCTGTTAGTGAGGTATTTATATTTTTCCAATCTTGCACATTATGTATTTCTTTATATAAGTCTGCTTTTACTATTTTTTCTCCTTGTTCATATTCTCTTGTGTATTCTGTATTATATGCTCCTTTTACTGTTATACTTTGTACATTGTATTCTGATATATATTTTATTGGGTCATATAATTCTGCTATTACTTCACTTACTCCTTCATTATATTCTTGGCTTAGTATTCTTACATTTATGTTTTCTATTTTTATATCTGTTATTTGTTCTGCTGATGGATTATGTACTCTAAATTTTACTTTTACATTACTTGTTCCTTGTTCTATTACTTCTGTATCTATTATATCTGCTAGGTCTTCATCTTTTATTTCTGGTAATTCTATATATTCTTGTTTTGGCATTACTTCTGGCATGTTTAATTGTGGATAATATCCATTAGATACAAGTTCATCTACATTAAATGCATTTTCACTGTTTAATACATTGTTTTGGAATACTACATCATGTAAATTTAATGCTGTTATTTTTTCATGTCTATTTGTTTCTAACATTTTGTCTGCCATATAATAATTGTTTTCTATATTTGCATTATTTGCTATACTTATATTATATACATTTGGTCCTCCATATGTTGTACTTATATTTGTTAGGTCATATCCATTTTTTCCTATTCCTACTGAATATACATTTCTTAGTTTTGCATTGTTATAATTACTTACTACTAGGTTTGATATACTTTCATTTGTTTGATAGTTTAATACATCTACACTTACTAAACTATATACATTATATATTTCTCCATTTTGAATATTATTTTGTACTAATGCCGATGTATCTCTTGCTTCAGAATCATTTTTATCATAAGTTATTTGTATATTTTCACCTATTATATAACCATTTTTTATTATTCCTCTATTAGCGTCCAAAGGTCTTACTCCATAATTAACATGTAAAGGTTCTTGATAATTTATAATAAAATTTTCTATTGTTCCATAATTATTTCTTCCTAAAATATTATCCCCAATATTAGCTTTATTTGTTGATTCTGTTAAATTTAATTGTAAATTTTTAATTGCGCCATAATTATATTCAAAAATATTACTCAACCAATTTAATGGATTACTGTTATTTAATTTCAAGTCAAAAACTATATTTTCTATTATTCCATTTTCTCCAATTTTATAAAATATCGCTGCATATGTACTTGCATCTCTTATTAGTTTCTTTCCATTAAAATCTATTTTTCCTTCAAACCTAAAATTATCATACCCAAATCTTAATGTATTTCCTGTCATTCCCGATAAATCTATGTCATTTAATACTATGTAATTTCCTCTTGGTTGAATTTCTAGGAATTCTTCTTTACTGCTTATTCCCTTTATTTCTTCTCCTTCTCCTGTTTCAAATTCAATTTCATCTAATACATAATATCTATCTCTTATTTTTACTGATAGTTCTATTTTATATGTTGCATTTGTTTCTACATCTATTTCTTTTATACTGTTTTCTACTTTGTTGTTTTCTCCTATTTCTTCATATCTTTCTTCTTTTATTTGCTCTCCATCTTTATATATTTTTAAATAGTAATCATTTGTTGTTATTTCATCATTTTTATCTTCTAAGTTTACTTGATATTTTGCATTCATTGTGTATTTAAATTCTTCATAACTTGTTTTTGTATTTCCTAGTTCTACTTGTAGGTCTTTTATATATACTCCTTTTCCCCATTGTATAAAAAATCCTAAGTAACCACTTTCATCTATTGTTAATGTATATTGTTTTTCTGTGTATTCTCCTGTTATTCCCGTTATTGTAGTTCTATTTTTATCTGTTTTGGCATTTTGTATGTATATTGCTCCTGTATCTGTCTCATCTACATATTTTATTTTAAAACTCATTGTTACTTCTTGTCCTGCATATTCTCTTAAATCATATACTGCTCTTCTTTGGTTTCCATTTCCACCTAACTTTAACTCATTTGTTTCTTTATTATATTCTTTTCCATAATAATCCTCTGTATTAAAGTTTGGATATACATACCAGTTGTTTTCTGATTCTACATTTACTAAATTCTTTCCTGTGGCTTTTCTACTTAAATTATTTAAGCCTATTTCTCCTGTTATTCCAAATTCTGTGTATATTTCTATTTCTTTTAACAAATAATTACTTTGATATGTTACATCTGTGCTTCCTTCATTATATTCTCCTGCATATATTTTTAAGTAATATCTTTTTTCTTCTTCTAGTCCATCATATATCTTTCTTACATATTCTTGGTTTGTTTCTATTTCTTCTCTTTCTACTAGTCCATTGTCTTCTCTTCTTAGTTCTATTATTACTTTATTGTTTAATATTGCTCCATCTATGTCTTCTACTCTTATATCAAAGTCCAACATATTTGCTATTGTTATTTGGTTTCTTATTTGTACTTCGGCTGGTATTTTTAATGTTGTTATTTCTTCTAATACATGCATGTTTTCTACGTCTTCTTCTACTGTTCCTTGTTTTGCTTTGGTTATTGCTTCTATTTTATATTTTGTACTTGAGTCTAATGTTTCATAATTTAGTTCTAATTCTTCTCCTTGTTTTAATTTTTCTAATTCTTCACTTGTTAGTATTATGCTCTTGGTTGCTTTTGTTTCATCATCTCTTGTTTCTTGGTCTCCTACATTTTCTGTTTCTTCTTGTGGCACAAGTCTTAATTCTAAATATGACAAGATTTTTGTTAATCTTCCATCTGTTACTTCATTATTTATACTTAAGCTAAATTTTGCATTATTTTGGCTTAGTTCTGTGTTTTCTATGTCTAATCTTACATATCCTAATGATGATATTGTTAGTGTTGTAAATCTTCCTTCTCCTATTACTAGTTTTTCTTGTGTTCCTTTTCCGTCATTTAAGTCACAATCTGCATATATTTGTATATTGTAATAATCATTTGGGTCTAAACTTGTTAATGCTATATTGCTTTGGCTCTTCTTTAGTGTTCCTTTTTCTACTTCTTCATTTTTCATGTTATATACTGTATATCCATAATTGTTTAGTTCTACATTGTCTTCATTTTTTAGTTTTAGTTCTAGTAATACTTGGGTTGTGTCTTGGCTTTTTAATGTTATATTTACACTTGGTGTTTGTTTTGATGTTCTCGTTTCTCCTTTATTATTTTCTACTTTTAGTTCATTTCCATATCTGTCATATACTTTTATTTCATATTCTATTTTGCTGTTTGATTTTATTGTTTCTTGGGTTTCATATGTTATTTCTTCTCCACTTGTTATTTTACTTACTTCTTCTCTTTTTAAACTATATTTTGTGTCATTTATATTTAGTTCTATTGTGTATATTCCTTTTACTACTTCTTCTTGTATGTCATTTTCTATTTTAAAGTTTGTTAATTGGATTTTTCTTGAGAATATTTCTCCATTTTCAAAGTTTAGTTTTACTGTTCCTAATATATCGAATTTTTGTGTTTGGATTGTTTCTTCTATAAATGTTTCTTCTTGTTCTTTTCCGTTTTCATCTTTGTAATACATTATTCCTGTTATTTCAAATTCTGTATCTGGTGAAAGTCCTGTTATTTCTATTGTTCCTGATGCTTTTATTTGTACTCTTTTGTATATTCTTCCATCTTTTCTTATTTCTATTATTGGTAATTTATATATTGCTCCTACTGGGTCTTGGATTTCTATTTTTCCTGTTAGTGTGTATACATTTGCTTCTATTTCTGTCATTGTTATACTAGGTTTTATGTATTCTGCTTCTCCTTGATTTTGTTCTCCATTTTCTTCTACTGGTGGCTCTGTAACTGGTTCTTCTGTTGGTTCTGTTTCTGGAGTTTCTGTACTTTCTGTTGGTTTTGTTTCTGATGTTTCTTCTGTTTTGTTTGGTCTTACATTTTCTTTTTCTTCTTGGACTATTCCCATTTTTATTAGAAATTCTTCATACGTCATTGTTGTGCCGTTTAAAAGTATATTTGAAGTCTTGTCCATATTTCCTATGCTTTTGAATTCCATTATTCCTTCTTGGGTTTCATAATAGTTTATTCTTCCTTCTTCGAAATATATTGTGCTGTATTCTGGTATTTTATATTCTTCGTTACTTGTTTTTATTGTTATTTCTTTGGTGTTTATGTATATGTCTTCTTCATTTTTTAGGAATAAGTATTCATTGCTGTCTGCTCTTGTTAAATCATCTCCGTTGTACATTACCCCTTCTGTTATTACAAATTCTGGGTATCCTTCTACTTCTTCATAATTTATTGTTATTAGTTTCATGTCTCCTAATATGTTATATATTGAGGCTTTTCCATTCACATAGATTGGGTATTGAATTGTTATTTGTTCTTTTTGGCTTTCTCCTCCTACATAATAGGTATTTAACTTTCTGAAGATTTGATTATCTTCTTCTACTTTTACCATTTCTACATATTTTTCTACTTCTTCTATGTTTTCTGCTTTTAGGTTCTTTTCTATTACATTTTCTTTTACTGCATATCCTGAGTATTTTACTATGTATTCTGGTTTGTAATAGATTATTAAGAAGTAAATTAGAGTTACTATTATTATTAATAACAACATTCCACACAACATAAATGTCGAGAATTTTTTTGAATCCTTATTTTTCTTAGTGTTTTTCTTTTCCATTACATATTACCTCCTCTCAAAATGTCACATCTATAATAAAAATAGTTATTTGTTTTCTGGTAGAGTTGTAATACATAATTTTTCAATAGACGCAAAAAAGAAAGCAAACTTAGCTTATGTATTTGTATACATAAGCTGTTTACTCCCTTTTTTATTTTATTTCTTATATTATATTTTGGGAATTTAAAATTGTTTAATTTCTCTATTTGTGAATATGTTTTTTGGGCATTTTTATTTTCTAACTGAACATCTGTGTGTGTGTGTGTGTGTGTGTACAGCCACAAGGGTTTCAAGGTTTGCGTTTATTTTCATTTGTTGTCCTCCATTTTTATCTTAAATTTGTACTTTTTTCTACTTTAATTTCTAAAATTCTTCTTCTTTATTATAACTCTATCTTTATTTGTTGTCAATTATTTTAACCAAAAATTCAATTTACTTTTTATGGTATTTTATCAAAAATAAAAGACTATATATTTTTAAATAGTTCGTCTTTACTAAACTTAATTGTAGTAGGTCTACCATGTGGGCATGTATATGGATTTTTTAATTTTAACAAATTTTGAATAAGATAATCTACTTCATGTTGATTTAAGTCCATATTTGCTTTAACAGCTGCTTTACATGCAACAGTTGCTATAAAACGTTCTTCAACATCTTTTAAAGAAACTCTTTCATTTGTAATCATCTCATCAAGTACTTCTAAAAAAATGTTTTTGCTTTTTGATCTATATTCAATGTCTGGAATACCATTTATTTTTACTGAATTTGATCCAAATAGTTCTATGTCAAACCCATATATTTTGAACATTTCTATATTTTGTGTTACAAATTCAAATTCTTTGTGTGTTAAATTATAAATTTCTGGTACTAACATCATCTGGCTATTACTACTCATATTATTTTTATAATTTTCTTTTATTTGCTCATATAACAATCTTTCATGAGCTGCATGTTGGTCAATAAGATACAATTGGTCTTCTATTTCAACTATTATAAATGTTCTAAATATAATTCCTATATATTTATATTGAACATCTCTTTTATTTTGCCTATATATTAGGTCATCTTTTTCTTCTAAAATGTTTATACTTTTATTTGCATTTACTGTTAGCCTTGAAAAATAGTTATTAGTATTTGTTTCTTTGGTAAAATGATTTGTTAAAAATTCAAATTCATTTGCTACATATTCTTCATTTTTTTCTACTTGAGTATTTCCTAAGAATTCTTTAGTAAGCATAGCATTTTTTATTGCATGATAAAAAATTTTATATATTTTATCATCATCTACAAATCTTACTTCCATTTTTGTAGGATGAACATTTATGTCGTAAAAATTAGCTGGCATTTCTAAGTTTAAAATAAAAAATCCGTACTTTCCTATTCCTATGCTTCCTTTAAATGCTTGGTCAGCACTGTTAGTTAATATTTGATTTCTTATATTTCTTTTGTTTAGAAAAATTATCTGGTCTTTTCTTGAATCTCTTGCAATTCTTGTGTTTCCAATTACTCCAGTAACTTTTATTCCTTCTTCTTCAAAATCTACTTTTACAATGTTTTCTTTTAATTCTTTTCCATAAATTGAATAAATTATGTCTTCAATTTTTCCATTTCCATTAGATTGAAATACTACTTTATCTTCATTTATCAGTTTAAATGATATTGATGGATTTGAAAATACTGCTTTTTGTACCCAGTCTTTTATATATTTAAATTCTGTTGCGTCTTGTTTTAAAAATTTATATCTTACAGGTACATTGAAAAATAAGTTTTCTACAATTATTGTTGTTCCTATTGGTGAACCAGTTTCTTCTCTTTGGATAATGTCTCCTGCTTCTGCAATAATTTTGTTTCCAAAATCATCTTTATTTGTTCTAGAAATCATTGTTAGTTTTGAAACTGCTGAAATGCTTGCTAAAGCTTCTCCTCTAAATCCCATTGTATATATGTTTTCTAAATCTTCTATTTTACGTAGTTTTGATGTAGCATGTCTTTCAAGTGCAATGTCCATATCATCTTTTTGAATGCCTTTTCCATTGTCAACAACTTTTATTAATTGTTTTCCTCCTCTTTTTATTTCAATAGTTATTTTAGTTGCACCTGCATCTATTGAATTTTCGACTACCTCTTTTACTACGTTTAGTGGCCTTTCTATTACTTCTCCAGCCGCTATTTTGTTTATTGTTAAGTCATCTAATAAAACTATGTTCCCCATTTTTAGCTTTCCTTCTTTTCATATTTTATATATTCGAAATTACTGTTTTTACTTCTTTCAACCATTTGGTTATACACTTTATCTCTTAAATCTTGTTTTTTTTCTTTTATTGAGGTTAATTTGCTATCAGCCCAAAATGGTCCATCTATATATGATGTAATTTTTACTTTGTTTTTTCCTCTTTTTTGATATGTATTTGTTATGCAGAATGTAGGTTTATCTAATTCAATAGGATATCTAAAAGAAACATTTTTAAATGGTCTTATTTTAGTATAATATGGCCATATGTGAGCTTCTGGATAAATTGTAATAGATTGCCCTTTTGATATGTGATATTTTATCGCTTCTAAGAAGTTTTTCATTCCTTCTTTTTTATTTGGTATAGGTATTGCTCCAAACATTTGCACAAAGTTTCCTAAAAATTTCATTGATACATTTTCTGGGTTTACTATAATATAATTTCTTTTTGGATAAACTACATTTGACGTTAAAAATGTATCTGCCAAAGCTTGGGTATGGTTTGCATATATAAAATATCCTTGTTTTTTGTATTTTTTTAGTTTTTCTTTTCCTACATATTTAATTCTAAATTTTAGTTTTGCATATAATACTTTTAGAGGAACACTTAGCACATTTTGTACTAAAAAATGTGCTAAGTTCCAAAATATATTTTTATGTAAATATTTGTAATTTTCATCTATGACTCTTGCTTCAATTTTTGCTTCTGAAAATTCATCATTTAATTCATCTGAATAATAATAAGTTTTTTGTTCTTTCATTTTTCCTTTTTCCTGTATATTTATTTATTAACGATCTGTCTTTTTACTGTTGTATATTCAAGAGGGATTTTATAAAAATCTTCATAGATATTTTTCCAAACTTCAAAATTTTTTTCTTTCATTATTTCTGCATTTTCTTTTTCTGTTAAATTTTTGTCTGGATATATTGGTTTTTCAATATTTATATAGTATTCTTGAACAGGAAACCCATCATCTCCTATTATTTGACTGTCCCTCATTGTTATGAAAATTGGAATTACAGGTACATTGTTTCGTTTAGCAAATTTAAATGCTCCAATTTTTAGTGGCTTTGGTTTTGTATAGTTCCACCACATACTTTGCTCTGGATATATTAATATACAATCTCCTCTTTGTAAAATTACATCCACTGCTTTCATGAATTCTACCATTGTTTTTCTGTTTGAACTTAATGGTAATGTGTCTGCATTTCTAAATAAAAATCCATAAAACCCAGAGAAATTAGTATAATTTCCTTCTCTAATTACTTTATATAGTTTTTTTTCTTTATATAATCCAGAATCTCTAAATGCTTTTTCTATTGCAAATGAGTCAAATGGATTAAAATGATTGCATGTTAAAACAGCACCATTTTCAATATTTGCAAGATTTTCTAATCCTTTAATATCTTTTATTATTAGTTTATTGTTTTTTAATATTTCATCTAAAAATTTTTCTCCTACTTTATTTGCAAATGCTGTTTTCCATCTATTTAATCTTTTTGTGTTTAAATAGTCAACATTATCTGGTGTTAATACAACATTGGGTGGATCATTTTCAACATCTAAGTCAAATTTTCCTTCTTTTTCTAATTGTTTTATTTTTTCTAAAATTTCTAGTCTATCTTTTGACTTTTCAAATTTTTTGTTATTTTCATCAGTCAATACTTCTCTTCTATCATCACCAACACATGAATTTTCTTTTTCTGCTAGTAGTCTTAATTGTTGCTCTGCTTCTCTGTCTTTAAATTTTTGTTCTTCTGTATATTCGTTTTTTATTTTTACAATTTGTTCATAATATTGTGTTTTTTCAGCATACTTCCAAAAAAATTCTTTATATAGTACATCTTCAAAATGCCATGGTTTATATGCAAAATTATAATGTACTAATTTAATGTCTTCTCTTTTTGTTTCATTATTTACTAAAGGCATACAATCCCATTTGTGGTCAATTAGTGTAACTCTTCCCTTACATAGTCTATTTAAATAATCTTGATCTTGTGCAACAGAGTATTTTACAGTTGTTAATAAATGAATAAATTTTTCCTGAAATTTAAATTTCCTTAGTTGGTCTAAATTCATTAGTAAAACACCTGCATTAAAATAATTTTTATATGAATCTACTCCTACAACTAATTCTGCATAATCTTGAAAAACTTTATTACATTGTATTATATCATCAGGTGCTGCTGCAATTAAATTTGTTCCCATATCTGTATTAAACAACTCGGAAATATCTCCTAATACAACAATATCACTATCTAAATATAATACTTTATTATATTGTGGATATAATTCTGGTAAAAATAGTCTAAAATATGTTGTATTTGTATAATAATCTCTTGTATATAATTTGTCTTTTACTTTTTCGATATAATAATTTAAATCTACAAATTCTATATTTACATATTCATTTTCATATATCTTTATTTGCTTCATATGCTCTTCAGTAACATTTGTGTGTAATATTTTAACACAGTAATTATATTCTTTACTTGCATTATCTATTAACGAGTGTAATGCTACAGCTAAAAATGGTGTGTATCCATCATCAATTGCAAAAAAAATTGGTATTATATTATTTTCCATTTAAACTTCCTCTCTTATATAACTTTCAAATTCTTTTTTTAGTTTTAAATATTCTTCAAGATCTGTATCAAATGCATGACATTTTAATTCTTTATGAACTTCTTCTACATTCCATTGTTTGTAGTTTCTTACACGTGGATATGGTAGCCATAAAAGTCTTTTACAAAAATGACATATTACTGTATCTTTTTTATTAAACCTTGATTGCTCATTGAATTTTCCTGGTAATAGTTTCTTTTTTGTTGTAGACCTGAATATAGCATCTTGGTCTGCAAAAAGCATTTTTTTTCTTCTTATTAAGTCTCTTGCTTTTTCAAATAATTTGGTTTCTTTTGAAATTTTCATATTAAATAATAGCATTCCTGCATTTATATAGTCTGGTCTTATAAACCATCTGCCATATTTTTCTCTTACTGCTGCATATTCGTATTTTTCAATGTCGATATTGTATAATTGTGCAATGTCATTTCCTGCCATCATATCTATATCTAGATATAATATTTTGTCTGGAATATTGGGAATTTTGTCTATAAGTAGTCTTAATAATGTATATGGAGTGCAATATGCACTCTCATTTTTACATTTCATAAATTCTTCTTCATATAGGTTTGTTACATCTATTTTTGTTACTTTGTTTTCTGGCTTTTTGGTTTGTACTACTTTGTTTAAAAAATCTACTTGTTCATCTGTAATACATATATATTCTGGTTTTAGTCTTGATAAATCCATTGTTAGTACATAACAATTTATGGTTTCTTGTGTTCTGTTTGTAATTGAGATTAGTTCTGTTAATGCTCCATCAAATACCTTTTTATTTCCACATAATAATAAATTAATCATATTTTCCCTCTTTTATTTATATTACAGATATAGTATACTTATTTTTTACTATTTTGTCAAATTTTAAGGTAGCTTTTTTTCTTAATTTTTTATTAGTTTTTTATTAAAAAAACAAGACTATTATATATAATTTATTTCTTATATATAATATGTCTTGTATTTTAATTTTAAATTTCTTTAATTGCATTCATTACAGTTTGAACAACATCCATTACAACTATTATCTAAGTCTTCGTCATCTGTTGCAAATTCGTAAAAATCTTCTTTTATTTGTGACATGTCTTTTTCAAGTTCTTGTACTCTTTTTTCTAATTTTTCAATTTTTTCTAATAATTCTTTTTCTGGCATTTTTCTGTTCTCCTTTTTATATAATAAATGCGGACTTAAAATTATTAAAATTTTAAAATGTCCGCTTTTCTTTATACTCTTTCCATATATTCACATGTACGTGTGTCAATTCTAATGATGTCTCCAATATTTATAAACATTGGTACTTGTAATTCTAAACCTGTTTCTAATTTTGCTGGTTTTCCTGATGTTGTTGTTGTGTTTCCTGCAAATCCAGGTTCAGTATATGTAACTTCTAATTCAACAAATATTGGTGGTTCTACTGCAAATACTTTTCCTTTGAATGAAAGTATTGTTACTTCCATGTTTTCTTTTAAGTATTTTAAACAGTCTCCAATGTCTTCTTTGTTTAATGGCATTTGGTCATATGTGTTGTTGTCCATAAAGTAATATAAGTCTCCATCATTATATAAATATTGCATTGTTCTTTTTTCTATTTCTGCTCCTGGATATTTGTCTGATGGGTTGAATGTTTTTTCTAATACTGCTCCAGTTATTACATTTTTTAGTTTTGTTCTAACAAATGCTGCTCCTTTTCCTGGTTTTACGTGTTGGAATTCAACTACTCTATATACTCCTCCATCCATTTCAAATGTTGTTCCATTTCTAAAATCTCCTGCCATGTATACTCCTGCCATAATTTTTCTCCCTTCTAATTCTTAACATAATTTCCAATATTATTATTTTACATCATTTTATGCATAAAAGTCAAGCTTTTTAAATCATTTTTACATATAATATTTATGCTTTCACTTTGAACTAATAATTGATTTAAATATTTTAAGCAAAGCATTGGTTTCTTCATGTTCCATTAAATTCTCATTTAAGGCATAATAAAATTTATTAAAATTAATAATATCTTCATATGGAAGATATTTTTCAACTTCTTCTAGTAATTCTACTGGTGTTGCGTAATAATAATCTTCTTTGTACTTACGTATTTTATTTGTATATATACTTATAATTATTTTTCTTAAATAACTATTGCTCTTAGAAAATTCTCGTCTTTCAATATAATAATCTATTAATTTTAAAATTTCTTCATTTTTCATTTTAATTATTTTCCTTTTTAATGCTCTATAGAATTTTTTTCTGATAGAAAATCTATATCTTCTGTATATGTTCTATCAGCATTTTGCTTATATATTTTTCCATCTAATAAATCATATAGTCTTTGAATTAATCTTTTTTTGTTATTATTTGGTTCAGATGATTTTAAGTGCATTGGAAGAGCTCCTCCCGCCAAAAAGTTTAAATGTTGTATAAATTTATAGTTTGGATGATTTTCATCTATTTTGTTTGAAAGCTCTCTTATAATCTTTTTTCTTTTAGGAAGTAAAGGAAGCATTATTGGAGTAGATATGTTTAATGATTTATTTCTATAGAAATCATCTTCCCCTTGATATATTGGAATTCTAGAAGAATTTTGATTTGCTCTTAAGAAATCTTCTAAACAGTATTTAGATATATGCAATCTTTGTGGCATATTTACACCAACAATATCTATAGATAATAACATCATATTTTTTTGAAATCCATTTTTATTTTTTTCATAGGTTATTCCCCAATTTTTAGAAGACTTTTTTATATTAAACATTTTAGATAATTGAGAAATCATAATATAATCTTTTAGTTGATATGAGAATTTTTTTACATTTAGTTCTTTATAAAATAAAAGAAAATCTTCTAAAAAATCATTTTTTGAATTTGAAATTGCACCATCATTTACTCTGGAAAAATATGTTTTATAATCTGAATTAATATCTTGATTTATTTTTCCTAAAACTGGAGCAATATCAGCTACAACTACATTTTTATTTGATGTTTTTTGAATCTGTACATTAGTCTCATCAATGTAATTATTATATACATTTTCAAGAAAGCTCATTTTTTCGAGTTCTGCTTCTAAAACTTTTTTAGGAATATTTATTTCTAATTTATTATTTTTTTCATTAATTGGGGCATTTTTTATATCTGACCATAAATTTAAATCTGAAGCCAAAAAATAGGTTAAATTAAAATTAGAAATTTCTTTTGTATATCTATTTATCCAAAATGAGTCTAATGATGATAATGTTGTAATATCTAGATTATTAAGTATTTCATCACTATATGCTTCTTTAAATTCTTCAGGTGTTATATTTAATTCCGGAAATCCTAATTCATCTGAATATAGTTTATTATGAGACAACATGTATTTGTCTAAAACACCCATTTCATTTAATTTTGATAAAATTTGTTTTATTGATTTTTTGTGTTTTTCTTTTAAATCTTTTTCAAAATCTTTAATTTTTTTATTTAGCAATAATTTAAGACTTTTACATTCATCATCTTCTAAATAAATTTTAATTAATTCTGCAGAAGATTTATCTCTATCTCTTAAAAAATTCATTATTGATCTTTTATTTAATTTTGATTGTTTAGTTCCTGGTTTTAATTCTGGCAATTCATTGAATACCATATTTTTATCACGTCTATATGTACTAATTAAATCTTTTAAAAGTTGTCTTTTTGATACTTCTTGATTTGATGAAAAGGTTATTATTTCTCCTGAAGTAATTGGTTTTTTATTTGTTTTTTCTTCTTCTATTAATTCATTATAAATGCGATTAAAATCAGAAACATTGTCAGATAATTGAATTGCTGTATCTAATCTTAAACTATCACTTCTAAAACTTGAACATTCTAACAAACTTATAGAGCAATTTTCAACAAATTTTAATACTTTTTCTGCAACTTCTTTATCAGTAATATTAGGATTTTCTTCATATATTTTTCTTACATATTTAAAAAATGATTGATTTTTATTTGCTAATTCGTTTCCATATCTATAATTTATTTCAGGTGATTTAAAATCACTATTTTTTCTGTAATGTCTATTTAATTTAAGAATTTCATCAAATGATATTTCGTTAGACATTTTTATACCTCCAACTCAAGTTCGTACATTATTATACTTAACATATTTAGTGCTACTGTTTCTGTTCTAAGAATTCTGTGACCTAACGTTATAATTTTGGCTCCACTTTCTTTTAAAAGTTTAACATCATTTTCTTCAAGTCCACCTTCAGGTCCAATTACAATTCCTATTTTAAGATTTTTTTGTTTATTTTTTAATTTGGTTAGTTCTTGTTTTAATGTGTTTTCTTTTTCGTTTTCATATGCAACTATCATTGCATCATAGTCCTTAATTTTATTACATATGTCTTTTATATTTACTAGATGTTTTACTTCTGGTATGTTATTTCTTCCACATTGTTTTGCTGCACTTTCAGAAATTTTTTGCCATCTTTCAATTTTCTTTTCTTCACTTTTTGAGTCTAGTTTTACTACACATCTTTTCATGTTTACTGGTATTATTGCATTAGCTCCTAGTTCTACAGATTTTTGAATGATTAGCTCCATTTTTTCTGCTTTTGGTAAACCTTGAAATATGTCTACTTTTATATTACTTTCTTGTGCTTTTAATTCTTCTATGATTTTGGTTGTAATTTGTTTTTCTTCTATTTTTTCAATTTCACATTTATAGGATTTTTCATTATCTTGATTACAGATTTCTATAATGTCTCCTATTTGTTTTCTTATTACATTTTTTATGTGGTTTACATCTTCTCCGATTATTGTTATTTTGTTATTTTGTATTTGATTTTCTTTTATAAAAAATCTTGGCATATTAATGTTGCATCTCCTTGACAATTTTAAAACTAGTGTGTATAATAATTATAGGAAATGGAGAAACCACAATGTGGTTGCCTCGAATATGTTATATAAAAAACACATCTAACTTGGCAAAGTTTTTACAGATGTGTTTTTTATTGGTTTATTTCTGTTTGCTAATAATTATAACTAGAGCTATAATTAAGGCAAACGTAATGATAGTTACTCCAATTAATGAATAATATAATATGTATATTGTTGCAATCAAAATTTGTATTTCTATCATACGCCTCACCTCCTTGTAGGAGGCAAACCACATCTGCTTACTCTCATTTCCTATGTATTTAACTATACTATATTTTTTGAAAAAAAGCAATATTTTTATAAATTAAGAGAGAAGAATCTCATGAGATGAACATTAAAATGTTCAAATGTTTTGATTCTTCTCTCTTTTTACACAAAGTTATTTGTTTTTAAAAATTGTTGTTGACCGTATGTTTTTCCATTCTATCGAATGGTTCTCGAGCACGATACGCTCTCGAGTACTATAACAAAATTTGTCAATTATCTTGTCTCCATTTTTCAATATCACAAATACTTTTTTGCCTTTTTTAAACGCGTAATGTAACACACTTGTTGCCTCCTTAAAGACTTGTGTAAATGACTAGAGAAATCGTAAATTATTAAGATTGCTCTAGTTTTGTTGGTTAACTTTCCGTTGTGGCAATCAGGTTGCCATTCAAATCATAAATTTCTTCACAATCACCCTTTAATGCTCTAAACAACTTAAACTTAGAATAATCTGCTTTGGTCTCAATTTCATTATACTTAATTGGTACAATTTCTTTAAAACCCACAATATTAGATTTTACAGAAAAGTCACCAGTATACATATAAATTCCACAATGATCTTGATAATGGATTTTGTATAACTTAGAGTCATAAATATCTACTTTGTAGATTTCATCAACATTTTGCTGATATTTCTGACCAGTTAAGCAGTTATACATAATATAGCCATTAGGTTGTTTTACCCAAATAGTGTCTTCAATTTCTGTTATTTGTTTCTGGTCAAAACCTTCTTTTGTGACAAGCTTTCCTTTTAAATTGTAAATCCAGACTCTATCATCAAAATCAACAACTTTAATATAACTCTCTTTAGGCTCAACTCTATTAATATTATTTAGAGTTAAAATCATTTCTCCTTTCATGTTAAATACTGCAATGTAATTATCCCTACTAGAGTCAACTTTGTAATTCAAATTATAACTGAAAACATAGTAATTACCATAAATTTCGTAATTATTAAAAGTTTTTCTTACAACTGCTTTTCCATCATAAGAATGTATAATCCAATTGCCCCAGTTTTCTCCAAAGCAACCACCAGAAGAATTAATTCCCATTGCAATCCAAGATTCTGTTGCTACAATATTGGGAAATGCAGGATTTTCTCCATCATCAATTAATCCAGCATTTCCTAAATATGTTCCATTTAAAGAAAAACATTTACACGGAGTAAGATTTCTGTTTGGATCTTCAATTGCTAGGAACTTATCAAACATGTAGACTGTTTCTCCAAATTTTACAGTACTACCAAAAACTTTGATTTCAATATTTTTATCTTCTTGTGTGGTTTTATCTTCCTTTTCAGAATATTCTTGAGCAAAATATTTGTTATAAATCGCAGAATAAGAATATGTTGTGATTTCATCCTCCTTATAAGCTTTAATTCCATTTTCATTAAATTCGATTTTTTTATATTCAATAGGTAGAATTATTTTTACAATATATTTGCTTTTATTGTACCAAGGATGATATTTTGCAACAATTCCACAATGTCCATTCTTGTATAGTTCGTCAAAACCAAAGGAACCTCCTATAACATTACGATTTTTATAAAAATCAACAAAGTAAAAAGCATCAACCTGAAATTCTATTTTTGCTGTTTCTTCATTTAAAAAATTATATCCTCCAGAATTTTTTAGATAATATCCTCCCAATGTAGAGATACATTCTTCAAAACTATCTTGCAAAAACTTTTTTTCTTTCAAATCGAATACTTTGATTTTCCCAGTAATATCTTTGAATAAGCAAATATTTTTTCTAGCAGAGATGAGTTCTCCATAATTGCCAAATTCCAAAATACACTCACCTGCTACCGAATATATTGCAATTTGTCCTCTAAACTTATAAAGAACCATATATTCAGGAAAATTACGGAGGAAATCAATTTTGCTAATAGATTCACAAATTTTTTCTCCTTCATAAGAAAGAAGTTTCCAAGAGCTCATATCTTTAATAAAAATACATTCATCTAATGGGATGCAAGCCTCCTTAAATTCCTTATGACCAATAGAACCTAAGAATTTGCCATTCAAACTATAAAGGCGTTTACCACTTTTCCGAGAAAAAACTTCTACATATTTACCTTTATGTGTAAGTATTTCTCCAGATTTCAAGCCAAAGTTTTCGCTATCTTTGTATTTTCTCATGTTGTTTTTCCTTTCTTTTTTTAGTGTGTGTTCGAACATTTATGTGAAAATAGTATCTATCAAAAGATACTATTAGGAAAAAGAAATTTATTTTATATAAAAAGCTTTTTAGCTTGTATGCCATATATTATATTACATTTAGGGCTTAAAGTCAATAAAAACCACGCACTTAAGGTAAAATGCATGGTTTTTTGTTTTTTATTTTAACCAGTCTGGATTTGCTAAATACCAGTCTATTGTTTTTACTATTCCATCTTCGAATTTTGTTTCTGGTTCCCATCCAAGTTCTGCTTTTATTTTACTTGGGTCTATTGCATATCTAAAGTCATGACCTTTTCTGTCTTCTACATATTGGATTAAATCTTCTGATTTTCCAAGACGTTTTAATATAAGTTTTACAATTTCTATATTTCTCTTTTCATTGTGTCCACCTATATTGTATCTTTCTCCTGCAATACCTTTATGGAATACTAAATCTATTGCTTTGCAGTGATCTTCTACATATAACCAATCTCTAATATTTTTTCCTGTTCCATATACTGGTAATTTTTCATTATTTATTGCTAATTTAATCATATGTGGTATTAATTTTTCATTATGTTGATATGGTCCATAATTGTTTGAGCAATTTGTTACATTTACATTCATTTTATATGTTGTGTGATATGCAAATGCAATTAAGTCTGAACTTGCTTTTGATGCTGAATATGGACTACTTGGATTAATTGGTGAGTTTTCTGTAAAATATCCTTCTTCTCCTAATGCTCCATATACTTCATCTGTTGATATATGTACAAATTTGTTTTCTGATCCTTCTCCCCAAATTTGTTTAGCAGTTTCAAGTAATGTATGTGTTCCTATTACATTTGTTTGTGTGAATATAAATGGATTTTTTATACTGTTATCTACATGTGATTCAGCTGCAAAATGTATTACTCCATTTATTTCATATTTTTTAAATATTTCTTTCATTTTTTCAAAATCACATATATCTGCTTGTACAAATGTAATTTTGTCTTTTACTTTATTTAAATTTGCTAGGTTTCCTGCATATGTTAATTTATCTACTACAACTATATTGTAGTCTGGATGTTTGTTTACAAAATATTCAGCAAAATTTGCTCCTATAAATCCTGCTGCTCCTGTTACTAATACGTTTTTCATAAGTTTCTCCTTTTTTATTATAAATTTTTGAATAAATCTGTTTCTTTTAATTCTTTTAAACTAGGCCATTTTGAATCTTTTTCAGATGTAAGTATTTCTTCAACTTTTAAACCTTCCATTGGCCATTTTATTGCTACATCTGGATCATTATATTTTAATCCACCTTCTGCTTCATGATTATATACATCATCACATTTATAAGCAAATTCTGCTTCATCTGATAATACTAAAAATCCATGTGCAAATCCTCTTGGTATCATAAACATTTTTTTATTTTCTTCAGTTAAAATAACACCTTCCCATTTTCCATATGTTTTGCTTCCTGGTCTTAAATCAACTGCAACATCAAAAACTTCTCCTTTTATGCATCTTACAAGTTTTGCTTGTGTGTTTTCTTTTTGGAAGTGTAATCCTCTTAAAACACCTTTTTTTGATTTTGATTGATTATCTTGAACAAAATTATAATTTAATCCAATTTCTTCAAAATCTTTCTTGCTATATGTCTCCATAAAATATCCTCTATTATCACCAAATAAAGTTGGTTCTATTATACATACTCCCTCAATTGAGGTATCTGTTCTTTTAAATTTTCCCATTTTTAACTTTCTCCTTTTCTTTATTTATTTGTTGAATATTTAATATAATTAACACTAAAATTGATATATACCAAAATAAAGCTGTTCTTTCTCCTGATGCATAAATTGTTGGTGAAAGTGCTATTATAAATCTGCTTATAAATCCTACAAAATATACCAAAATTGCTGTTATTAATTTATTTTTATCATCCTTAAATATAATAAATAATTCAATTCCTATTAACCCAAGTATAACTACATAATAAGCGCATTTAGCCCAATTAAATAAATTTGAATTTTGTATTAAATAAATATGTTCTGGTTCATTTAATATACGCATTGCATATTTAAACATAATTACCAATATTAATGGAGCACATCCAATTAATCTATAAAAGTTATTTTGATATTTTTTCCATATGATGTAAGCTATTAATATTATTAATGCAAAAAATACAACCCTTCCACTATCAATGCAATAATCCATCATAGTTATAATTCCAATTTTTCCTTTTTCAATTATTGATAAATCCGAAAATCCTGGAAACCATGTTGTTTCTTCCGAAATTTTTCTGTTTAAATTTCCTGGACAAATGAAAACCAATAACATTTGTAAAATAATTATAATATAATTTAAAATTATTATTGGATTACATTTTTTATTTTTTATTATATATAATCCACCAATTACTGTATAAATTATGAATAATATTCCTGCCATTTGCTCTTGATTACTAGCATATACAGTTGCTAATACAAAAAATATATTTTGCCAAATACTAACTTTTTCATTTTTCATAAATTTTTTGAACACTGAAATTGAATATAATCCTATTGCACCAACCCATAAATAATTATTCATTGTTGCCATCCAACCAGCTTCTTTAAAAATATCAAATGGTATAGCTAAAAGAACTATACAAATTAAAGCATTATATTTTCTTTTTTCTTTGTCTACAAATATTTCCGATATAGAATGAATTAGTAAATAAAACATTCCTATATTTACAACTTTCCATATAATCATAGGTAAGAATTGACAAAAAGTTACTAACACCCCTTCAATAATTATTCTTGAAGTCCATAATATATATCTTTGTCTTAAAAATTCAAATAAGCTTATATTACTATTACTACATATTGTTGAAAAAAATATGTCATCACTTTCTTTTGTCATAAATATGTGAATTATTGCTATAAATACAATATAAATGAAAAATGGAAAATTATCAGATTTATATATTTTTTTTATTTTTTCCATTTTTACCTTTATTCCTCTCCGAATACATCTTCTGCAACATCTTTTAAATATTTGCCATAATCTGTTTTCATATATTTTTGAGCCAATTTTAATAATTGCTCTGAGTTTATCCAACCTTTATCAAATGCAATTTCTTCTGGACAACAAATTTGTAATCCCTGTCTTTTTTGAATTGTTTGCACAAAACTTGCGGTTTCTATTAGTGCATCATGGGTTCCAGTGTCAAACCAAGTCATTCCACGTCCTAATTTCTCAACTCTAAGTTGTCCACGATTCATGTATTCTTCATTTATAGAAGTAATTTCTAATTCCCCTCTTGCTGATGGCTTTACATTTTTAGCAATTTCAATTACTTCATTTGTATAAAAATATAATCCTGGTACTGCATAATTTGATTTTGGATTTACAGGTTTTTCTTCAATAGAAATTGCTTTTCCATTATCATCAATTTCAACTACTCCATATGCTCTTGGATCTTTTACATAATATCCAAATATTGTTGCTTCATTTTCTCTCTCATTTGCTTGTTTTAGTTTTTCAGATAAATGTTCTCCATAAAACATATTATCACCTAAAATCATTGCAACATTATCCTGGCCTATAAAATCTTCCCCTATAATAAATGCTTCTGCTAATCCATTTGGCTTTTCTTGAATTTTATATTGAAAATTCATTCCCCATTGTTCTCCATTTCCAAGTAAACTTTTAAATGTTTCAATGTCCCTAGGAGTAGTAATTATTAATACTTCTCTAATATCTGCTTGCATTAATATTGATAATGGATAATAAATCATTGGTTTGTCATATACTGGCATAATTTGCTTTGATATAGCAAGTGTTAATGGATATAATCTTGTACCACTTCCTCCTGCTAAAATGATTCCCTTTCTATTTTTCATATTTTAATCCTTTCTTTAAAAGCAATATTAAAATTAAAATTTGCTTTTATTCTCTAATTTTTTTACTTCTTCTAAGTATCTTTTTAGCCCATCTTTCCAATCTGGAATTTCAATTCCACATTTATGTAATTTTTCTTTTGACATTTGTGAATTTAATGGTCTCTTAGCCTGAGTTATTTTCATCATTTCTATATATTTTTCAGTCGTTACAGGATTAACTTTGCATTTTATACCTTGTTCTTCAAGAATTTCTTTAGTAAAATCATACCATGTTGTATATCCTTCATTTGTTGAATTATATATTCCATAAGGTATTTTCTTTTCAATAGCTTGATATATAATTTCACTTAAATCTTTTGCATATGTTGGACTTCCATGTTGATCTGATACAACATTAATCTCATCTCTTGTTGTTCCTAATTTTGTCATAGTTTTAACAAAATTATTTCCGCCTACCCCATAAAGCCATGCTGTTCTAAATATATAATAATCATTTGTATTTGAAGTAATTCCTTCTTCTCCATGTAATTTAGTTTTTCCATATACTGTTACTGGTTTTTTCTCATCATCTTCTTTATAGTCTTTAGATACATCTAAATCTCCACCAAAAACATAATCTGTAGAAATATGAACTAATTTAGATCCAGCAGCTTTTGCAGCTTTTGCTAAAAATGTTGGTCCATCTCCATTTATTTTATCTGCTAATTCATAGTTTTCTTCTGCTTTGTCTACTGCTGTATATGCTGCACAATTTATTATGTAATCAGGTTTTAATTTTGTTATATAATCATAGACCATCTTTTCATCAGTTATATCAAGATCTGCTACATCAGTTGCAATTATGTCATTTCCATTTTCAAATTTTTCTTTTACTTCTTTTGCTAACATACCATTAGCACCTGTAATTAAAATTTTCACTATAAATTTTTCCTTTCCAAAAGCAAGAAATTGCTTTTTAAAATTTTTACGGTTATATCATATCACTTAAAATAAAAAAGCACAAGTAAAACTTGCACTTTTTGTAAAAAAAATGTCAATAATTGTTACAATTTTATATAATTTATAGTTTTATTATTCATTTAAAAAATTATTTTAAATATATATTTGGATCTAAATAATTTCCATTTTGCAAAATCTCAAAATGTAAATGTGGTTCCATATTACTTTCAAAAGATGCCGTATTTCCAACAGTACCAATAGTTTGTCCTTGTTTTACTTCTTCTCCTTCCACAACAAATTCTGCTGTTAGTAAATTAGAATAAACCGTTTCATATCCTTCACTATGTGTAATAACAACTGTTAATCCATATCTTGGATCATTCACAATAGAAGATATAATTCCATCTGCTGAAGCTTTAATAACACTTGTTTTATCAGCCTTAATATCTATACCTGGATGTGTTATCCATTCTTTTAATGTTTCAGAATAAATTAAGTTTTCTTGTGCAAATTCAGAAATTATTTCTCCTTCTGTTGGTTTTACAAATGTAATTGTACTATTTTCTTCCTCTACTTTTTCATTTGGCTTATTTTCGCTATCTTTATTTTCAGTTTTATTACTATCATTTTCTTGATTACTATTTTGTGTAGTTACTTCTTCTTTGACAACTGTATTTTGTTTTACTTCTTCTGTTTTGTTGGAGTTATCTTTTCTAGTTTCTTCTGTCTTTGTTTTTGTACTTTCAGTCTTATTTGTTGTTTCTGATTCTTTTATTGTATTTTCTGTTTTTATTATTATTTCTTCTTGTTGTTCTTCTATTGTTTTTCCAATACTAGAATTAACATTTTCTACCACTTCATTTTGACCTTCTTCCGCCATTTTTTCTAACGAATTTTCATTATTGGAATCAGTCTTAGTTGTCATGTACATCACAATTCCAACAGATATCGCAAGAATTAAAAATATTGCTGTTCCAACATATATGATTAAATTTTCGTTTTCAATGAACCTTTTTCCCTTTCTCATAATTAAACACATTCCTTTCCTAAGGATATAAATCAATTAAAATTATTCTTTAATCATTTATTTCCTTATTTCTATTAATACAAGTATTTACTTTTTTTCAAAATATTATTCATAATAGAAAATTTTTTATTTAATTTCTACACCTGTATAAAAATGTTTAATTATTTCTTCATAATTTGATCCTGATTTTGCCATACTATCTGCTCCTGTTTGACTCATTCCTACTCCATGCCCATTTCCAATAACACTAAATATAAACTGATTTCCATCAAAAGAAAATTTAAAATTTGTAGATTTTAATCCCAAAATAGTTCTTGCTTCTGTTCCCGCAATTTCTTTATTTCCTATTTTTATTGTTTTAACTCTGTTACTAGATGTATATTCTAAAATTTGTATACAATTTGAATCAGAAAAATCAATTTTAAAATCTGAATATTTTTCTTTCATTTTATTTTCTAATTCTTCTTTTGACATTATTACTTCTGAACTATATTGAGTGTATCCATTTTCTCCTGAAGTCTCTACAGATTTTAAATAAGGATAATCAATACCACCCCAAATGTTTAATGATGTTTCTGTTATACCACCACTATTTGAATGGAAAAATGCATTAATAGGCTCACCATTATAAGTTATTATTTTACCAGTTGTTGCATTTACACAATCAACAATTTTTTGCCAATTTGCTTCTGCTTCACTAGGGTTCCAACTTGCAAATCTTTCTTCTTTACTAATCCATGCTTGGCAACATCCATAATCATCACAAATATCCGCATTTTCGTGTTTTCCAATACTATGCATTGCTTGATATATAGTATATGTTCTTGCTACAATTGCTTGTGCCTTTAATGCTTCAACATCATAACTTGCAGGCATTTCTGCAGCAACAACACCATAAAGATATTCATCCATTGGTAATTCTTCAATTTCTCCTGTTTTAGTGTGCAATAATCTTATTGTTTGATATTTTAAATAATTTTCATCAAAATTTTGAATTTGCTCTCCATTATTTTCTGTTTGATCTGTATCTGATTCCATATTTGTTGAATTTGGTGCATTTGCAACTATCTCTTTTCCTTCTAATGATGTTGTACAAATTATTGGTAATATAAAAACAACAAATACAAATGCCAAAAGATAAAATAAATATTTTTTCATTCTTATTTTATTACCTCCTCTTGTTAGAAAAAATTTTAATTTCAAACAAGAATATATTATTGTATTATACCGAAAGCTTTCTTTTCATATTTTCTAAAACTCTTCTTTCAATTCTTGATACTTGTACTTGTGTTATTCCTAATATTCTAGATACTTGCATTTGTGTTTTTCCTTTATAATATCTAAGTAAAATTACCTCTTTTTCTTTATCTTTTAATTCACTAATTAATTTTTTTATTGTAATTCTATTAGCAATCTCTGTTTCTTCATCTTTTCCTGTTGATAATTGTTCTATAACACTTATAGTTTTATCTGTTTTATTATCTCTATATTGACTATCTTCTATAGAATTTACTGGTTTTGCTGAATCTAATGCCATTGTAATTTCTTCTTTTGATGTTTTTAGTTCTTTTGCAATTTCTTCTAATGAAATATCTCTACCATATTTATTTTGATATTCTTTTTGTAATTCTTTTATTTTTATATTTAGTTCTTTAATACTTCTACTTATTTTAATTGGTCCGTCATCTCTTATAAATCTTTTTATTTCTCCTAAAATGTATGGTACTGCATATGTTGAAAGTCGAACTTCGAAATTGGTGTCAAATCTTTGAATTGCTTTTATTAACCCTATACTTCCTATTTGATACAAATCTTCTGTATCATATCCTCTTCCATTAAATCTTCGAACAATGCTCCAAACTAATCTACTATTGTCTTGTATTAATTTAGTCATATCATCTTTACTTCCGTTTTGTGCACGTTCTATAATTTTCATATCATTTTCATACACTATTCCTCTCCCCTTACTCCAGAATTTATTAACTCTTTTGAATTGTCCTCACTAATATCCATTTCTTGTGTTATTTCTTGAGAAGAATTTGTTTTTATCTTTTTACTCATTATTATTTTTGTTCCAAGTCCTAATACTGATTCTACTTCTACATTGTCCATAAAACTTTCCATTATTGTAAATCCCATACCAGACCTTTCTAGATTGGATTTTGTAGTAAATAATGGTTGTTTTGCAACTTCAATGTTTTCTATTCCTTTTCCTGTATCTGATATTTCTATAAATACTTCATTTTGTACTATTTTACAAACTAGTTTTACTATTCCTACTTTCCCCTCATATCCATGAATTATAGAATTTGTAACAGCTTCTGATACAGCAGTTTTTATATCTGCTATTTCCTCTATTGTTGGATCTAGTTGTGCTATAAATGCTGCTACTGCAATTCTTGCAAATGCTTCATTTTGTGATTTACTTAAAAATTCTATTTTCATTTCATTATCAAATGCTTTAGTCATATTGAACCTCCTTTTTGTTCTTACATTCAATTGGTATTAATCTTAGTAGTCCACTCATTTCAAATATTTTTTGTATTTGTGAGCTTACATTTGCTACTCTAAGTTCTCCTCCTATCATGTCTATTAGTTTATATCTTCCAATAACTAGTCCAATTCCTGCACTATCCATAAAAGAAACATTACTAAAGTCAAATATAACTTCTTTTGGCATATATCTTTGAATTTCATTATCCATCCTCCTTTTTATGTTTTGTACACTATATTCATCAATTTCTTCTTCCATTTCGAAGACTAATTGTTTGTCCTTTTTATAAAATGTACTTTTCATTTTTCACATCATTCCTTATTTAATATATTTAGGTTTTTTTAGGATTCCTATAAACCTTTTTTGTATTAATTGTTTTGTTAGTTCAAATTATATATCTATTTCCATATATTTCCAAGAGCAAAAATTAAGAAGTTTTGTCGAATTTAAAAATATTGTCTTTTTTTGTCAAAAACTATTACACATAAAAAAAGCAGGAAAATTATTCCAATTAAATAAAATAATTTCCTACTTTTTTTATTTCATTTTCTCTTTAATTTTAAGCAAAGTATTTAGTGCATCAATTGGTGTTAATTCATTTAAATTAATTTTATCAATTTCATGTGCTATTTCTGCTAATTTATAGTTAAACATATCAAATTGACCTTCAACAACATTTTTGTTTTCTTTTTCTACCTTTTTACCACTTAACATACTCTTTCTTTCAAGACTTCTTAAAATTTCATTTGCTCTTTTGGTAACAACTTTTGGAACACCTGCTAATCTTGCAACATGAATTCCATAACTTTCATCTGTTCCACCTTCAACAATTTTTCTTAAAAAGATAATATCCTCACCTTTTTCTTTTACTGCAATTGAATAATTTTTAATACCCTCATGTTTATCTGCAAGTTCTATTAATTCATGATAATGTGTTGCAAATAATGTTTTTGCACCACATTTTTCTTTATCTGCAATATATTCTGCAACTGCCCATGCAATAGAAAGTCCATCATATGTTGATGTTCCTCTTCCTATTTCATCTAAAACAACTAAACTGTTTTCCGTTGCTTCTTTTAAGATTGTTGCAACTTCCATCATTTCAACCATAAAAGTACTTTGTCCCATGCTTAAATCATCAGAAGCTCCAACTCTTGTGAAGATTTTATCAACTACACCAATTTCCGCTTCTGTTGCAGGTACAAAACTGCCTATTTGTGCCATTAAAGCTATTAATGCAACTTGTCTCATATATGTAGATTTTCCAGCCATATTTGGACCTGTTATTACTGCTAATCTATTATCTTCTTTATCTAATTTTGTATCATTTGGAACAAAATTTCCAACACCTAACATTTTTTCTATTACAGGATGTCTTCCATCTTTAATGTTAATTTTTCCATTATTAGATACAATAGGCATACAGTAATTCATATCTTCTGCAACTTGTGCAAATGATGATAATACATCTAATGTAGAAACTACTTTAGCAGATTTTTGAAGTCTTTGTACATTTTTTGCAATTTCATCTCTTATTTTTATAAATTCATTATATTCTAAATTAACAACTTTTTCTTCTGCTCCTAATATTTGGCTTTCAAGAGTTTTTAATTCCTCTGTTATATATCTTTCTCCTGTTGTTAATGTTTGTTTTCTTATAAATCTATCTGGTACTTGTGATACAAATGATTTTGAAACTTCAAAATAATATCCAAACACTTTGTTATATCCTATTTTTAATGTTTTAATACCTGTTTTTGCTTTTTCTTCAGCTTCTAGTTTTATTATCCAGTTCTTTCCTTCTGTTGTTGCTGTTTTTAATTGATCTATTTCTGGATCAAATCCCATTTTTATTATTCCACCATCTTTTACTGTCATTGGTGGGTCTTCTATAATTGACTTATCTATTAATTCATATATGTCTTTTAGTTCATCTAATTCTTCATACAATTCTTTTAATTTTGGAGATGTACATTGTGATAAAACATTTTTTAAATCTGGTAATTTTTGCAAAGAATTTTTTAATGTAATCATGTCTCTGGCATTTGCATTTCCATATGTCATCTTTCCTGCAAGACGTTCTATGTCATAAACTTTTTTTAATGTTTCTGTTGCATCTCCTCTTAGCATTATATTTTCTTTTAGTTCTTTTACTGCATCTAGTCTTTCCTGAATTTCTTTTACTTCAAGTAATGGGTCATTTAGCCATCTTCTAAGTAAACGCCCTCCCATGGATGTTGATGTTTTATCTAATACCCATAAAAGTGTTCCTTTTTTTGATTTGTCTCTCATTTTTTCTGTAATTTCTAGGTTTCTTCTTGCTGTAACATCTAATAACATATATTTAGAGATACAATAAAGTGTTATTGTATTTATATGCTCTAAACTTGTCATTTGAGTTTCATTTAAATATTCTAATAATGCATTTATAGATTTTACAGCTAATTTTTTTTCTTTTAATGATGTAACTTGCTTTTTGTTTTCTATGATATTGTAATCTAATGGTAAATTACCTTCATCTTCTGAAAAGAATTTATCATTAAATCTGTTCATATATATATTGAATCTTTCTTTTATTTTGTCTAGTTCATCTTTGCATTCAAACATCATAGAATTAGCAATAATTTCTGATGGAGAAAATCTGGCTATTTCATCTAGTAAAATTTCAAAATTATTTTCACCTTTAATTTCTGAACTATAAAATTCTCCTGTTGAAATATCACATACACTTATTCCATAATAAAGCCCTGTTTTACATATACACATTATATAATTGTTTTTCTTTTCCTCTAGCAAATTGCTTTCTACAATTGTTCCTGGAGTTAAAATTCGAATAACTCCTCTTTCAACTATACCTTTGGCTGTTTTTGGATCTTCTAATTGTTCGCAAATTGCTACTTTATATCCTTTTTCTAGTAATTTTGATGCATAATTTTCTGCTGCATGGTGTGGCACTCCTGCCATTGGAGCTCTTTCTTCTAAGCCACAGTCTTTTCCTGTTAATGTTATTTCTAATTCTTTTGATGCTATTATTGCATCCTCAAAAAACATCTCGTAGAAATCTCCTAATCTATAAAATAAAATGCAATCTTTATATTTTTCTTTTGTTTCTAAATATTTTTGCATCATTGGTGATATTACTGATTTATCTTTTATTTCTGCTATTGTTTGTGCCATTTTATTTTTCTCCTTTCTTTCTGCTTTCTGGGGTCGGTTCCAAAACTGTTTGGGGTCGGTTCCAAAAACGTCTGGGGTCGGTTCTCTTTTTCGCTGTTAATTTAGTGCCGGTTCTTTTTTTGCCTTTTTTCTTTTTTAACACATAATTTGCCCTTTTAGATACCACATATGTTCTGATACTATTTTAAGTTCTATTATTTTATCTTGAAGCTCTGGTGACCCCTCAAAAATTACTACTTTGTTACTATCTGTTCTTCCTGTTAATAGTTCCGGATTATTTTTACTTGGTCCTTCTACAAGTACTTTTTGTATTGTTCCTACATATTTTTGATTATTTGATTCTATTTGACTTTCAACTAATTCTTTTAATCTATCAAATCTTTTATGTTTAATTTCTTCTGGTATTTGGTCTGGCATTTTGTCTCCGGGTGTTCCTACTCTTCTTGAATAAATAAACATATATACTTGTTCAAAACATACTTTTCTTACTACATCTAGTGTATCTTCAAAATCTTCTTCTGTTTCTCCTGCAAATCCTACAATTATATCTGTTGATAATGTTAAATTTGGTATTTGTTTTTTCATTTTTTCTACTAATTGTAAATATTGTTCTTTTGTATATTTTCTATTCATTCTTTTTAATACATTTGTACTTCCAGATTGAAGTGGCAAATGTACTAATTTACATACTTTTTCACATTCTGCTATTGCTGAAATTACATCATCTGTAAAATCTTTTGGATGTGGTGATACAAAACGTATTCTTTCAATTCCATCTATTTTATTTATAGCTCTAAGTAGTGTTGCAAATGAGTTAATTCCTTGGTAATCTATACCCTTTTCTTTCCATTTTTCTACTATTAAATAAGAATTTACATTTTGTCCTAATAATGTTATTTCTTTATATCCTTGTTTTGCTAATTGTTCAACTTCTTCTAAAATATCTTTTGGATGTCTACTTCTCTCTCTTCCACGTACATATGGAACTATACAATATGTACAAAAATTATTACATCCATACATTATTGTTACAGATGCTTTTATATTACTTGTTCTTTTTATTGGTAGACCTTCATATACTTCTCCATCAATGTCTATAACATCTTGCATTTTAGTTTTACTTAAAATTGTTTTATATAAGTCTTCTGGAAATTTATATAATGTATGAGTTCCGAATATTATGTCTGTGTACGGATAACTTTCGTGTATTTTATCTGTTATATGTTTTTCTTGCATCATACATCCACCAATTGCTATTATTGTTCCTTTTTGTTCTTTTACTCTTTTTAATTCTCCTAATTTTCCAAATAGTTTGTCTTCTGCATTTTCTCTAACACAACATGTGTTAAATACTACTAAATCTGCTTCTTGATATTGCTCTGTTATGGTATATCCCATTTCTTCTATCATTCCACATAGTTTTTCTGAATCATTTTCATTTAATTGACATCCCATTGTTAATATATAGTATTTTAAGTTTTTGGCATTATTTAATTCTTTTACTTTTTGTATAAATTCTTTCTGTTTATTTACTTCTTGCTCTGTTATCATTTTTCTTCCTCTTTCTAATTGTACTATTTTTGTCATATTTTATCACAACTTGATAAAAAAATAAAGACCTAAATTGTGCATGTTTTACACCTACTAAAACAATAGCGGATTTTTTTAAACTTTTTATATGTTTATAACATTTTAAAGTCCACGTTATTGTTTGCACGCCAAATTTTACAAAGTAAAATTTGTGTGCATCCGTTTGAGCGAAGCTCTTTTCTTGTATAGGAAAAACTTAATTTTTCCTATACAAGAACAAATAAGAAAATCTCAAAGGACTAACGATTGTAGCTATTTATACAATATGGAAATATAACTTTCCTATTGTAATCGAGTAGAGAATAAATAATTATTTTATTTATTCCCTCTCACACCACCGTACGTACCGTTCGGTATACGGCGGT